>JBMSXD010000001.1:0-32726 GCA_049425265.1 Solirubrobacterales bacterium
CTTGATCACCGACCTCCTGCTCTCGCGATGGGTCAGCCACAACCTCAAACTCGGCTACTTCTGGCTGGCCAGGGCGAGGCGCCTCCTTCCGGCCCTCTTCCTGATGTTGGTCGTCGTTCTGGCCTGGGTCTGGATCGCCGACCCCGAGCGACTGGATCAGCTGAGGGGCGAGGCAATCGCCTCATCGCTCTTCGTCAGCAACTGGTGGATGATCTTCCAGGACACCTCGTACTTCGAGCGGTTCGGGCCGGTCTCGCCGCTCAGCCACCTCTGGTCGCTTGCAGTCGAGGAGCAGTTCTACATCGTCTGGCCCTGGCTGCTCCTGGGGGGACTCTGGCTTTTCAAGGGCACCAGGAACGGCAAGCGACAGGACACCCAGCCTGCCCTCGCCCTGGCCACCCTCGGCCTGGGACTCGTCTCGGTGGTCCTGATGCTGATCCTCTACAAGCCGGGCTTCGACACGACCCGGGTCTACGAGGGAACTGACACCCGCGCCTTCGGACTCCTGTTCGGGGCAGCGCTGGCGATGGTCTGGCCTAGCCGGCTCCTGACCAAGACGATCTCCGAGAAGGCCCGGAACCTGCTCGATATTGCGGGGATCGGTGGACTTCTCGTAATCGCCCTCCTGATCTGGGCGACCGACGACTACTCCCCCTTCATATACCGAGGGGGACTGGTCATGCTGACCATCGCGACCGTGGTCGTGGTCGCGGTCCTGGCCCACCCGGCCTCCCGGCTGGGGGTCGTGATGGGAATCCTGCCGCTTCGGTGGATCGGGGTGCGCTCCTACGGAATCTACCTCTGGCAACTGCCGATCATCGGCTTGACCACGCCACCCGAGAGCCAGGGATTGGACCCCTTGAGGGCACTGATCCAGGTGGGGGCCGTCTTCGTCATCGCGGCGCTCTCCTGGAAGTTCGTCGAAGACCCGATCCGGCACGGTGCCATGGGCCCCTGGTTGAGGAAGATCACCGGCGCGATCCGGGAAAAACGAATGCCGGACTGGTCCCTCAAGGGACGGATCGTCGCCGGGGTCTCGATCGTCGTAGGCCTGCTCGCCTTCCTGAGCCTGGCCGGGCTTACCCCGTCGGGGCCGGTCGCCCCGCTCGCCGTGACCGCCTCCGCCGAGGCCGAGAAGGCGAGGGAGCTCGAGCAGGCCGTCTCGACGACCCGCACCGGCTCGGGCGAACCGGTAGCCGACGGGGACACGGCCTGTGCCGAGGTTGCCTACATCGGGGACTCGACCTCGGTCGGCCTGCTCTCCCCCGACTACCTGCCCCGTCCCGAGCAGAGGATCGACGCCCTCCTGGCCGAGAAGGGGATCGAGACCCAGCAGATCGACATAGACGGGGCCCGCTCGATCGTCGAGAAAGTCGAGGGCCAGCTGAACGCCGAGGAGGCGGCCCAACTGATCCGGGACGACGGCTTCGACGGCTGCTGGATCCTCGCCCTCGGGACCAACGAGTCGGCCAACGTAGCGGTCGGCTCGACGATCAGCGAGAGGACCAGGATCAACACGATGATGGAGGTCGCCGACGGCGACCCGGTGCTCTGGGTGAACGTCAAGTCGATCGTCTCCGGCACCCCGTATGACGCCGCGAACATGGAGGGCTGGAACCGGGCGCTGCTCGATGCCTGCCCCTCCTGGCCAAACATGCGGATCTACGACTGGTACGACCAGGTGAGGGAGGACTGGTTCGTAACCGACGGGATCCACTTCACCTCGGAGGGCTACGCCAACCGGGCGAGGATGATCGCCGACGCGCTGGCCGAGGCCTTCCCGCCCGACTGGGAGCCCGACGGCCCGGTGAAGGGCCGCGACTGCCTGGTCAAGGCGCCCAAGGCGCCCCCGATCGATGAGTCGGACGTACTGGCGCCGCTGCCTGGCGAACCGCTGGAGCCGACCCCGGAACAAATCTCGGATGCGGTCACCTGGCCCTGGCCGGCCGAGGACCGCTAGGTACTTACCTCGAGCTGCCGAAGACCCGCAGCAACAGCAGGAAGAGGTTGATGAAGTCGAGGTAGAGGGCCAGGGCGCCGACGATCGCCGCCCGGTCGGAAGCCTCCTCATCCATTTCCCCCGCACCGATCTCCTTCAACTTCTGCATGTCGTAGGCGGTCAGCCCGCAGAAGATCAGGATCCCGATGCCGGTAAGGACCCAGTAGATCGTCTCGTTGAACCAGATCAGGTTGACGATCGATCCGATGATGAATCCGATCAGTCCCATGAAGAGGATTGCGCCCAGCGAGGAGAGGTCCCTCTTGGTGACGAAGCCGTAGATCGCCATTGCCCCGAACATCCCGGCAGTGATCGCGAAGGTCGAGGCGATCGACCCGGGGGTGTAAGCCGAGACGATCATCGAGAAGAGGAATCCGGTCAGGCCCGAGTAGAGGAGGAACATCGCCGTGGCGAGCGCCGGCGAAATCCGGTTGACCATCGCCACCAGGGCGATCACCAGGACGAGCTGGGCGATTACCGTGCCGATCAGGACGAAGGGGTTGTCGGCGACAAAGGTCGCCATGTCGACCGTCTGGCTGAACCAGGCCGCGATCCCGGCAGTCACCAGGAGGCCGAGGAACATCCATCCGAAGACCTTGGCGAGGAAGGCGCGCTGGGCGTCCTCCCTGACCCCGGGTACGGCCAGTCCCTGTTTCTCGACTCCCTCCTCCATCAAGCGGCGATCTTATGGATTCGGCTGGCGGGTCACCCGGTCAGCGAGCCGTATAGCCGCCGTCCACATAGAGCTCGGTACCGGTGACGAAGGAGGCATCGTCGCCGGCAAGGTAGGCGATCGCGGCGGCAACCTCCTCCGGCCTTCCGAGCCTGGCCATCGGCGTGGTCGAGACCAGTAACTCCTCGAAGGGCGTTCCCTTGGCCTGTTCGAGCAGGGGCGTGTCGATGAATCCGGGGTGGATCGAGTTGACCCGAATCCCCTCGGCAGCCCAGTGGAGGGCGGCGTTCTTGGTCAAGGTGGTAACGGCACCCTTTGCCGCGTGGTAGGCGGGCGAGGCCCCGAACCCACCAGTCGTGCCGAAGATCGAACTGACGTTGATGATCGAGCCGTGACCCGAATCGATGAGCATCGGGGCGGCCAGCTTCATCCCGAGGAAGACCCCGGTCTGGTCGACCGCGATCGTCCTCTCATACTCGTCGAGGTCGGTCTCCTCGATCGGCGCCGTGTCACCGATTCCGGCGTTGTTGACCAGGACGTCGAGCCGTCCGAATTCCTCTTTGGTGGCCTGAAGGGCCGCTTCCCAGCCGGCCTCCTCCGAGACGTCGTGGTGGACGAAGATCGCCCTGCCGCCGTCATCCCTTATTCCCGATGCGACTGCCTCGCCAGCCCCGTCCTGGAGGTCGGTAACGACGACCGCGGCGCCCTCGGAGGCGAGCCTTTGGGAGGTCGCCTTGCCTATGCCGCTGGCCGCCCCGGTCACCAGGGCGACTCGTCCATCGAGCCGTCCGGAATCCATTCCCGTCTCCTTTCCCCACGGACACTCCTCCGCGGACTCGCCACAACTCGCTTCCGACCGTAGCACCGGGGCGATCCCGGCCGGGTGATCCGCCCCTGGATCGGAGTATCCTGATCCGCCAGTGGGTGGAGGATCGGGAAGAGGGGGCGCATGGGTCCTGGCCGCGATGGTCTTCGCGGTCGGGATGACCTTCATCGACCAAACGATCGTCTCGATCGCGATCCCAGACCTCGAGCAGAACCTGGACCTGAGCGAGACGGGCGTCCAGTGGGTGGTCAACGCCTACCTTCTGGCCCTCTCGGCCACTTTCGCACTCGGCGGCAGGCTGGCCGACACGATGGGTAGCCGACGGATGGTGACGATCGGGGTTGCAACCTTCGCAATCGCCTCGGCCCTCTGCGGCCTGACCCCGGTCACTTCCTACGCGGAGGCCTGGATCGTCGTCTTCCGGGCGATCCAGGGGGTCGGCGCGGCGATGATGATCCCGGCCGCCCTTGCGCTGGTGATCGGCTCCTTCGAGGTCCACAAGCGCGGCCAGGCCCTGGCGATCTTCTTCGGGATCACCGGGGCGCTCACCTCGATCGGACCGCTCGCCGGTGGCTACCTGACCACGATCGACTGGCGGGCGATCTTCTGGGTCAACGTGCCGATCGCGTTGATCGCCCTGGTGCTGATCGCCTACTCGAAGCCGTCCGACACCCGAAAGCCCTCCCCGATCGACATCCCGGGTGCCTTGCTTGTGACCGGCGGGATGGCGCTCTCGGTCCTCGGACTCCAGCAGTCGAGCGTCTGGGGCTGGGGCTCCTGGATGACGATCGGCTCGATCGTCGTGGGAAGCCTGCTCCTGGTCGCTTTCGTACTGCGGGAGCTCAAGGTCGAGGATCCGCTCCTCCGAATAAGGATCTTCACCGACCGGGCCTTCTCGTCCCAGAACGTCGTCCTGTTCATCCTCTCCTTCGGCTTCATCCCGCTCTTCTTCTTCACCTCGACCTACGCCCAGCTCTCGCTCGGGGAGAGTCCTTCGAATGCCGGCCTCTACATCCTCACCTTCTTCATCGGATTCGCCGTAGCAGCCCAGGTCGGCGGTCGGATACTCGACAAGGTCGGGGCCAGACCTGCGGTGGTCGCCGGGGGTGCGATCGCGGCGGTCGGCTTCTACCTCTGGGGAAGCAGCCTGACCGACCTCTCCTGGTCGGCCCAGACCCCCTGGATCATCATGTCCGGGTTCGGGATGGGGATGGTGCTCGCCCCCTCGAACACCGACGCGATCAACCGGGCGCCGGCCACCAGCTACGGCGAGGCGACCGGGATCACCCAGACCGTCCGGAACTACGGAGCGAGCCTCGGAATGGCCGTTCTCGGCACGATCCTGATCACCCAGAATCGGCTGAACCTGGAGGACAAGCTGGGCGATGTCGGGATCCCGAAGGCGGTCGCCGACCGGATCGCCTCACAGGTCGTAGGTGGCGGCGGCCCCGAGGGTGGACCGTCCGGGGCGAATGGGGAGAAGGTCCTCGAGGCGATCCAGAACGCCTACGCCGCCTCGACCTCGACCGTCTTTTTCGTGATCGCCGGGGCGATGGCGGTGATGTTCCTCTTCTCCCTCGTCTTCGTCCCCAGGGGGCGCGCGCCTGAGAAGGTCGCCGACGACGCCTTCGAGTCCCCGGCCGAAGCAGACTCGGAAACGGCCTGAACAGACCACGAATCGGGGCGGCCGGATTTGAACCGGCGACCCCCTGCTCCCAAAGCAGGTGCGCTACCAGGCTGCGCCACGCCCCGTCCGACGGCTGAGTCTAGGGGCCGGGACGGGGCTCAGAGGCCCTGGGCCTCGCGCCAGGCCGTGAACGCCTCGAGGCTGGTCATCTTCGGGGTGTAGCCGAAGACTTCTTTGAGCCGGGTGTTGTCGAGCACCGGGCGGTAGCGGAGGAAATCGACCTGGGCCGGCCCATGTGGCGTCCTGCCGAGCCGGTGACCGACCAGGAGGGCGGTCTTGATCAGCCAGGCCGGAAGCGCAATCGTCGGCTTCCCCAACTCCCCGGCGATCAGATCGAGGGGCACCGTGCCGTCGCCCGCGACGTTGTAGATCCCGGGCGGCCCCGAGCCGGCCGCCCGGGCGATGATCGCGGCGACGTCTTCGTCCCAGATGAAGACGAATGGAGTTTCCGAGCCACGAACCTTGAGCAGGCGGTCCCGCCTGAACAGGGCCGTGATCTGGTTGTCGACCGTCTCCCCCAGGATCGTCCCGATCCGAAGTACGACCTGCTCGAGCTCGGGGTTGCTCTCGCGGTATCCGGCCAGCATCTCCTCGACCAGGCGCTTGTGGAAGGAGTATGGGAAGGCCCGGTTGCCCCTTATCGGGTCGGTCTCTACGAGTGGCACCGGACTGTCGGCGTGGTAGCCGTAGGCGGCCCCGCTCGAGGAGATGACAATCCTTCTCACCCCGTGCTCGACCGAGGCTTCGAGCACGTTCCGGGAGCCCTCGACGTCGACCTCGTATTCACGCTCGGGAGTCGTGTCGCGCCCGGGGTTGACGATCGAAGCGAGGTGGACGACCGTCCCTACCCCGTGCTCCCCGATCAGGTCACCGATCGCGCCCCGGTCGGTCACGTCGGCAGTCGCGTAGACCACGCCCGGGACCCGTTGGTCCGGTTCAGGGATCCGGAGATCGGCACTCACCACCGGGCCTTCGGGCCCGTCGCCCTTCGCCAGTGCAGCGACCGCCGACCTGCCGAGGAAGCCGCTCCCGCCAGTGACCAGGACCCCATCCGCGACGTCCACGGTTCAGGCCTCCCGGGGCTCGGGTGCCTGGCCGGAGTCGGGGCTTCCCCCACCCCTCCTTGCCCACCAGGAGGCAAGCCCGAGTCCGGCGATTATGTCCCAGATACCCCAGACCCCGGCAACCATCGCCATGCCCCCGAGACCGTCGAAGAAGGAGAAGATGATTCCCAGGCCGAGGCCGGCATTCCGGACTCCGACCTCGAAGGTGATCGGCCGTCGGTTGTATTCGCTCACCTTGAAGCCGGCCGCGATCCCGTACCCGAGGCCAAGCGCCAGAGTGTCATGGATCACGACCGCGACCAGGACGACGAGGAAGTAGTCCTTGAAGTTCTCGAAGTTCCCGAACAGGGCGACGACGATGAAGGCGACCAGCGCCAGCAGGCTGATCCGCTTGACCGTCGGCTGAACCTTCGCCGCAAATGCGGGGAAGCGGTTCGCTATGGAAAGGCCCAGGGCGAATGGGATCGCGATCACGATCGCGATGTCGAGCAGCATCTCGATCGCGTCCAGCTCGATCGCGGTGAGGATCTGGGAGGCCTCGGGATGGATCCCGCCCCAAAAGGCGATGTTCAGCGGCATCAGAAAGATCGCGAGCAAGTTCGAGATCACGGTCATCGAGACCGAGAGGGCGACGTTCCCTCCGGATCGGTAGGTGAGGATGTTCGAGACGTTCCCGGGCGGACAGCAGGCGATCAGGATCATCCCGAGGGCGATCGAAGGGCCGACCCCCAGGACCAGGGTAAGGGTGAAGGTGATCGCGGGAAGGGCGATGAACTGGGCGAGGATGCCGACCGTCATCGCCTTCGGCTCCCTGGCGACGGCCCTGAAGTCGGCCGGTCGGGTGTCCAGCGCGATCCCGAACATGATGAAGGCGAGGACGAAGGCGAGGACGAGCAGTGATGACTCGTCGAAGTTCAGTCGAACGTCGTCTATGGAGGCGAAGATCGGGGTCAAGCGGGCGCCAGTGGTTCAGCCATCCAGCGCCGCGAGGTGCCGGCGGATCTCCCGCCGGTAGGCGTCCTTGTTGACGTAGAAGGGAATCCTGTCGAGCTGGAGGTAGTCGTAGCCCCCGAACAGGTCGGGAGAAGGCCCGTTGATCCGGTCCCACATCCGGTCAGCCAGCCGTGGTGATTCGCGCCCGGCCCGGATGAACTCGGCTACCAGCTCCGACTGGTCATACCGACCCTGCCAGCCGAGGCCGGTGGCCTCGATCATCCCGAGCACGAACAGGTTCCGGTGTCGGGGGGTGAAGATGTTCAGGTAGAGGTCGGGACCGGGGGTCCCGTTCCAACTCAGGTGCTCACGGTCGATGAACGGGTAGTCCAGCCGGTAGCCGGTTGCGAGCATCACCAGGTCGTATTCCGACCGGGAACCGTCGGCGAAGACGACCTCGCTGCCCTCGAACCGCCCGACATCGGGCCGGACCCGGATGTCCCCATGTCCCGCGTGGTAGAGGACGAGGGTGTTCATCACGGGATGGGTCTCGTAGATCTTTCCCTCCGGAACAGGGAAGCCGAGGCGAGCCGGGTCGCCCGTGATCAGACGGATTACCCGCGAGTCGATTCGCTGCTTGACGGGGGGTGGCAGGGTCGGGCCCTCGTTCAGGGTGTCGGAGGGACGACCGAGGATGTACTTGGGGAAGAACCAGTAGCCACTCCTCAGGCTCATGTCGACCGAGCGGGCCTGGCCGACCGCGTCGACCGCGATGTCGCAGCCCGAGTTGCCGGCGCCGATCACCAGGACCTTCTTGCCGCGGAAGACTTCCGGCCTCCGGTACTCGCTGGTGTGCAGGAGTTCGCCGGTGAACTCGCCCTCGAACTCCGGAATGCTCGGGGTCGAGAACAGCCCGTTGGCGATGATCACTCCGGCGTGGCGTGTGGTTTCGGCCTTGCCGCCAGGCCCTTCGGCCGTGACCAGCCATTCGCCGTCGTCGGGCTCCACCCGGGTAACCGGGTTCGAAAAGCGGAAGTGACGCCTCAGGTCGAAGGTGTCGGCGTAGTCGCGGAAGTAATCGCGCATCTGCCAATGGCTCGGGTAGTCGGGCGTCCCCTCCCTCATCGGGAACTCGCCGTAGGCGGTCGTGGTCCGGGAGGAGATCAGGTGAGCCGTCTCGTACATCGTGCTTCGGGGCCCGTCGATGTCCCAGAGGCCACCGACGTCGGAGTGCGCCTCGAAGCCGACGAACGGGATTCCCCGTCGGGCGAGGTTCCTGGCTGCGCCTAGCCCGCTCGGTCCTGCGCCGATCAGTGCCCAGGGAAGCTCCCCGCTCATCTCCTCCAAAGCGCTGTCGGCACCCCCGACCATCGGACCGGATCCTACCCCGGTGGGGGCCCTTCCCAATGGCACCGCCGGTCCGGGTCAACCGTTACCGTTGCCGGGTGGCCGAGGTCCTTCCCTTCAGAGCCCTCCATTACGAACTCGCCTCGGTCGGGTCGCTGGCCGACGTGACGGCACCGCCGTACGACGTGATCGACGAGGCCGAAAGGGCCGGATTGATGGCCCGCTCGCCCTTCAACGTGGTCGAACTCGACCTTCCCATCTCTCCGGAACCAGATGGCGATCCCTACACCCGGGCGGCCGAACTGCTCGAGGGTTGGCTGCTCTCCGGGGTACTGGCCCAGGACCGGGACCAGACGATCTGGGCCCTGACCCAGGACTACACCGGGCCGGAGGGAGGGAAGCAGCGACGAAACGCGATACTGGCACGGGTCCGGGTCACCGATTACGGGCCTGGCCAGATCAGGCCCCACGAGCGGACCCAGCCCGGCCCCAAACGGGACCGGCTCGACTTGACCAGGGCGACCAGGTACAACCTCTCGCCGATCTTCTCGCTGACCACCCGGGATGCCTGGCAACACGTCGAGCCGGTGACCGCCGGGGCTCCCTGGGCCGAAGTGACCGACGAGGACGGAACGGTCCACAGGCTCTGGCCGGTCACCGACCCGGAGGTCCACGATGCGGTGACCGGTGAGCTGGCCGGCTCCGAATTGCTGATCGCCGACGGACACCATCGCTACGAGACGGCCCGCGCCTACCGGGACGAGATCGGCGGCGAGGGCGACCACGAGTTCACCCTGATGGCCCTGACCGGCCTCGACGACCCGGGGTTGACGGTCTTTCCCACCCATCGGCTGTTGACCGACCTCGACTCGGACGGACTGGCTCGGCTGAGGGAGGCCCTCGCCGGGCCCTTCGAGGTGACCGAGGTAGCGGCCGGAGCCGACCCCGACCCCGCCGGACTGGAGGCGACCGGCTGCTTCGGCTACGTCGACCGGACCGGGGCACGCCATCTGCTCGAGCTAAGGGATCCCGGGACCCTGATCGACCTCATGCCAGACCGGAGCGATGCTTACCGGACCCTCGACGCAGCGATCCTCGAAAAGGTCGTGCTCGAAGGAATGCTCGGGATGACCGAGGCCGACGTCGAGGCGAAGAAGGGCATCGGATACTCGAAGTCGATCGAGGACGCCCTGGACCGGATCGAAACCGACGAGGCCGATGCTGCTTTCATGCTCCGGGCGACTCCGGTCGAACAGGTAAGAGCGGTTGCCGATGCAGGCGAGACGATGCCACCGAAATCGACCTACTTCTTCCCCAAACTACTCTCGGGCATGGCATTCAACCCGCTGAGCTGATCGGTCAGGAGCCAACCGATGAAGATCTACACGCGAAAAGGAGACGACGGGAGCACATCCCTCTGGTACGGGGGCCGGGTGCCGAAGCCCGATCTGAGGACCGAGGCCTACGGGACGCTCGACGAGGCCTGCTCGGACTTGGGCTGCGCCCGGGCGCTATGCGGTGAAGGAGAGGCCGAGCTGGCCGGCGACATCCTCGCCCTCCAGAACGCCCTGTTCGTCGCCGGAGCGGAACTGGCAACGGCCCCGGAAGCTGCCGACCGACTCGAGGACGGGATCAGTCGGATCACCGAGGCGATGACCTCGGAGGTCGAGGAGGCAATCGACCGATACATGGACCGCGTCGACCTGCCGCCGAAGTTCGTGATCCCCGGCGGCAATGAGCTCTCGGCCCACCTCGATGTTGCCCGAACGGTGATCCGGCGGGCAGAGCGGCGGGTGGTCACGATCAAACTGGAGGACGAGCTCACCTCCGACGAGCTGATCCGGTTCCTAAACCGGGCATCCGACCTCTGCTTCGCGATGGCCCGATTCGCCGACGTCGACGACCCGGAGCTGTTCGAGGGAAGAGGCTGATGGAGACGACGGCAAGGGTGACCACGGGGCCCGACCTCCCATGCGAAGTCGAGCTTGAAGCAGGCGATACGGTCCGGTCGATCGTCTTCGACCATGCCGGCGAGCTCTCCGACGGGGATGCCGGTCCCTCCTCGACCCAGGCCGTCAGCGCAGCCCTCGCTGCCTGTACCGCAGTCACCCTGAGGATCTACGCCGAGCGCAAGGGCTGGAGCCTCGATGGACTGGAGGTCGAGGTCGCGACGACCTACGACGGCCCGAACCCCAGCCTGTTCACGGTGAGGATCGGCTGGCCCGAACACCTCGGACCCGACCAGGTAGAACGGCTGGAGCGGATCGCCGGCAAGTGCCCAGTCCACCGCCTGGTCGGCGAGGCGACCACGGTGGAGCTCGAGTCGGCCTGACGGAGGTGGCGGACGGTCCGCATCGGGGCGTCGTCCGGCCCGGGGACCTGGGCCCGGTACTCCTTTCGGAGGACGAAGCCGCGGGGATGACCGCCTACGGTGGTCGCGAGGCCGCCGTACTCGTTCCGGTTCGGGAGCGTGACGGGCGCACCGAAATCCTCTTTACCGAACGGCCTGAGCACCTCGAGAAACATGCCGGGGAGATCTCCTTTCCGGGCGGAAAGGTCGAGCCGGATGACCGGAGTCCCCTCGAGGCGGCCCTCCGTGAGACCAAGGAAGAGGTCGGGCTCGCCCCGGAACAGGTCGAGGTGGTCGGGGCCCTGGCACCGGTCGGAACCTTCGTCACCTCGTTCAGGATCAGGCCCTTCGTCGGGATCCTCGACCGGGCGGCGGTACCCGTGCCCGATCCCTCGGAAGTCGCAGCCGTGCTCGGCTTCGGGATCGAGGAGCTGGCCCAGGCCTATGGGATGAGGCGGCTGGTCCGCCGGGGCGTGCCGATAAGGACACCGACCTTCACGATCGGGGACCACCTGATCTGGGGGGCGACCGCGAGGATCCTGACCGACCTGATGCGTCGAGCAGAGGCGCTTTAGGACGGCCCTCCAGATGGGTCGGGAGCACCCCGACCGGACTCAGTCGCCGAGGCCCTCGTCCCTCAGGTACCACTCGGAGTCGAGTGCGCCCTGGCAACCGGACCCGGCCGCAGTGACCGCCTGCCGATAGGTGTGGTCGACCAGATCGCCGACCGCGAAGACCCCCGCGAGGTTGGTCCGGGTCGAGCCGGGCTCGACCTTCACATAGCCGCCATCGTCGGTGTCGACCTGGCCGGTAACCAGTTCGGAGCGCGGGATATGACCGATCGCAACGAAGGCACCGTCGACCTCGAAATCCTCGACTTCGCCATTGTCGGCCTTCCTCAACCGTACGGCCGCCAGGGCCCCGTCGTCACCGGCGATGAACTCCTCGGGGACCCATGGCGTGCGCACCGTGATCTTCGGGTTGTCCTCGACCCGCTGCTGCATGATCTTCGAGGCGCGGAACTCGTCCCGTCGGTGGACCAGCTCCAGACTCGAGGCAAACTTCGAGACGAAATCGGCATCCTCCATCGCCGAGTCCCCGCCGCCGATCACCATCGTCCGGCGATCCTTGAAGAAGGCCCCGTCGCAGACCCCACAGGTCGAGACGCCCCTACCGGTGAGCTCCATCTCCCCGGGAATTCCGAGCCTCCGGGGCTCGGCCCCCATTGCGAGGATCACCGTGTGGGCCTCGTACTTCTCGTCGCCGAGGATCGCCCGGTGGACGTCTCCGTCGGAGAGCTCGAGCTTTTCGACGTCATCGGAGATGAATCGGGTACCGAATCGCTCCGCCTGCTCACGGAACCTGGTCATCATCTCCGGACCCATGATCCCCTCCGGGAAGCCCGGGAAGTTCTCGACGTCCGTGGTGTTCTGGAGCTGTCCGCCCCACTCGAAGCCCTCGAACAACAGGGGCTCGAGTTCGGCTCGAGCGGCATAGATCGCCGCGGTGTAGCCGGCCGGGCCACCGCCGACGATGATCACTTTCTCAGTCCCGCTCGTTTCGGCCATCTCGTTCCTTTCGAAGACCCGGTTGACCCGGGTGAGGCACTTTACTTAATGAAGTGGCGGAGCGTCACCCGGCCTCACGGTCCAGTTGCCGCCATGTCGCTGGAGGGGTTCCTGTCGATCGGCAGGCCCTTCGTCTTCCAGCCCTTGACCGTCTGTCGGAGCTGGACGAAGGCAACGACACCGAACGGGATCGGCAGCCAGAAGGCGATCAGTCGGTAGATCAGAACGGCCGCGAAGACGCCGGCCTCGGGAAGGCCGAAGAGGACGAAGGTCCCGATCATCCCGGCATCGACCGCGCCGACCCCGGCCGGCACGAAGGGGATCAGGTTGGCGGTCAGACCGATGAAGAAACCGAGGACGACCACGCCGAAGGTGACCGGTACCCCGAGTGCGAGGAATGAGGCCCAGAGGATGCCCACATTCGCCGCCCAGAACCCGACCGCACCGAAGAAGGCGAGGCCGGCCTTGCCCGGTGTCGCAAGCAGGCGGAGGGCATCGCGGAGCCGGGCGGTCAGGATGCGCCCACCGCGACGGTGACCGGCCAACTGCCTCAGTCGCCGTTCGATGTCGGCCGGTACGAGAGCCACTGCCAGACCTACAAGCATCACGAGGCCCGCGACTGCGGCCGGGACGATCGTCAGGCCGCTGGCCGTCGAGCCGCTCAAGACCCCGGTCTTCAACAGGACCCCGAAAACGATGATCGCGAGCGGGTAGAAGATGTAGTGGAGGGCGATGAAGGCGACCATCCGGGTCGCGACGTCACGTCGGCCCATGCCACCCTGCCGAAGGGCCCAGTAGGTGAGCACCACTCCCCCCGCCCCTCCGGCGGAGAAGATCAGGGTGGCTGCGAATCCGGCCATGTTTATTTCGTAGGCCTCGCGGATCGTGATCGGGAAGTCGTGACCACCGACCACGGAGCGAAACAGGGCGATGTAGGCGACGAAGGAGAGGACCCCGCAGACCAGGGCGACCCCGACCCAGAACGGGTTCGCCGTCCCGACGGTCGTTATCGCATCGCCGAAGCCGGCCAGCTTGGGAAGGAGGAAGTTGATCCCGACCACCAGGATCACGATCAGGAGGGCCGACTGCACCGCTGCCTGGGTCGAGATGGTCGGGAGGTCGGGCCCCTCTTCCTCCGCCTCCGGTCGGTCCGCTTCCTCCCCCTCCCCCTTTTCCACTGCTCAGCCGCTCCCGTCGGCCGCCACGGCCTCGAGCTGTCTCAGACCACCGTTCACCAGCGCCGTGAAGGGCCTGGCCAAGGGCTCGCCCTTCCTGACCAGCAGCACGATGGCAAGGCCTGCGAGGAGGTCGACCACGTAGTGCTCACCGAGGTAAACGAGGGCGAAGCCCAGGGTTCCCGCATAGACCCAGCCAAGTGCTCCCTGGACCTTCCCCCCTGACTCGGAGAGGAGGATCGCCGCCATCACCGAGGTCGCGAAGTGGAGCGACGGCATGGCCGCCCAGGGATTCGACCCGAGGGTCCCGAAGATCCTGGTCCAGGCCGGCCCCCAGAGCCTCTCCCCGAACTCGACCATGACCCGCTTGACCTCCTCATCGGTATGGCCGTTCTCCGACGCCCACCAAGGTGGCGCTGTCGGAGCGGCGAAGTAGACGACGCACCCGAGGTCGAAGACGGCCGCCATCTGGCGGGCCGAATGCGGGAAGGCATCGCGGTCTCGGAGCAGGATCCAGAACAGGGCCAGGTAGGGCTGGACAAACCAGAGCCAGTGGGTCCAGGCCGAGATCCGGGTCAGGACCCCCCCGGCCGGACCATCGTGCAGCAGTCGCTGGAGTCGCGCGTTGGGAAGGACACCCCGTCCGATCCACCGGTCGGCGACGATCGGGTAATCGATCAGGAGCCTTCGTCTGAGTCGTGTCGGATTGTCGTAGGGGAGCTCATGGGTTACGGCGAAGGCCCACATCTGCCCGAGGAACAGGGCAACATCCCGTCGGCGCGAACGGGGCCAGAGGACCGCGATCGCAGCCGGTGCGAGCACCGTAGAGGCGACCGTGACCGCGGCCGGAATCCGAAGCTGGCGGCGAATGTGGGGAACCACGACCGCGGCAGCCAGCGCGGTGACGGAGGCCGCCCTGAGCAGGGTCGAGGCCGTCGACCGTCTCCTTCGCCCGGGTCTGGGCTGGAGCAACGAACGGAGCATCGCGGCCAAGGGTAGGCGACCGCGTCCCCGGCTGCCGACGGGCGGCCGGGAGGAAGGCGCCCGTCCGTTCCTTCCGCATAGAATGGCCACGCTCGTGGTGCTCTCCCGGAGAAAGCCGCTGCCCCTCGCCGTGGCCGCGATCGGAACCGTCGCGGCCGTCCTGATCGGTGCCGATCCGGCATCGGCCCTCTCGCTGAACCCGGATGCGATCTCGCCCGGGATCGCCAAGGGCAACACCCTTCACACGATCATGTTCGTCGTGATCGTGCTCGGGATCCTCGTGGTCAACCTCGCGATCCTGAGGGCGGTCCGCCCGCGTCATCGCTACGTCGAGGCCGAGGAGGTCGAGAGACCGAGCCGCTCGGGTCGTGTTGGGATCCTGCTCTCCCTGGTCGCCGTGGCGATCTTCGTCGTGGCGACCGTCTACACCTCTGCTTCCCGCGAGGTTCCCGAAAGCCGCGCGTCGGTCGATGGGACCCTCGAGGACGGCTCCCTCCGGATAACGGCAACCGGCCAGCAGTGGCTCTGGCGATTCAGTTACCCGAACGGTGCCTTCGGCTACCACCGACTGGTCGTACCGAAGGGCGTAACGATCTCGCTCGAGCTGACTTCGAGCGACGTCGTCCATGGCTGGAACGTTCCCCCGCTCACCGGCAAGGCGCAGGCCGTTCCGGGCCAGACCCACCAGATCAGCTTCCGCGCCGACGAGGAGGGAACCTTCCGCGGCTGGGCATCCGTACTCTCGGGACAGGGCTACGCCGACATGGAATCGGTGGTCGAGGTCGTCCCGCCCGATGAGTACCTGACCTACATCCGACGGCTCAAGAGGGAGATTCAGGGTGCTCAGGACATCGTCGAGGGCCAGGTCCAGGCCCAGGCCAGAAGGGCGATGAACCAGTGAGCGAGGAAGACGAGACGGGCATGGAAGGTCAGGAGGAGGAAACAGGGGCGGCCCCGGAAGAGGCTGTGGCCGAGGAAGAAGCCGCAACGGCTGAGACTCCCCCCGACGCATCCGGGGAAGAAGCCACCGTTACGGAGTCCACCGTTACGGAGTCCGAGGCGGAAATCACCGTCGTGGACTCCGGGGAGGAAGTCACCACTGTCGAGCAGTCTGAGGATGCGGCCGACCCCTCCCCCGACGCTGGGCTCTATCCCAAGACCGAACCGATCCCCAGGCCGGAGGTATCGGTCGAGGGCGAACCGGGGCCAAGGCAGCGCTGGATCGAACTCGCGACCAGCGCCGACCACAAGGACATCGGTCGAATACTCATCGGCACCTCCGTCGGCTCCCTCTTTCTTGCGGCCGTGCTCCTGGTGCTGCTCCGGCTCCAGCTGGCCATCCCCGAAAACGGCTTCCTCGAGCCGGTCACGTTCGACCGGTTGCTCTCGCTCTACGGGGCAACAGCGATCTTCTTCTTCCTCCTGCCGCTCTTCTTCGGACTCTTCTACTTCCTGGTGCCCCTGATGATCGGGAGCCGGGGGACCGCCCTTCCCCGGCTGGGTCAGGTCGGCATGTGGCTGATCCTGCTCGGTGGGGTACTGCTCTACTCGACCATCCTCTACACGCCACCGGAAGCAGGGATCAACCCGCTTCCGCCGCTCTCGGAGCTCGCCTTCACCTCGAACAACGGGGTCGACGCCTGGATCGCCGGGGTCGGTTTGGCGACTCTCGGGTACATCCTGATCACGATCGACCTGCTGGTGACGATCCGGCACCTGCGGGCCCCCGGGATGGCCTGGCGTCGGACGCCGGTTCTGGTCTGGACCGCCGCCGTGGTCACCTGGCTGTTCGCGATCATCGGACCGATCTTCCTCGCCGCGGCGACGATGCTGATGATCGACCGTCGCCTAGGGGGAGGGTTCTTCACCGGTGGCGCGGGCGGGGCCCCGCTGCTCTGGCAGCACCTCTCGTACATCTTCTTCGCGGGGGTCTACGCGCTCACCGCGATCTCGGCACTCGGTGTGGCGACCGAAGTGATCCAGACATTCACCGGGCGGCGTTCTCCCGATCGCAAAGTGATCTTTGGATCGATGGTGGCGATCGCAGTGATGGGAACCCTTGCCTGGGGCCAAAACATGTACACGGCACCGATCGGAATCGGGGTCAAGTACTTCGCGATGTTCATGGCCATCGGCCTCATCGTTCCCTTCGGGCTGATCTACAACTCGTTGATTCGAGCGGTTTCCAGGTCCGATTTCCACATGCGGGCCCCGCTTAGGTATGCGATGGGGGCGCTCTCGTTCGGCTCGATCGGACTCCTGGTCGAGCTCAGCCAGTCGACGATCGCGGTCGGTACCCAGCTCCAGCAGACCTACGACGCCTGGGCCGCGACCCACTTCGCGATGATCGGGTTCGGCCTGTTCGGAGGCCTCGCCGCCCTCAGTTACTGGTACCCGAAGATGACCGGCCGGATGCTGAATGAGGACCGTGCCAGGAAGTCGTTCTGGCTCGTGGTCGGCGGCACGGCGATCGCCGTAGTGCCCCTGTTCGGTGCCGGCGTCGAGGGGCAGGTGACCGACGCCTTCCGGTTCGCGGAGGGTGAGGGAGTAAGCGCCTACAACCTGATCGCGACCCTTGGCACCCTGCTGCTCTTCCTGGGCATCGTCCTGACGATCGGGAACCTGATCCGCAGTCGGGTCGAGGAACCCCTGGCGCCCCCGGACCCCTGGCTCGGGGAGACGCTCGAGTGGCTCGCCCTCTCCCCGCCCCCAGCCCACAACTTCGATGAGCTGCCGGATGTCCGCAGCGAGGTCCCGCTGACCGACATCCGCGAAGTCCTGACCCGTTTAGACCGTGAGCGTGATCATGAAGCGCGCGAAACCGAGCCGGTAGCCTGATGTCATGAGCGCTGACGCCACCGGTGCAGGAGTGCGCAGAAGGACTGAGTCGGGCAACTCGCTGCTCGGCGACGTGGCGACAGTCGTCCTCGACTACCTGAGTCTGACCAAGCCGAGGATCATCAGCCTGCTTCTCCTGACCACGGTCGCGACGATGTTCGTCGCCGATCCGAACGGGCCTTCGCTCTCGGTGATCCTCTGGACGATGCTCGGGGGCTACCTGGCAGCCGGGGGGGCAGGTGCGATCAACCACTACCTCGACCGTGACCGGGACGCCCTTATGGCCCGGACCAGTGGGAGGCCACTGGTTACCGGGCGGATCGAGCCGATCAACGGCCTGATCTTCGGGATCGGCCTCGGGATTGCCGCCTTCGGACAGCTATGGATGACGGTCAACCTGCTGACCGCCGTACTCGCGATGGTCGGGCTGCTCGGCTACGTCCTCCTCTACACCCTCTGGCTGAAGCCCCTGACCCCGCAGAACATCGTGATCGGCGGCAGTGCCGGCGCGGTCCCGCCGCTGGTCGGCTGGGCAGCAGCCACGGGAACCCTCTCCTGGGAGGCCGCATGGCCCTTCCTGATCGTCTTCTTCTGGACCCCTCCCCACTTCTGGGCCCTCTCTTTGATGATCAAGGACGACTACGCCCGGACCGGCATCCCGATGCTCCCGGTGGTCCGGGGTGAAGCCCACACCCGGCGCCAAATCCTCCTCTACGCGGTCGTCCTGCTGGCAGTGTCGCTCGGACCGGTCGCAACCGGGCTGCTCGGGGGCCTCTACCTGGCCTCGGCCCTTGTCCTCGGGGTCGCCTTCATCGGGTTTGCCCTGCTGCTCGAGAGACGTGCCGGGGAGCGCCTTGCCCTGAGGACCTACATCTTCTCCCTCGCTTACCTTGCCCTGTTGTTCATCGCAATGGCCGTCGACGCGGTCGTCTGATCGGAGGCTGGAATGGACCGAAACGAATCGAAGAAGCTGCTTTCCTCAGGCCTCCTGACCGGTACGGGAATCGCGATTCTCTTCGCGCTCACCTTCCTGTTCTCCACCTTCTACCTCGCCTCCTGAACCGATGGCCGACGAGTCCAGCCAGCCAACCATTCCCGAGCCGACGGAGACGATCCGCCTGCCGGCACCGTCCTGGGCACCGGCCGTCCTCGCCTTCGGGATCCTCGGAATCGTCGCGGGTGCCTTCGCGACCGGCTTCATGTTCCCACCGCTCTGGTTCGCGATCCTCGGAGCGTTCCTCGCGGTTTTCGCCCTTCGGAGCATGATCCGACGCGGCGTCCGGTCGTTCTACGGGCTCCCGCGTGAAGAGGATCAGCCGCGAGCGGAGATCCCGGTCGACAGCTTCGGTCCACCCCGTCTGGACTGAACTGCCCTCAGGCAGCCTGCCGGTCGGGGGGATCTTCCGAGGTTGCACCGTCGGAAGTCCAGGCTCTCATGATGTCCCTCATCGAGAGGACTCCGACCAGCTCGCCGTCGGAACAGACGACCAGATGCCTTATTCCCCGCTTTGACATCTCGGTCGCAGCCCGCTCCATGCTCCAGTCCGGGGATGCGGTGATCACCTTCTCACTCATGTGGTCCCGAACCAGCTCCGAGTCTGGATCGAGTCCCGAGCCAATGGCATTCAGGAGATCTCGTTCCGTCAGCACCCGGGGAACGGGCCACTCCTCGTCCTCGACGATCGCCGCTCCTATCCCCCGCTCCGACATCCGCGAAGCGGCTTCTCGAAGACTCAAACTGGGGCCGATCCTCAAGACGACCTCCGACATCCCGACTTGAATCTCCACTTCTGTTCCTTCCTCCGAACCCGGATTCACAGTTCCAGGAGTTTGTGCTGATTGCCTCCAGCCTACCCCAATCCCCTGGGTTCGTAAACATCTGACCGATCGGTAGAATCTGGAGTCCCGATGAGTCGTCGTTCCCTCACCCTCAAGACTCTCTCGACCCTTTCGGCGGGCGGACTCCTCATCGCGCTTGCCTCCGGATGCGGGACCGAGAGTTCGGCCGAGATCTCAGGCGGCTTCCAGGACAGGGGCCGTCAGATCTTCAACTCCAAGTGCGGGACCTGTCATAAGCTGGCTCAGGCGGCGAGCCAGGGTAACCAGGGACCCAACCTCGATACTGCCTTCGCCGCGGCCCGAGCTGCCGGAATGAGCGAGGACACCGTGAAGGGAGTGGTGCTCTACCAGATCTACCATCCCCGTCCTTCGGTCAAGGGTTACCCCGGCGTCTCGATGCCGGCGAACATAGTCACCGGCAACGACGCCGAGGACGTAGCCGCCTACGTCGCCCGTTACGCGGGTGTCCCGGGTGCCAAACCGCCGATCGCCCCGGGTGAAGGTCCAGGTGCCCAGGTGTATGCGAATCAGGGCTGTGGCTCCTGCCATATTTTCGCCGCCGCCGAATCGGCCGGTGTCCTCGGGCCCAACCTCGACGAGTACATCCCGAAGATGTCCAAGGCTCAGATCAAGCAGGCCATCACCAACCCGAGCGCAACCAAGGCGAAGGGGTACGAGAACGCCGTGATGCCAAATCGCTGGGCTAACCTCCCGCCGAAGGAACTCGACGAGCTAGTCAACTTCCTCGTCGATTACGCCGCCGGACCCGGCGGGAACTGAGGACCGGCCCGCTACCGGACCCGGCAGCGTGGCCGCCCGCTTGAAGAACCTCTCGATCTCTCCGGAGACCTACTCGAAGGTCGCCGGGGCCGCCCTCGTCGCGCTGATCCTGATCGTCTTCACCGGATCGGCGGTGCGTCTGACCGCCTCGGGGCTCGGCTGCCCCGACTGGCCCCGCTGCTACGGCGAATACATCCCGCCCAGCCAGCTGAACGCCTGGATCGAGTTCGGGAACCGGATGTTGACCGGCCTGGTCGGTCTGGCCGTGGTCGCCGCCTCCCTGCTCGCCTTCTTCCGGCGACCCTTCCGGTGGCATCTGGCAGCGTTCGGCGCTCTGCTGCCCCTCGGGGTGATCGGACAGGTCATGCTCGGTGCCTTCGTGGTCGAGTACCACCTGCCGCCGGAACTGGTGATCGGACACTTCATCCTCTCGATGATCCTGCTCGACGCGGCCTTCGTGCTGTTCTGGTGCTCTCGCTACGAGCCCGGTGAACGTCGCTTCTCGACCGATGTCTTCGGGGTGTGGTCGGTCAGGGCCCTGATTCCACTCGGCCAGCTAACGGTGCTCCTGGGAACGATCACGACGGCGTCCGGGCCACACCCCGGTGACCACGATCGTGAGCTGGTCCAGAGGTTCGACTTCAAGGGGCCCGAAACGCTCGAGTGGATCGTCCAGCGACACGCGACGATGGCCGTCCTGTTCGGGCTTGGGACCCTTGTAGTGCTGGCGATCCTGATGCGTCGGGGGGGTGACCGCAGGGCAGTCAGGCCCGTCTCGGTCGTTGCCGGTCTGATCGGCTTCCAGATCGCACTCGGGATAACCCAGTGGCTCCTCGAGCTGCCTGCGATCCTGGTCTGGTTCCACGTGGTGACCGCAACCCTGATCTGGGTCGCGGTGCTCTGGGCGGTCGCGACGGCCGGCCAGATCGACTACGCACGGGGACGAGCGCCTGCCCGTGCCGCGCCGGGGGTATCCTGACTCCATGGAAGATTTTCTCGAGGGGTCACACCCCGTTTTCCAGGGCTTCGAGCCCGATCCGTTCGATCCCGACCAGGTGATCGACGGTGACCCCGAGGCCTTCGACCTGACCCTCTCGGAATCGGGAGACGGGGCAGAAGTGGCCGGCTTCTGGATGTGTACCCCGGGGACCTTCTCCGACACCGAGGAGGAGGAATCGTTCGTCGTCATCCGGGGCAAGGCCGAGGTCGAGATGGCCGACGGCACGAGGATCGCCCTCGGGCCGGGCGACACCCACAGCTTCCGGGCCGGTGAAAAGACCGTCTGGAAGGTGACCCAACCACTGGTCAAGTCCTACTGGGCCAGACCGACTCACGGCCCGGCCTAGCCCGGAGCCTAGCCGTCCTCGGAATCCCCGTCGCGGCCAGTTGGCGGCCCCTCCGGCCCCTCGCCCTCGAGCGTGTCGGTCCCACGGAGCCTCCGCCAGGCGCCCCGCATGGCGACGACCGAGACGAAGGCCCCCAGCAGCAGCGCAGCGATGAACCCGACCGTGGACGAGATCAACTTGGCGAGGAGGATGACCAAGGCGGCGGCAACGATCACCGCAACGACCCATCTGAACGCGGCCTGTTCGGACTCGAGCGGGTTGCCCAGCCTGAACCTCCGATCTGACCGGCCCTCGGTCAGAGGATGTAGATCGTCGTGAACACCACGACCCACATGATGTCCACGAAGTGCCAGTAGATGCCGGGCACTTCGACACCCAGGTGGTCCTTCTCGGCGGGGCCGAAGTGGCCGCGGAAGGCCCTGATGTTCGCGAAGGTCAACAACAGCAGGCCGACGAATACGTGGGCCCCGTGAAGTCCAGTGAGGCTGAAGAAGATCGAGCCGAAGGCGCCGTCAGCAGGCGAGAAACCGATGTGGATGTACTCGTTGATCTGGATGAAGAGGAAGGTCACACCGAGCAACCAGGTCATCACAAGCCCCAGCTTCAGTCCGTTGTGGTTGTTGTGCCGGATCGCCTCCAGCGCGTAGTGCACGGTGAAGCTCGAGGAGATCAGGATGACCGTGTTGATCCCGGCGATAAGGACAGGCAGTTCGATCCCGACCGGAGGCCAGGTATCGGGGCCGACGACGACCCGGAGGAAGAAGTAGGCCGCGAAGAAGCTTGCGAACAGCATTACCTCCGAGAGGATGAAGAGGAGGATCCCGAGGATCGTCTGATCGATCCGGGCGCTCTGGTTAGCCTCGGGAGGACCGTGGTGGTGGTCCTCGGCGGGGGTCGCGTGACCGGTTGTGGCGACGCTGGCGCTCTCCATCAGACCTCCACCCCAGCTTCCTCGCCGTCTCCGGCCGCGACCGCGGCGACCACGGTCTCCCCGGCGCGCCCTGCCTCATGATGGGAAACCGGTTTGTCGGTGAACTCCCGGACCCGCCCGATCAGGTCGTCTTTGAGCCATTGGGACTCGTCCCCGGGCAGGGTCGAAATCAGGATGTCATCCACCTGGTAGAACTCGATCGCATTCTTGACCGCGGAGAACGGGTCCGAAGCGAGCGGCTGGCCCGTCGCGTCGACATCGCTCTCGTAGAGCCTCGCCATCAGTCCCGCCAGCCCCCGGGTGACCGCTGCCTGGGGTACTCCCTCGGTCGATGGGGCGATGATCGTGTACCTGTGGGGGCTCTCGGCAGCCCTTGCCAGCAGGCGATCAGCAAGATCGGGACTCGAAAGGGTCTGGTTGCCGATCACCAGGGTGTGGGTTACGTCCTGACGGACCGAGTCGTCCTCGATCCGAACCGGAATGTGGGTCACCGTGGTGCCGGGGGCGAATTCACCCTTGGCCCACTCGACCAGGTCTCGCCTCGCGAAGCCGAACCTCGTCTCGTACAGGCATGAGAGCAGGACCTCGGACGGTCGATGGCTCCTGACCGCGTCCCCGAGCGCTAGCTCGGGGGCCGGATCGAGAACCTCGCCGACCGCCTCGATACCGAACTCCTCGAGAACTGCAAGGGTGACCTCGACCCGGCTGCGTGCAGCCTGGGCCGTCTCCTCCGGAGAAGTGATCTGGCCGGCGGTCGGGCGGTTGGCAGGGGCTACGGCCACCACGTACGAGGCTTCCGGCGCCCGTTCCTGGGCGGCACCCAGGAGTTTCCGGCCACCGGCAACCTCATTCAGGAATAGGAGCAGGGGCCGCACCGGTTACGTGGCGGCAGGTACGGTCGACGGCTTCGGCTCCGGGACGGTCGCCTCCGAGTCCTCGTCGCCCATGATTGCGTGCCTGGCGCCAGGCGTCCCATACTCGTAGGGACCGCCGACGACCCTCGGGATTTCATCGAAGTTGAAGGTAGGAGGCGGTGAGGAGACGAGCCACTCGATCGTCTTCGACCTCCAGGGGTTGCCGCTCGCCCTGGGGCCGTACTTCCAGCTGACCACCATGTTGTAGAGGAAGACCAGCTGCGCAAGCCCGAGGATCAGGGAGAAGAAGCTGATCACAAGGTTCCACTCCCCGAACTGGCTGGCGTAGTCGGCGACCCTCCGGGGCATCCCCTCGAGACCGATCCAGTGCTGTGGAATGAAGGTCCCCCAGGTGCCGATCATCGTGCCCCAGAAGTGAATCCGGCCGAGCCGTTCGTCGTACATCCGGCCGGTCATCTTCGGGAACCAGTAGTAGATCCCGGCGAAGATCGTGAACACCGAGCCGCCGAACAGGACGAAGTGGATGTGGGCGACGACGAAGTACGTGTCGGACATGTGGATGTCGAGCGGAACCATCCCGAGCATCACGCCACTGATCCCTCCCACCGTGAAGGTCACGATGAACCCGAGGGCGAACAGCATTGCCGTCGAATAGGTGTGGATCTTGCCGTAGAAGAGGGTTCCCAGCCAGGAGAAGATTTTGATCCCAGTCGGGACCGCGATCAGCAGGGTCGTAATCATGATCGGGACCCGCAGCCAGGAGAACATCCCGGCCACGAACATGTGGTGGGCCCAGACCGAGTAGGAGAGGACGACGATCCCGAGCAGGGCGAGGGCCATCAACCGGTAGCCGAAGATCGGTTTCCGGGCGTTGGTCGCGATTACCTCAGAGATGATCCCGAAGCCGGGCAACATCATGATGTAGACCGCCGGGTGTGAGTAGAACCAGAAGATGTGCTGGTAGCTGAGGACGTCACCGCCTTCGAGGAAGTTGAAGAAGTTCATCCCCATGATCCGGTCGAAGAGGACCATGAACTGGACCCCCGCGATGAACGGGGTGGCCCCGACCACGATCAGCGAAGTCGAGAGGTTCGCCCAGACGAGCAGGGGCATACGCCACAGGTTCATCCCGGGCGCACGCATGGTGATGATCGTGACCAGGAAGTTGAGCGCGGTCGCGATCGAGGACGCCCCGGCGAACTGGACACCTACATTGAAGAAGCTCTGCCCCAGCGGTGCCCCGGTCGATAACGGTGCATAGCCGGTCCAGCCTGCATCGAACGAGCCACCCGGCGCCAGGAAGCTGCCCATGAAGATCAGCCCGGCGATCGGCAGCAACCAGAAGCTGAGGGCGTTCAACCTCGGGAAGGCCATGTCGGGCGCCCCGATCATGATCGGCAGCACGTAGTTGGCGATCCCGGCGAACATCGGGATGATGAACAGGAAGATCATCACCGTCGCGTGGGTCGAGAACAGTCCGTTGTAGACGTTCGGGTCGACGATCTGGGTCCCGGGCTGGGCCAGCTCGGCCCGGATCAGCATCGCCAGAAGTCCACCGACGAAAAAGAAGAAGAAGGTGGTGACGATGTACTGAATGCCGATGACCTTGTGGTCGGTGTTGAAGGTGAAGTAGTCCTGCCATCGGGTGGCACCGTGGCCGGAATGGTCATCGGGAACGGTCGGCTTGCCCGCTGCCCAGCGGAACCAGTAGGAGAAGGCTCCGAAGCCGATCAGGAAACCGAAGGGCGCAGTGATCAGCGGGACCACGACCTGTGGGTACCCGGTCTGCTCGGTCTGGAAGGCGTCGAGTCCGGAAACGAGCCTGAGAATTACGACCAGGCCGAAGCCGAATGCGGCCCCGATCAAGGCCCCGAGGGCTCCCCGATACCAGCCGGGCTCTCTCAAAGCATGTGCCATCAGCTCGCTCCAATCATGACTGAGTCACGTTGTCCCGCGTCGTCTCCTCGACACCGCTGCCACCGATCCCGCCTTCCGCCTTTTGAATCTGTCTCTGGATCTCGAGCGCCTGGTCGGCCGTCAGGATGAGGCCCGTCGGCACCTTTTCGTCCAGTTCCTTTACCCAGCGGTTGAATTTCTTCACCGGCTCGACCACCACCTTGGCCCGCATAACCGAATGGCCAGCCCCGCAGAGCTCGGTACAGATCAGCTGGAAGGTACCGACCCGGTCCGGCGTGATGACCGCGTCCGTTGTGATCCCGGGCACGTTGTCCTTCTTGATCCGCCACTCGGGAACCCAGAACGAATGGAGCACGTCCTGGGCGTGCATGTTGAAGACGACCTGCCGTCCCACCGGAACGTGGAACTCGCCCTCCGACCACTTGTTGCCCTCGGTGGGGTACCCGAAAGTCCAGGCGAACTGCTGGGAGTAGACGTTGACGATCAGTGGGTCGGAGTCGACCTCCTCGATGTCATCGAGGACGGCCCAGCTGTACCCGGCCGCGAACAGGACGATGATCGTCGGGATGATCGTCCAGATGAGCTCGAGCTTCGTATTGCCGTGGATCGGCAGGCCATCGCTCTCGTCGCCAGGCTTGACCCTCCAGCGGTAGAGGGCGTAGCCCAGGAAGACGCAGACGATCGCGAAGACGAAGGAGGAGATGATGATCATCCAGTCGAGCAGCGTGTCGATCGGGCCGGCCGCAGTGGACCCGGCCTCGCCGTTCCAGTCGATCTGGACCATCAGCACCGCGATGACGGCACCGATCGCGAGGGAGACGATCGCAAGTCTGAGGTAAGGGACCTTTGGCATCAGACCTCCCGGATTCTACCCGAGAGCCCCCCCGGACGACCGCCTCACGGACCGGACGGCGGAAGCGGCCGGATCTCGCCGGCCGATGCCCGGATCACGTCCCGGGCCACCCCTTCCCAGCTCCAGTGGTGATCGGCCGAGGCGGCCAGGGCGAGTTCGAGCGCCGTGCGCTGTTCGCCGGAGGTCTCGAGCCACCGATCGAGCCGGGATGCGATCTCGGGAACCGCATCCGGTCCGAGGTCGAAGGAGAGGAAGGGGGCGGCGGCGGGCACGTCTTTCGAGAGGGTCGCGGTGACCTCCTCGAGTCCGGAATGCCTTGCGCAGACGGGCAGCACCCCGGAGGCGGCAGCCTCGGCCGCGACCATTCCGAACGCCTCGGGGAAGGTGCTCGGTACGACCATCGAATCGGTCGACGGGACGAGTTCGGCGACCTCGTCGTGTTCGAGGCGCCCGGTGAACAGGATCGCCCCTGCCGATGATCGGGCCGAGGCCCGGTAGTCGGCCGGCGGCGCGGGCAGGCAGGCGGAGCGGCCAGGAAGTCGTCGAGCATCCCGAGCCTGCCGGCCGTGCCCCCTTCCAATCCCCGGCCCTCTGCGGCAATCGCCCGAGCGCCGGCGAGATCTCCCTCGGAGAGTCTTTCCACCAGGGCTTCGAGACCATCGGCGAACTCCCCGAACCCGGCGAACAGGAGGGTCGCCCCCGGGTGGTTACCGCGAACCATCGGCCAGGCCGCGGCCAGCAGGTCGGCCCCCTTGGAGACGATCAGCTTGCCGACAAAGACGACTCGGGGACCCTCCGAGTCGGCGAAGACCCGAATTGCAGCCGAGGCCCTCGGGCGATCACGGCCTAGGCCGGAGCCACCGTTCCCGTCGGCGATCCGGTCGGCGAGCCCGGCGAGCAGGTCCCCGGCCTGCGAACGATCGATCGGGTGGAATCGCCGGGCATCCACACCGGGAGGCCCGAGGCCGGTCTTCTCCTCGAGGCCGATTCCCGGAATCGTCTGCCAGAGGCTTTCGGCCGTGTGGCGGGAGCCGACCAGGATCGCCGAGGCGCGGTCTAGGCCTTCCCGCGCCCAGGGGATGAAGCGCGGATTCGGCCGGATCGTGTATTCGAGGTCGGAACCGTGGTTCTTCACGGCGAACGAGGTGATCCCGGCCCGGGCCAGGATCGCCGGTCCCATTACCAGGTGGTTGGCGAGTGCTGCATCCGGCTCCCCCACCCGTTCGACTACTTCGCCCACCGCGCGGACGTTGGCCTCGACGTAGGCCTCGATCTCCCGATCCTCGAGCGACGGGAATGCCCTGGCATCGAACCCCTCATAGCGATCCTCTACGTAGACGGGAAGCAGCGTCCCGATCGGGGGCCGGTAGACCGTTACAGACCCCGGTCCGTCGCCTCCTCCCGAGGTCGTCACTGTCAGCTCACCGGCCTCCCAGTCGCCGACTGCATCGACCCAGTCGAAGCCGGCCGCATCGCGATCCTGGCAGAAGAGGTGGACTTCGTGGCCCAATCCGGCAAGGGCTCGGGCCAGGTTGGCGTTGTAGATGTTGCTCCCGGTGCCGCGCAGCAGGTAGCCGTGGAAGACCAGGATCCTCATCACTCTCTATTCTCCCCAACCGAACCGATGGGAAGCATCACCAACGGACAGCTATGCCGATTGAGGGCCCCCGCATCCGGGCGGGAGTCGCTCGCCATCGTCGAGGGCGACACCGTCTACCGGGATGAGCAGACCGGGGAGGAACTGGATCCGGTGGCCGTCGTGTTGCCCCTTGCCCCGACTGCCTCCCGGCTGCCACGGGCTCCCCTGAACCTCAGGATCTGCAGGCGCTGTCGCCAGTTGACTGCGCGGGACCTGGCCGAGTGCCAGTTCTGCGGGCTCGTCTCCTAGAGCCGCTGCAGCCGGGGCGAAGTTCGAAGGGAATTAGTTCCTGCCGACGATGGTCGCCGTGTAGAGCAACGCATTCGAGCCGTAGTAACAGGCGTACTTCCGAACGGAGTTCTCCTTGCGCTGCGGACGGGAGCTCTCCAGGGCCGCATTCGGCTGGCCCGTGTCCGGATCGACTCCCAGGCGGCACTTGCCCGGGGCCCGGCTGGCCCTCCAGGTGTAGTTGGCCTCTGCCTCGGCGCAGGTTGCCGGATCGAGCACGCCGGAGATCGAGTTGAAGTTGCAGGCCCGGGGCTTCCAGAGGGCCGGGGCCCAGGTCGGGATCGTCAGGCCGATCATCTGCCCGGCGACCACGTTGAGCGGCTCGTCGAGGGCGAAGTGGACCCTGCTGCCGAAGTAGGGGTTGAGCGTCTCGACCGGGCTCTGGCGAACCATCCGCCACTGCGGGGGTCCGGACTTCTTCTTCTCCCGCTTGAGTACCGAGATTCCGGCCTGGGAGGGTGAGCCGAACAGTTCGTTGAAGAAAGGCGCCTGGGCCGGGCGGACCGTGCCGGCATCGTCGATCTCCCGCTTGGTCGGCCTGGAGAGGTAGATCGACCAGGCGACGATCTTGCCCGTCCACGGAACGGCGAAGGGGAGGCTTCGGGAGGAGTCGGAGCGCTTCACCTGGTAGGCGGTCACCTTCCCCTCGACCACGCAGTCACGGCTGAAGTCGGTCCCGCAGTTCGGCTCGAGGTCCTCCCGGCCGGTGCCGAGGGTGATCCGGCGCTCGGACTTGGCACCTGCATCGGTCGGCATGGTCGAAGCGAAGTGGAGTCCGATCACCCCGAAGACGATTCCGAGCGCGATCAGGAGTCGGACGGCCGCCCCGTGGGATGACTTGGCGCTTGTCTGGCTGCTTAGAGGCATGTTCTCCTGAGGTAACACCTGATCCCCGGCCGGGTTGCTGGCAGCGGGACTACTTGTAGCGGTAGGTGATCCGTCCCCTGGTGAGGTCATAGGGCGAAAGCTCGATCTTCACCCGGTCGCCGGGGAGGATCCGGATGTAGTGGCGGCGCATCTTTCCCGAGATGTGGCCGAGTACCTCGTGGTCGTTATCGAGGCGCACCCTGAACATGGTGTTCGGCAGGGCCTCGGTGATCTCGCCCTCCATCTCGATTTTTTCTTCTTTGCCCATCTCGTTCGAGGCTACTACTCACCCGTCCTGGACTATCTCCCTGGCGAGGGCCACAGCATCGCTTGCAGATTCGACCTCGCCGGTCCAGACCGCGCCCTCCAGGCGCTCGATCAGCTGTCCCAGTTCCGGTCCTTCCTCGATACCGATCTCCCGGGCGAGTTGATCACCGCTGATCGGCAAGCGGGGAGGTCCGTTCTCCCGCCAGGTGAGTCCCTCGGCGACCATCCGCGATGCGAGTTCGAGGTGGGCCTCGACCATCTCGGTGCTCGCAACCGGACCGGTGCCGCGGGCCGCCAGCCTGTCGGCGACCGTCAACAGGGTGACGTCGACCGAGACCGGCGAGGTCTCCTTCAGGTACCGGTAGATCTGGTCCGGAGTCGGGGGTTCACCGGCCGCCATGAATCCGAGGATCAGGTGGTGACGGGTCAGGTCGGCTACATGACCGGCGAGTCGCCGGGATCCCCTCAGGCGAGCGAACATCTCGGTGACCTTCGAGGCCCCGACCTCGTCATGCCCGCGAAAGCCCACGAAGCCGTCCCGCTCTGTCCTCGTCTCCGGTTTCGCACAGTCGTGGAAGAGGGCCCCCAACCGAAGGCCGACCGCCCGGTCGATCCCGTCGGCGAGTGGCTCCGACAGGAGTTCCGAGGTCCGGGCTGCGGAATCGCCGACGAACCGGTCGAGCTCGGTCTCGATCCGCAAGACGCCCTCCAGCACCTCGATCGTGTGTCCGTACACGTCGAGGTGGTGGTTCGGACCCTGGATCACCCCCTTCAGCCCGGCGAGTTCAGGCAGCACGGCCGCCATGGCTCCCACCCGGTCCAGGGCATCGACACCACGGAGCGGATCGCGGGATCCGACCAGCAGGAGGAATTCCGAGAGGACCCTCTCGCCCGCGACGGAGTCGAGCTGGGGGGCTGCGGCCCGGGCGAGGCCGAGGGTTTCCGGGTCGATCTCCCAGCCGAACTGCGAGGAGAGACGGGCTGCCCTCATCACCCGCAGCGGATCGTCGGTCAGGGCTCGGTCCGACACCGCCCTCAGCACCCCGTCCTGGATATCGCCGAGACCCCCCAGGGGGTCGACCAGGGAACCACCTCCGATCGGGACTGCGATCGACCCAACGGTGAAGTCCCGGTGCTCCAGGTCGGCCTCGATGGTCGAACCCCTCAGGGCGGTCACGTCTACCTGCCAGTCGAGGGAACGACCTTGGGCACGCCAGGTGTCGAACTCGTCCGAGAGCTCGAAGGCGATGCCGTCAAGATGTCCGGCGATTGCCCGAGTGAGCATCTCGGGATCACCGGATACCACCAGGTCGACGTCGGTTACTTCATGTCCGAGAAGTGCGTCCCTCACCGCCCCTCCGACGATCCAGGCGCCGCTTCCGTCGTCCCCGGCAGCCTCGACCGCCTCCTGCAGCCGGGCCACCGCGCCTGCGGAGAGCAGCCTCTCGACCGCGTCGTCCGCCGCCATCACCGGGACCCGGCAGCCTCCCGCGGTACCCGGGCAGAAATACCGCAGGTCACCTCGTAGTTGATCGTGTCGAGCAGTCCGGCGAGGTCTTCGGCGAGGATCCGCTCGTCACCATCGCGGCCGATCAGTACGACCCGATCACCTGTCTCCACCCCGGACTCGCCGGGCGGCCCGAGGTCGACCGCGACGTTGTCCATCGAGATCGTTCCGGCGACCGGCAGGCGGTGACCACCGACCAGGACGGAGGCCCTCCCGGAAAGCCCTCGCCTGTACCCGTCGCCGTAGCCGATCGGGACGGTTGCCACCTCGGAGGGGCCGGAGGCGATCCAGGTCCGGCCATAGCCGACCGAATCCCCCGCCGCGAGGGTCCTGGTCGAACCGACCCAGGAGACGAGAGAGAGGACCGGCTCCAGACCGAGGTCCGACGGATCCCCTCCGAACGGATCCATCCCGTAGAGCGCAACGCCTGGCCGAACCAGGTCCAGGTGGGAAGCTGCCTCACGAAAGACCGCAGCACTATTGGCCGCGTGCGCAAGGGTCCCCGGATGGTCGCTCCGTACGGCCTCGACGACCCTGAGGAACTTCTCGAGCTGCTCGTCCAGGAACGGGTCCGACCGATCGTCGGCCGTTGCGAAGTGGGTCCAGACGGCTTCAAGTTCCAGACCATCGGCAGCCGCGATTCGCTCCGCCATCCGAAGGACCCGTTCGGGGTCACGACAGCCCAGGCGACCCATCCCCGAGTCGTACTTGAGGTGGAGCTTGATCGGTCCCGGTGCCCGCTCCGTCAGCCGTTCCACCCGATCGATGAAGTCCTCCTCCCAGACCGGCAGCTCGGCCCCGGCACCGATCGCGACCTCGACTTCGGACCCGGTCAGGGAACCGAGGACCACCACCGGAACCTCGCTGGAGACCTCCCGGGCCGCGACGGCTTCGTCTGCCGTTGCGACGCAGAACCGATCCACCCCGGCCTCGGCCAGGGCGGATCCACAGAGCCACATACCGTGCCCGTAGGCATCGGCCTTGATCACCGGGCAGATCCCGACACCATCGCCGACGGACCTACGAACCACCTCCAGGTTCCGACGGAGTGCGTCGAGGTCGATCCGGGCGACCGCCCGGACGCCGGGGGAGCTCACCCGCCGGTCAGGGCCGCCAGCACGTCGACCCTGGTCACCACCCCGACGAGCTTGCCGTCATCGTCTACGACCGGGAGTCGGTTGTGGTGCTTGCTCGAGATGAGGCGACCGGCCTCGCTTGCATCCTCGTCAGGTCCGACCGTCAGTGGATCGGGGGTCATCAGGTCGGCCGCACTCGTGGCGAACGCCTTCTGTGCCCTCTCTTCGAAGTGCTTCATCGACTCGAGGAAGACCACCCCGCCCATGATGTTGACGTAATGGGGAAGGTGGAAGTCGGTCTCGTCGTCCGAGATCACCAGGTCGGACTCGGTGATGATCCCGACTACTTTCCGGTCTCCGTCGACCACGGGAACCCCGGGGAGGTCGTGCTCACGCAAGACCTCGAGGACCCTGCGGACATCCTCTTCCGGAGTCACAGAGGGCGGATCCACGTCCATTATTTCCGCAACGGTAGGCATCAACCCGAGTCTAGTCGGTCCCCCACCCGCTCAGGGCAGGGGCCCGATCGCCTCCGGTAGCGCTTCGACCACATCCGAGGCGATCATGCCATCGGTCGATCCAACCCTTCCGGCAGCGATCCTGCCCGCCCTGGCATGGACGAAGACTGCTGCTGCGGCGGCGTCGAACGGATCAAGGCCCCGTGCGAGGAAGGCGCCGCAGACCCCCGCCAGGACGTCGCCCGTGCCGGCAGTTGCCAGACCGGGAGCCTCGAGATCGTCGATCGCGATTCCCCCGGACCCGGCAACGATCGAGTCGTCGCCTTTGAGCACCACGACAGCCTCGGTTCGGGCGGCCTCCTCGACGGCCGAGCCGAGTCTCTGGGCCTCGACAGCTGCCGGCTCCCGGCCGAGCAGAAGGGCCATCTCGCCAGGATGGGGGGTGATCACCGTCGGGTGCGCCCGAGTGGCAATCGGACCCGGGTCATCGCCCAACAGGCTCAGGGCGTCCGCATCGACCACCAACGGGGCTTCGACCTCCTCGACCAGCTGGCGTACGAGCGCGGCCGTCCCGTCGGCCCGACCGCTCCCCGAGCCGCGCACGACCGCTGCCGCTCCCTGGCAGTGGTCGAGGATCAT
>JBMSXD010000002.1:0-30847 GCA_049425265.1 Solirubrobacterales bacterium
CCCGTCCGGAAGGGGCGAGCCCGAGGCTCCACTCGCCTGCAGCAGGACGGTGTCATTGGTGCTCATCTGGCCGTCGACCGAGATCCGGTTGAAGGAGCCTCCGACCGCTTCGCCGAGAGCTGATTCCGGGTCCTCCACCAGGGCGTCGGTCTGCACGAAGCAGAGCATCGTGGCGAGTCCGGGCTCGATCATCCCTGCCCCCTTTGCCTGCGCGGACATGGTGACTCCATCGCAGGTGACGGTCAGGTACTTGGTGCCCGCATCCGTGGTCAGGATCGCCTCGGCGAAATCCCCACCTCCCTCCGGGTCGAGGCACTCGGTCAGACCAGGAACGGCAGCAACCACCGGTTCGGGGTCCAGCTGGACCCCGATCACCCCGGTCTGGGCAATCGCGACCTCTGCCGGTTCCAGAGCCAGCTCGGCAGCAACCGAGTCCCGTACCTGCCCCGCTACCTCCATCCCGCGCTCACCGGTTGCACAATTCGCATTGCCCGAAGTGACGACGACGGCCCCGATCCGCTCGGCCTCGAGCGCCTCCCTGCAGAGCCTCACCGGAGCTGCCGCCACGGCATTCGTCGTCAGGACGATCGCACTCGAGGTCGCCCCTCCCGATGAAGCGACCAGGCCCAGGTCGGGGGCACCATCGCCCTTGATCCCCGCCGCCCGGCCGGCGGCGACGAATCCCGCCGCGAGTCGGTCCGGGGACGTGGCCTTCGTACCGGCGGGGAACTCCACCCAGCGGAACCGAGTCAGGGATTCGGCAGGCGTCATTCGAGGCCCTCGCCCTCGGGCAGGTCGAGCATCAGGTTGAGGTTCTGGATTGCCTGGCTCGAAGCGCCCTTCCAGAGGTTGTCGATCGCCGAGAAGACGAGTACTCGATCGTCTCCGGCGACCACCTGGATTCGGCACCGGTTGGTTTCCCTCACATCGCGGACCCCGGGCGGGCTGTCGACGACGTCTACGAAGCGCTCGTCCTCGTAAGCATCCCGGTAGAGGGTGTCGAGCTCTTCCTGGGAGAGGACCTCCCCGGTCTTCACGTAGGCCGAGACGAGCTCACCCTGGTCGATTGGGAGCAGGTGGGGCACGAAGGACAGTGACGGCGCCGTCCCGTCCGGCGAGAGGATCGAAAGCCGTTCGATGATCTCGGGCCGGTGACGGTGCCCGACCGGCTTGTACGGCCGTACGTTCTCGGTCACATTTACGAAGGAAAGGGCCTCCCCGGCATCCCGCCCGGCTCCCGAGGTGCCCGACTTGGCATCGATCACCACGTCCTCCGCAAGCCCGGCCCGGACCAGAGGAGCCAGTCCGAGCAGGGCCGCGGTCGGATAGCAGCCAGGGTTGGCAACCAGCTCGGCTCCGGCGACCGCCTTGCGATCGAGCTCAGGCAGCCCGTAGACCGCCCCGTCGAGCAGCTCCGGAGCACCGTGGTCCCCATACGTCTTTTCGTAGTCGGGCAGCTCGAGGAAGCGGAAGTCGGCCGACAGGTCTACCACCACGAGTCCGAGGCCCCTCATCTCGGCAACCACCGGCGCTGCTGCGCCATGGGGGTAGGCAACGAGTCCGGCATCGGCCCGCTCGATCACCTGGCTGTCGAGCTCCTCGATCTCGAGGGCGACGGGATGCCTCGGGTAGATGTCGCCCAGTCGCTCGCCGACCTGGGAGCGTGCCGTCACGGCCACCAGTTCGAGTCCGGGGTGCTCCTGAATCAGCCGTGCCGCGAGCGCCCCGGTGTACCCGGTGGCGCCGGCCACGAGAACTCGAGGCCTTTCGCCGGAATCGACCAGCTCGGTGATCGGCTCAGCCACGGATGCTCCCCCCGATCGCTTCGACCGCCGCAACGATTTCACCCCAGGCGGGATCGACCTGCTCGTCGGAGAGGGTCCGGTCGAGGGCACGGAACCTGAGCCTGAAGGCAAGCGAACAGAGACCGTCCCCGACCTGATCGCCGGTGTAGCGGTCGAAGAGGGCTACCTCCTCGAGGAGCTCTCCCCCGGCCCGGCGCAGGGTCGCTTCGACCTCTGAGGCTCCGAGGCTCTCCGGGATAACGACCGCCAGGTCACGCTCGACCGGCGGGAAATTCGGAACGTCGACGAAGGTCTCCTGGCCAGCCGGCGAGGCCGCGACCAGCTGCTCGAGTCCGACTTCGAAGGCAACTCCAGCGCCAAGTCCAAGCGCCCGGGCAACCGACGGGTGGAGCTCACCGATCCAGCCGAGATCCTGACCGCCGACCGTGACTCGACCGGCCTTGCCGGGATGCAGGAAAGGCTCCGTCCCCGGGATGACCTCGATCGAGACGCCGATGGAGCCCGCCACCTGCTCGAGGACCCCCTTCAACGAATAGAAGTCTGCCGGCACCCCGTCTTCCCGCCAGTCCCCCGGCACCAGATCGCCGCAGGCCAGGGCCCCGATCATCAGTGGTTCGAGTGCCGGAGCCGGACGATCGCCCGGAAACCTGCCCCCGGCCTCGTCCTCCCCACCCGCCGGAAGGTAGACCCGACCGGCCTCGAAGAGGCGCACGCCCCCGGCACCCCGGGCGAGGTTCCTGGAGGCTGCGTCGGCCAGCGATGTGAGCACGGTCGTCCGCATGACGGACTGCTCTTCGGAGAGGGGATTCGAGATCGTCACCGGCCGGGCCCGGGGATCATCGGCAGGATCGAGACCGAGGGCCGTGATCGAGTCCACCGAGGTGAAGCTCCATGAAACGACTTCATCGAAACCGGCTGCGACGACGGCGTCCTCGGCAGTTCGCCTCAGCGCCTGCTCGCGTGAGAGGCCTCCTCCGGATGTGGCGGGCAGGGTCGCCGGGAGCTCTGCGTCAAGGTCGGTTATCCGGGCAACCTCCTCGATCAGGTCGATCTCCCTTGTGACATCGAAGGCCCGATCGGGCGGTACCCGGACCGACAGCCCACCGTCGCCCGCCTCGACCACGAAACCGAGGCGCTCGAGGGACTCCTCCTGAGCGGCGAGTGGAATCTCCATTCCGAGGACCCGAGCCGCACTTCCCGATCCGAGCCTTATCGGTGCCCCGTCGGGAATCCCGGTTCCCTCGTCGACCATGCCGGGGACGGCCTCGCCGCCACAGACTTCGACCAGAAGCCTGGAGGCAATTGCCTGGGCGCGCGAGGCGAGTGCCGGGTGGAGGCCCTTTTCGAACCGGTTGGATGCCTCGGAGCGAAGGCCCAGCTCCCTCGAGGACCTGAGGATCCCGGGCCCATCCCAGGTCGCGACCTCCAGCAGGACCGAGCTCGTCCCGCTCGACACCTCCGATGAGGCCCCACCCATTATCCCGGCTATCGCCGTCGGTCCATCGCGGTCGCAGACGACGACGGTTCCTTCGGGCAGCTCCCGTTCGACCCCGTCGAGGGTTTCGAGCTTCTCCCCTTCCCTCGAAGCCCTGACCACCAGCTCACCGTCGGGAACCCGATCGAGGTCGAAGGCATGGAGCGGCTGGCCGGTGAGGAGCATGACGTAGTTGGTCACGTCGACCACGTTGTTGATCGGGCGCTGGCCAGCCGATACCAGTCGGTCCTTGAGCCAGGCGGGCGACTCCCCTACCTCGACCCCGGTGAACACCCGAGCGGTGAAACGGGGGCAGAGCCCGGGATCGTCTATCCGGACCGACGCCAGAGCCGAGACCTCCTCCGGATCCGGGTCCGTCCAGCCGTCCCAGGGTGGGTCGGCGAGCTCGGCCCCGGTGATCGCGTGCACCTCCCTTGCCACGCCGTAGATCGAGAGGCAGTCAGGACGATTCGGCGTTACCTCGAGCTCCAGCACCGGGTCATCCAGTGGGACTACGTCGGCCGCCGCGGTTCCGGGTTCCGGGCCGTCCCCTAGCACGAGGATCCCGTCGTCCTCATCCCCCAACCCCAGCTCTTCCTCAGAGCAGATCATCCCGCTCGAGACGACGCCCCGCAGTTTCGCCTCACCTATCTCCAGCCCGCTCGGCATGACTGCGCCGGGAAGCGCCACTACGACTGTCTGACCGGCGGCCACGTTGGGCGCGCCGCAGACGATCGTCCGGGTGCCGTGACCGTCGTCGACTTCGCAGACGCTCAGCCGATCGGCATCTGGATGGGGGCCTACCTCGAGGGTCTTCCCGATCACGAACCGAGAGGGGTCCCCGCTCGCCCTTCCGGCGACTCGCTCGACCTCGGTTCCGGTCATCGCAAGCCGACGAGCGAGGTCCTCGGGGTCGAGCCCGGGGTCGCAGTACTCGACCAGCCATGAGATCGGGACCTTCACGAGAACTGCTCCAGCATCCTGATGTCGTTCTCGAACAGGAACCTGAGGTCACCCATTCCGTGCCGCAGCATCGCGATCCGCTCGACCCCGAACCCGAAGGCGAAGCCGGTGATCGAGTCGGGGTCGTAGCCGTGTTCCGCAACGAACCCGAAGACGTTCGGGTCGACCATGCCGGCCCCGCCGAGTTCGATCCAGCCGATTCCCTTGCAGAGGCCACACCGCCCCGCTCCATCGAGGTCGCCCTGTCCACCACACCGAAAACAGGAGACGTCGAATTCGACCGAGGGCTCGGTGAACGGAAAGAAGTGGGGGCGCATGCGGACCTGGCGATCGGGGCCGAACAGTGCGCGCAGTAGCTCCAGCAGGGTCCCCTTCAGGTCGGCGAGCGTCAGGCCCTCCCCGACGGCGAGCCCCTCGACCTGGTGGAACATCGGACTGTGGGTCGCATCGGAGTCCCGACGGTAGGTCTTCCCCGGGACGATCACGAAGAGGGGTGGCGGCGAATCCTCCATGGCCCTGACCTGCATCGGCGAGGTGTGAGTCCGGAGCAGGACGTCCATCGGTCCGCTGCCGCAGGAGGCATCGAGGTCTTCTGAAGGCTCGACGTAGAAGGTGTCCTGGAGCATTCGGGCCGGGTGGCCCTCGGGGTGGTTCAGGGCCGTGAAGTTGTAGTAGTCGTGCTCGACTTCGGGACCTTCGACCACCCGGTATCCGAGTCCGACCAGAACATCCTCGATCAGCCGGCGCGTCCTGGTCACCGGATGGAGGTGACCCACCGGCCGCGGCGGGCTGCCGGGCAGGGTGACGTCGAGTCGATCGGCCTCGAGGGAGCGTCCCAACTCCTCCCGTTCGAGTTCGGCAGCTCGCGCAGCGACAAGGCCTTCGATCGCCTCCCTGACGCGGTTCGCGGCCGAACCGACCTCGCCTCGCTCCGACGGGTCGAGCTCGGAGATACCCCGCAGGATCCCGGTCAACTCGGCCTTTCGTCCGAGGAACCTCACCCGGGCATCCTCGAGTTCGGTTGCGTCGTTGGCGCGACCGATGGCCGCAGCAGCCTCCTCCTCGATCTCCGCTGTTCGCTCGACGCTCAACCGATTCCTCCTCCTGCCCCCTTCGCCGGGACCGAGACGGTCCTCAGCCGATCACAGGCGATCGCGGCTGCGGCGGCAACGTTCAGCGAGCCGGCTGCTCCGCCTCGCATCGGGATGGTCCACCTTTCATCACATTGATTCAAGACTCCGGGCTCCAGCCCTTCCCTCTCCGAGCCCAGACAGAGTGTCACCGGACCCGGCTGCGGCCGGGGATCGGACCCCCCTTCGGCGACCAGACCGATTCGGGGGGTCGGAGTTACCCCTACCTCGCCCCGGGCGACCGGCTGGCTGAAGATCGCCCCCATGCTGGCCCTCACCGCCGCCGGCGAGAAGGGGTCGGCACCGCCCGGCCCGATCACCACCGTCGCCTCCAGCAGGACATCGGCCGTTCGGATGATCGAGCCGGTATTGCCGGGGTCGGAGAGGCCCGAGAGGAAGAGACAGGTTCCCCCTTCCACCTCCGACCACCGGATTGGCCAGGCGGCGAGGGCCCTGGTCCCGGACCCAAGTGAGGAGGCTGAATCGAGGAGGGCCGGCTCCACCTGATCCCCCTCGAGCCCGGAACCTGCGGCAACCAGTGCGAACTCCGGTGACCATCCGGCAGTCAACCCCGCCTCCAGCAGATCTTCTCCCTCGCTCAGGAAGAGGCCTTCCCTCTCGCGGGTCTTCCGGCGCCTCAGCTTGGCGACCAACTTCAGTCTCTTGTTGTCGGAACTGGTGATCATCTCCATCCCCTCAGCACTCGGGAGCCGGCAATAAAAAGGGCGGCCCGCCTCCGCGGTACCGCCCGGGCTCCCTGGGTGCCGGCTTTGGTCAGCCGGAGGCACCCTCCCGGGCAAGCTCCACGAATCGCCGAAACCCCTCCGGGTCGTTGACCGCGATATCGGCGAGCATCTTCCTGTTGACCTCGACACCGGCCGCGCTTAGCCCGTTCATCAGCTGCGAGTACTTCATACCCTCGGCCCGAGCCGCAGCGTTGATCCTGGTGATCCAGAGCCGCCGGAAATCCCGCTTCCGGACCCGCCTGTCCCGGTAGGCGTATGCACCGGAGCGCATCAGCTGTTCCTTGGCCAGCTTGTAGGAGCTGTTCCTGCGGCCGTGGTAGCCCTTGGCCTGCGCGAGTGCCTTGCGGCGCTTCTTGCGGGCGTTCACCGAACGCTTTACCCGTGGCATGACTCAGCCTCCGAGCATCTTTCTGACCCGGCGCCGGTCGGGCCGTTTGATCTCCACCGGGCGGGCCATCCTGCGCTTGCGCTTGGGCGACTTCTTCTCGAGGATGTGGCTGGAAAAAGCCCGCCTGCCGCGCAGCTTTCCCTTCGCGGTCTTGCGAAAGCGCTTCTTGGCGCCTGAGTGGGTCTTCATCTTCGGCATGGGCCGTTCATCTAATCAGAATCGGAAATCGCGGTGCCCGGGTGGTGTCCGGGGCAAGGGAGCCTCCGCACTCTGGGGATACCCTGCCTGACCGATGCCACCATCGAAAGTGCTGCACGTCCTGGGCACCAGACCGAACTTCATCAAGATGGCCCCGGTGGTCGAGGGGATCGCCGAGGTACTCCCCGGTGCCCGGCAGGTAATCGTCCACACCGGCCAGCACTACGACAAGATGATGTCCGAGGTCTTCTTCGAGGAGCTCGGAATGCCGCAGCCGGACTACACCCTCGAGGTCGGGTCGGGAAGCCACGCGATCCAGACGGCCAGGGTCATGGAGCGCCTCGAGCCGGTTCTCGAGTCCGAGGCACCGGACCTGGTCCTCGTCCCCGGGGACGTCAACTCGACCGTCGCAGCGGCCCTCACCGCATCGAAGATGGGAATTCCGGTGGGCCACGTCGAATCCGGCCTGAGGAGCGGCGACCGGACGATGCCGGAGGAGCTCAACCGAATCCTTACCGATCACCTGGCCGAAGTCCTGTTCACCCACTCCGAGGATGCCGATCGGAACCTCGCAGATGAAGGGATCGATCGGAACTGGGTCCACCTGGTCGGCAATACGATGATTGACACCCTGGTCCGTCTGGAGGATCGCTTTCGGGCCATCGGCAAGGCAGACTCCCTCGGTCTCGAGCCGGGTAACTTCCTGCTGGTGACCCTGCATCGCCCGGCCCTGGTCGACGGTCCCCTGCTCGGCGAGGCCATCGAGGCCCTCGACTCCGTGGCCAGGGAGCTGCCCGTGGTCTTCCCGGTCCACCCGAGGACCCGGGCGATGATCGCGGAATCGGGTGCCGAGCCCGAGGGCGTCTTGCTGACCGAGCCGATCGGCTACCTCGACTTCCTTTCGCTCGAGGCAGATGCCGCCGCGGTGCTGACCGACTCGGGCGGCATCCAGGAGGAGACCACCTATCTGGGTATCCCCTGCTTCACCCTCCGGGACAACACCGAGCGGCCGGTGACGGTCGAACAGGGCACCAACACCCTGCTCGGGCTCGACCCCGGAAAGATCCTCCAGATTCCAGGCCTCCTGAGCTCCTCTGGCAGCGAGGGGTCGGGTCCGCCCCCGCTCTGGGACGGGCGTGCCGGTCTTCGTGCCGCCGAGGTGCTAGCCGAAGGCTAGCCGGCAGCCGCTTCGTCCGGGGCATCCTCGGCGACCGCTTCGGTCGCTGGTGCCCCGCCATCGGACGGGCCTTCATCCTCCGTGCCATCCGACGGGGAGTCGGCGCGGGCCTGGCGAAGGGCCTCCTTCGATGGGCCGACCAGCATGCTCATGTTTCGGCCCTCCTGAAGCGGCGCACTCTCGACCTCGGCCAGGTCCTCGAGATCCTCGACCAGACGGTCCAGAAGATCACGCCCGCGCTGCGGGTGGGCCTGCTCCCGGCCGCGGAACATGATCGTCACCTTCACCTTGTCGCCCTGGCGCAGGAAGCGCTCGACGTGCCCCCGCTTGGTCCGGTAGTCGTTGTCGGCGATCTTCGGTCGGAGCTTTATCTCCCTGACATTCACCTGCGTCTGGTGCTTCCGGGCGGCCTTCTCCTTCTGCTCCTGCTCGTACTTGTACTTCGAGTAGTCGAGCAGCCGGGCGACGGGCGGCTTCGCCCCGGCGGCAACCTCGACCAGATCGAGGTCGGCGTCGCGGGCCATCTCCATCGCCTTCTCGGTCTCGACGATTCCGACCTGTTCGCCGTCGGCTCCGATCAGTCGTACCTCGGGCACCCGGATCCGCTCATTGATCCGCGTGTTGTCCCGATCCGGGGGACGCCGGTCGAACCTGCGGGGCAGCGCCACTTCAGGAAACCTGTGGGGAAATCAAGCGAGGGAGGGGGCCGGTCGGGACGCACGGAACGATCCCCAGGGCCTCGTATGGCTGGTTAAGCAGTTCAACTGGCGGTGAGCATACAGAAATCGTCGAGGGCCATCGATCCGATCTCGCCCTTCTCGTGGGAGCGGACCGCGACCTGGCCGGCCTCCTCCTCCCGCTCCCCTACCACGAGCATGAATGGATAGCGACCGAGTTCGGCGTCCCTGATCTTCCGGCCCACCGATTCCGAGCGAGAGTCGGTGACCACCCTGACCCCCTTCTCCCGCAACTCCGCTTCGACCTCTGCGGCGTAGCCGTTCTGGCGATCCGACACCGGCAGCAGGATCGCCTGGACCGGGGCGAGCCAGACCGGGAACCGACCGGCGTAATGCTCGACCAGGATCCCGGCGAAACGCTCCATCGAACCCAGCAGGGCCCGGTGGATCATCACCGGGCGTACCTGCTCGTCGTTCGCATCGGTGTAGGAGAGGTCGAATCGCTCCGGCATCTGGAAGTCGAGCTGGCAGGTACCGAGCTGCCACGAGCGCCCGAGGGCATCGGTCACGTGGAAATCGATCTTCGGACCGTAGAAGGCGCCATCCCCGGGATTGACCTTGTACTCACGCCCCTGGCGATCGAGTGCGCTGGCGAGCATCGCCTCGGCCTTCTCCCACTGTTCGTCGGTGCCCATCGACTTCTCTGGTCTGGTCGAGAGCTCCACCTCGACCTGATCGAAGCCGAACGTCGAGTAGAGCTCATCGATCGCCTGGCAGATATCGGTCACCTCGGCCTCGATCTGTTCCTCGGTACAGAACACGTGCGCATCGTCCTGGGTGAACGAGCGGACCCTGAGAAGTCCGTGGAGCACCCCTTCACGCTCATTCCTGGTCACCCGACCGAACTCGGCGAGCCGGAGGGGGAGCTCCCGATAGGAGTGGCGCTCCGAGCCGAAGACGAGACAGGCCCCGGGGCAGTTCATCGGGCGCAGTGCGAACCGGCGTTCGTCTACCTCGACGAAGTACATCGCGTCTTCGTAATTCTCCCAGTGACCCGACTTCTTCCAGAGCGACTCATCCATTACCTCCGGGGTCGCGATCTCCCGGTAGCCCCGCCGATCCAGCTGTTCCTGGACCTGGGCTTCGATCAGGCGGAGGAGGACGGTCCCGTTCGGCAGCCAGAAAGGCATTCCCGGGGCGACGGGGCTGAACATGAAGAGGCCGAGCTCCGGACCGAGCCTGCGGTGGTCCCTGGCACGGGCCTCCTCGACTGCCTCGAGGTGTGCCTCGAGATCGGACTTCGAGAAAAAGGCCGTTCCGTAGATCCGGGTAAGCATCTGGCGGTTTTCGTCGCCCCGCCAATAGGCGCCCGCGACCGACTCGAGCTGGACGGCCTTTATCCGGTCGGTCGAGGGGCCGTGGGGCCCCCGACAGAGGTCCTCGAAAGGACCGTTCCGGTAGAGCGAGACCGACTCGACACCCTCGTTAGCGACCAGATCCTCGATCAGCTCGACCTTGTACTGCTCGCCCTGTCCTTCGAAGATCTCGAGCGCCTCGGAGACCGGTACGTCCCGGCGAGAGAAAGCTTCGCCTGCCTTGATGTGACTGCGCATCGCCTCTTCGATCGCCGGCAGGTCGGCGTCGGTGATCGTCACGTCCTCGGGGAACTCGAAGTCGTAGTAGAAGCCGCCTTCGATTGCCGGGCCGATCGTGACCTGGGTTCCCGGGTATAGCTCCTGGACCGCGGTTGCCATCACATGGGCCGCGTCGTGGCGAATCAGGTCGAGGGCCTCGGGGTCGCGGTCGGTGACGATCTCGATCTGGTCCCCATCCTCGAGTACGGTCGAGAGGTCCTTCGTCTCCCCGGACACCCTGATCGCCAGGGCAGCGCGGGCGAGGCCGGGGCCGATCGCCTCGGCAGCATCCAGCCCGGTCGCACCGGGCCGGAGCGCAAGTTCAGTGCCGTCCGGGAGGACGACGGATATCTGCTGTTCACCTTCTCCGGGCATCGTTCGAGGAGGTTCGCCCCCTCGGCAATCGTATTGGGTGCCCTGCCGGTCTCCCCGACCGCCGGCGGCTCAGAGGGCCGCTGCCGGGCGGGCGGAGAGCGCCGCAACCTTGGCCGCGACCGCCCCAAGGGAGTCCCGCGAGGTCGGTGACACCGTCATGTTGAACCACCCGTGGATCGCCGGGAAGCGCTCCAGTTCGACCTCCACCCCCTCCTCGCCGAGCCTCGCGGCGAACGCCTCGCCCTCGTCCCGGAGGGGATCGGCAGCCGCTGTCGCGACATAGGTAGGCGGAAGGCCCCTGAGCAGCTTTGCCCGGAGGGGCGAGACCCGGGGGTCGGACCTGTCGGAGCCGCCCGGCAGATAGCAATCGCGGTAGAAGTCCATCTTCTCCTCGGAGAGGAAGAAGCCGGTCGAGAACTGGTGGTAGGAGGCCGTCCTGCCTGCGAGGTCGGTGACGGGATAGATCAGGATCGCCGCCAGCGGCATCGAATCATCGGCCCAGTTGAGCTCGAGGCAGAGCACAGCGGCGAGGTTGCCCCCGGCACTGTCGCCACCGACCATCATTCGCTCGGGATCGGCACCGAACTCGGCCGCGCGAGCCCTTATGTCCCGCCAGGCCGCGAGACAGTCGTCCGGGGCGGCCGGCCAGGGGTGTTCCGGTGCCAGCCGGTAGTCAACCGAGGCGATCGCGACACCCGACTCGGCCGCCAGCCTGCGGAGCGAGTTGTCGTGGGAGGCGATCGAACCGACCACCCAGCCGCCACCGTGGAACCAGACCAAGAGTGCACCATTTGCCCCGCCTGCCCCTTCCGGGCGATAGAGCCTCATCCTCAAGGGGACCTCGGCCCCTTCGACCTCGTGCTCAGTGACCGTCAGGCCGGCGGTGACCGGGCGGGCCGCAACGATCGCTGCGGAACCATCGGTCTGCTCCCGCTGTAGCTCGATGCTCACGCCCTCGACGCTCTCGGCCCCGGCCTTTCCGAGGAAAGACGCGAGGAACCGCTGGTCGGGGGTGAGCAGGTCGGCCCCTTCGGGGAGCTCATCGGTCATCTTCGCGAGGACCGGACCCGGCAGGGAGAGCGTCGCCTTGAGTCCGGTACGGATCACCGGTGTCAGCCCGGCTGGGATCGTGTCCATATCCGCGATCCTATTGCTGAACCGTAGGGGCGGCATGGGGCCGTATAGTCGACTGGTGGAGGTAATCGACCTGTCCGCCCCGATCGTCCCGAGCCCCGAGGGGACGCCTGAAGTACTCCGAACGGAGATCGATTTCCAGGACCACGATGATGGCGCAAGGGTCATCGAGGAACTCTTCGGGGTAGGGCCCGAGTTGCTTCGGGCCGGCGAAGGCTGGGCCAACGAGTTCTTCACCCGGTTCGGGACCCATAACTCGACCCACGTCGACGCCCCCTGGCATTACAATTCCGAGATCGGCGGGGAGCGGGCGGCGACGATCGAGACGCTCCCGCTCGAGTGGTTCATCCAGCCAGGGGTCGTACTCGACTTCACTGGTCGCGAGGACGGGGAGGTTGTGACCGGGAACGACATAGAAGCGGCACTGGGCAAGATCGGACACGAGCTCTCCCCGCTCGAGATCGTCCTTATCCGGACCGGGTGCGACCGCTGGATCGACTCCCCGGAGTACATGGCACACGGCCCGGGGGTCACGGCCGAGGCGACCCGGTGGATGTTCGATCGCGGCGTCCGTGTGATGGGAATCGACGCCTGGGGGTGGGATCGCCCCCTCTGGATGCAGGCAGAAGAAGCGAAACGGACCGGCGAGGAAGGTGTTTTCTGGGAAGCCCATCAGGCCGGCCTCCCCTACTCTCAGATAGAACGAATGGTCAACCTCGACAAGCTCCCTCCAGCCGGATTCACCGTCTCCTGCCTGCCGCTGCCGATCGTCGGGGCCAGCGCGGCACCGGCGAGGGTCGTAGCCCTGCTCGACGATGAAGGGGTGGACTGTTAGGTGAAACCGCTGGCCGACGCGGACGCGGTGCGCATCCACCTGCTCTCGGGGGTCGCCCTGGCCGTCCTGGCACTGCTTGCGGTGGTAGCGGCCGGTCCGATCACGGGGGCCCGGGCCGACACGCCGCGACCATGCAACGGCTCGAGCGACCTCTGCCGTAAGACCCTCGGCCAAACGGTCGTCGCCGCGACCCACAACTCGATGTCGGCATCCGATTTGGGCTGGGTCGGTCCGAACCAGAAGTTCGACATCCCTTCGCAGCTCCAACGGGGCGTCCGGGGATTCCTCATCGATACCTATTACGGGCGCAAGAGGCCGAATGGCACGGTCGAGAACGTGCCGACCGACCAGAGCAGCGCCCCCGGGGTCGCGACCTACCTCTGCCACTCGATCTGTCCCTGGGGGGCCTCCCCACTCGTTCCGGAACTCGCCAAGGTGGCGGACTTCCTCAAGCGAAACCCGCGGGAGGTACTGATCTTCGTCAACCAGGATTCGATCACCCCGAACGACTTCGCCCGCTCGGTCGAGGGGAGCGGGCTGGACAGATACCTGTACCGGGGGCCGATCGAGTCCCTCCCCTCGCTGTCCCGGATGATCGCCCGTAACCAGCGAGTGGTGATGCTGGCCGAGTTCGACGCAGGGACGGTCCCCTGGTACCACCTGGCTTACGAAAAGGCCCTGATCGAAACCCCCTACAGCTTCACCTCGGTCAGCCAGTTGACCGCGCCCCCGGAGCTCGCGACCAGCTGCAGGGCGAACAGGGGGCCCGCGGCCGGTGCGATGTTCCTGATGAACCACTGGGTCTCGAGCGCGGTCGGCCTTCCCCGCCCTGCCGATGCCCCGGTCGTCAACGCGAGCGATGCGATCGTCGCGAGGGCTCGTGCCTGCCGGGAGGTCCGCGGCCGTCTGCCCAACCTGGTCGCGGTCGACTTCTTCGGAGTCGGTGACGTGATGGGCGGGGTCTGGGAGCTGAACGGAACGACTCCCGGCTGGCACATCTCAGGCACGGCAATCCGGAAGCTCGCGACCCGGGAGTGCCCCCGCATCCGGTCGGTAAGCGTCGGGAGGCAGAAGGCCCCCTGTGCCGCCGCCAAGCGGCGGGCGCTCCTTCGGGAGAAGGCCCGCTGGGCTCGCTGGGGCAGCTGACCCGCTGGTAATCCCGATCAGCCGTCGGGCAGGACCCTGGCGACGATCGTCCCGAGCCCGACCGATCCGACACCCATGAAGAGGAACGCCACCGGGACCGAGAGGAAGGCGACCGGGATCGAGAGCAGGGCGATCGCCACCGGAACGAGCGAGGAGACCGCCTCCTTCCGGTATGCGACCCGGTTCGGCTCGTCCCGGAGCAATCGATCCTTCCAGGCCACGGTGAGAAGGACGACCTCGAGCGAGCTGATGATCGAGACCGCGACCAGGAACAGTGTCAGGGCGACTGCGTTGGCGTACTCCCCGAGCGTCCCGGTGGCGACGGGCAGGAGCGCGATGAAGGCCAGGTAGAGGAGCAGGGACCCGATGTAGCGGCCGTCGATCCCGGCGAGCCTGGTCGTGAACCTGTGGTTCGCCCGCCAGTAGAAAGCGACCCAGACGAAGGTGAAGGCAAAGGCCAGGAAGTTCTTCCCCTTGTCGGCGAGGGCCTGCCAGAGGGAGGCATCGGTGACCGGGCCCTTCACCTCGGGTATCCCGATCGTGACCGCCGCCAGGGTTATCGAGATCGCGAAGATCGCATCGGTGAAGAAGACGACCCGATCGAAGGCCGCGGTCCCTGACGGGTAGGGGACCGGGCTCCGATCGCCCCCCTTCGATTCGGCCGACTCGGTTACCCGGGGCATCTGGCCGAGCATACGGCGGCGGCACCAGGGATGCGTGATCCTCGGGTTCCTCTCCTGATGGGCGCAACTGGGCTCGAACCAGTGACCTCCAGCGTGTCGAGCTGGCGCTCTACCAACTGAGCTATGCGCCCGGGGCGAGGCAGCCTAGCAACGGGCCGCCACTGAACAGACGCCGAGCGCTCGACGGTCGAATCCGAGGTGCCGCCGCACCCGGAAGAGGACGGGCACAACTGGGCTCGAACCGGTGATCTCCAGCGTGTCGAGCTGGCGCTCTAACAGCTGGGCTCGAGTCGCATCCCGGAGTCGCTACCGCTCACCCCTTGCGAGGCGAGAAAAGAGCGGTCCGTTTTCCCAAGCGCAGGGCTACTGCCCCGCCGGTCACGAATAACAGAAGAACCAGCTCGGGCGGCTCTTGTAGACGCCCAATCCAAACGCCCTGGGATCCTTCTCACAGATGTCAATCACTTCAGCGGCGTCCGAGTCCTGGAACACACGGTCTGGGTCGCCGAACGAGTAGTAGTTGACCCAGTCATCTCCCCAGTCGGTCCTTTGGACCGAACTCCGCGAGGCTGGCCAGGGGGAGTATTTGTTTCTCATGTCAAAGGTGGTGGACCCACTAATTCGCTGCGACCCCTGCCACACCGACACGTCCATGGACCAACGGGGGTGGTTCGGAGGGTTGTTGACTTCCAGCCTGAACGGCTGGGGGGCGCCCGCCGGGATCCGCAGACCGTCGAACGCTCTGCCGGGGGTCGAGACTCCGGACCAGTCAGGGCAGTCGTATGACGACCGGGGCACCGATAACCGCAGGTCGGTGGAGTAGGCCCCGGGGCGTGGGACCGCGTTGAACACGGAACCCCTGACGGCGGAGGTGTTCCACTTCTCCGGACAGGAGGTGTCGTAGCTAGGAGCGCCGGACGGACCCTTACCGCCCCTGACCGTGAGGTTCCCGATCACCCCGATCCGGAATCCGATCCAGGGGTAGACGTGGTCGTAGAAGATGTTGTCCTCGGGTTGGAGGCCAACCGCAGAGGGCCACATCTGGTACGCGGGTGCGTTGGAGACCCCTCCATGGAGCCGTCGCCAGACCCGCTTGCCGGCGATGCCCGCAGGCGGCGGTGTGACGGTATCCGTCCACTCGACCGCGTTCCCTCCCTGGTCGAGGGTGCCCCAGGGCGACCGGGTCAGCGCCTGGCCGACGGAGCTCAGGCCGGCGACGTAGGCCTCCGTATAGGCGTCGGGACCGAGGCCGAAGGGATTCTGGGTCGAGCAGCCGCCCGATACCTGTGCGTATGAGGGGCACCAGGTCGGGGCCGGAATGCCGCTTTGGCGAAAGCTGGCCAACGGCTGCACCGACTGGTTGACCACGTCACCGGTCGAGTACTCGAGCGAGGTCGGGGTCGGGGCGGTGGCGCTGCCATCCCCGTAGACGCCGGGGTTGGTCGGGTATTTCCAGTAGCTCTCCGTCGAAGGGTCGTAGTAGGCAGCCTTGATCCACTCGTTCTGGCTCGGCACCACGAAGCCCCGCTTGCGAAGCCTCTCGGTCCTCCGATCAGTCAGGTCGTACATTCCCTTCGTCGAATTCGGCGAGAGCCTGACCCTGTAGGTGGTCACCTGGAATCCTGCCTCGGTCGCGACCGACTTCGCGAGCAGGGTGCCGTTGAAGAGGGAGTTGGCGAAGCGGGCCGCCGAGGGGAAGTCGGCGAAGCCGTAGGGCTTGTCGGCCCAGGCCTCCGAGCCGATCAGGTAATGCTTGCCGGCCTTCGCCTTCGCGACCCGCCTGATCTGGCCGTACTGGGGCCAGGCGTTCGGCTTCTGGAACTGGCTGAACAGATCGAATCGGTTCCGACCGCCCGGATCGATCGTGTTGAGGAACTTGACCCACTGGCTCACGGTCACCTCGAGCTCGCCTATCTGGTAGCGGTAGGGGACCGAACCGATCGTCAGGCAGTTGGAGGATCCCGAGGGGGCATCCGCGCAGGACGGATAGATCGCGTCGGTGAAGGGGACGATCGCGTTCGAAGGATTGCCTGGCGCCCCCACGCTCACCTGGTCGATCTCGACCACCCACCTCTTGGCAGCCTGACCCGGAGGGGCGCCAAGGAGGGTCACTGCGCCGGAAGTGAGGAGCAGCACGGCGAGGGCTCGGCATCGAGCTTTCCAGTGGCGGGACATCCTGGGCAACGCTAGCACCGTCTCCCGGGCGACAGTTGGGTCGGACGCGGGAAGGGGCAGCCCCTGACAGATGCCATCAGAAGGTGTAGTCTCGCGCCATCGAGGGGGTCGAGGACAAGGGGAAAAAGGCCGGAGGGGCGGCGATGGGCCTGATGGTCCCCGCGACCTTCGTGGTCGCCTGGATCCTCGCCCTGACCAACACCGAAGCTCCGGCTTCGAGTGCCGGAACGGCGTGGGACGTGAACGCGCTTCACTGGATGCTCTTCTTCGCCGGGATCATCTTCCTCGTCTCCTCCTTCATGCACACCGTCCTCGCGAAGAAGATGGCGGAGTCGATCGGCTGGGTGACCAACGGCTTTCAGTACGAGATCGGCTTTGCTTCGCTCGGGCTGGGGATCGCCTGCCTCTATGCCATCCACCATGGCAAGGAGGCCTGGATCGCGGTTTCCCTCCCCACCATCACTTTCCTCTTCTTCGCCGGGGTAAACCACTTGATCGAGATCGTCAGGGACGGAAACTACGCGCCGAACAACACATTGATCCTGATCTGGGACTTCGGACTGCCGATCTCCCTTGTGGCGCTGTTGATCTCCTCCGGCTCTATCTGAGAGAGCCAGTATCGACGGCGCCCGCCTGGAGAGAGGCGCCTACCGGAATCGAACCGGTGTAAACGGCTTTGCAGGCCGCTGCGTAGCCACTCCGCCAAGGCGCCGGGCTTGACCTGCGGCACCCCGGCCCGGTCAGGCAAGCGGCTGATGGGATTCGAACCCACGACCTTCTGCATGGCAAGCAGACGCTCTAGCCAGCTGAGCTACAGCCGCACCAGACCCACTCTACTGCTTGACCTTCCGGGAAGCGGGTGAGGAAACGTGCTCTCGCTCGAGCCTCGAACCGGCACGGGTGGCCAGTTGGTGGGCGGTCAGAGATCTGCGTCGTAGCAGAAGAACCAACTGAGCTTGCCCTTGTAGACGCCCAATCCAAACGCCCGGGGATCCTTCGAGCAGGCATCCTTCACGGCCTCGGCGCTGGAGTCCTCGCGAATCCTTCTGTCGCTGTCGCCGACCGATACGTAGTGGACCGAGGAATTCTCCCAGTCGGTCGTCGGCAGCCGACGAGCCTCCGGATCACAGCACCAGGCGAATCCGTTCAAGGACTCAAATCGGTTCGATGCCTGTCCGAGCCTGTTGGGACTCATTGAAACCTTCATGGTCCACGGGCCGCCACCACCGGGCGTGTAAGGGTACGGGCGGAGGTCAGCCTCCAGCCTGAAGGGCTCGGGGTAACCGCGCGATATCGACTTGCCGTCGAACGCCCTGCCGGGGGTGGAGACTCCCGACCAGTCGAAACAGTCGTACGAGTCCTGAGGCACCGAGAGTCGCATGCTGTAGGAGCGGGGGACTGCGTTGAACACCGAGCCCCTGATGGTCCGGGTCCACTTCCTTTCTGGACACGAGGTGTCGTAGCTCGGTTTCACATTCGCCAAGCGCTGGGGCTTGGAACCGGAGGAGCCTCCGTCCCCTTCAGAGGAGCTACTGCAACCGGAGAGGACCGCCAGGACTGCGGTGCCCAAGACGGCGCCGGTAACCGGTAAACCACGGCGAAGGGTGCTACCTGCCGGGACTCTCCTCGATCGGGTGCCACCACTCACAAGGCGGCGCAAACTACAAGAAGCAGTGGGCACAGAAGTGCGCTTCGTGCTCAGTGCTGATCAAGGATCTTCAACCCTGCCTCGGGCCTGCCAGCCCTCCGGCGACAGGAGAAGCCGCCGCCGGTATGCCCCTGCCTAACCGCCTGCAGCCGAACGGATCGGTGCGAGGTCGAGAGGCCTCGTGTAGATGATCAGGGAGCCGTCCTCCTCCCGGGGCCACTCCTCCTCTGGAAGGTCCCTGTAGAGCTCGACTCCATTCATGTCAGGGTCCTGGGTGTAGAGGGCCTCGGAGACCCCGTGGTCGGATGCCCCGGTGAGCGGCCAGCCGGCACGCTCCAGGCGAGAAAGCGCGTCGCCGAGACTGGCCCGATCCGGGTAGAGGATTGCCAGATGGAAGAGCCCTGTCGTACCCGGCGGGGGCGGGCTTCCACCGGCCGACTCCCAGGTGTTCAGGCCGATGTGGTGGTGGTAGCCCCCGGCCCCGATGAAGGCTGCCTCGGAGCCATGGGTCGCCATCAGTTCGAAGCCGAGGATCCCGCAGTAGAAATCGAGCGACCGGGCGAGGTCGGAGACCTTCAGGTGGACGTGGCCAATCCTCGCGCCCGGGTCGATCGGTCGGAGGTCCTGCTCGGACCCGGGCTCACTCACGGAGCAGTCCCCCCTGCGTCGAGCGCTTGGTTCACGAGGGCGTCGGCCTCGGCGTTCTCCTCGCGCCTTACGTGTTCGATCGTCCACTCGTCGAACGGCTCGAGGGCGGCGAGGACCTCCGCATGGAGAGGCTTGATCCCGGCGTTCTTCACCTTGTACTCACCGCGAACCTGCTTGACCACTAACTCGGAATCGCCGACCAGGTCGATCGCGGTCGCCCCGAGCTCCGCTGCGTGGGCGATTCCGGCGATCAGGGCGCGGTACTCGGCGACGTTGTTGGTCGCCTCACCGATCCGCTCGGAGAGGTCGGCGATCACCTCGTCGCCCTGGCGGATTACTACCCCGATCGCTGCGGGGCCGGGATTCCCCCTGGCTCCCCCATCGACGTTGACCTTGAACCTCGGCACCACTCGAAGGTTATCCGCGACGGTCGGCCGTCAGGCCCGGGGGTGGCTCTCGGCGTAGACGTCCCTGAGCCGGGCCGCATCCAGGTGGGTGTAGACCTGGGTGGTCGAGATCGAGGAGTGCCCGAGCAGTTCCTGGATCGTCCGGAGGTCGGCCCCGCCTTCCAGAAGATGGGTCGCGAAGGAGTGTCGGAGGGTATGCGGGGAGATACCACCGGCCGAAGCTGCACTGCGAACCCTTACCGCCAATCGCCGGGAGACATCCGACGTCGAGAGCCGGCGACCGTTCTTCGAAATGAACAGGGCCCGCTCCTCCGGATCGACCACGAGATGCTGCCTGCCCACCTCGAGGTAGCGATCGAGTGCCTCCATAGCGGGATCACCCACCGGCACGATCCGGTGTCGGGACCCCTTCCCGATCACCTTGACCCGTCCACCGGCTGAGTCGAGCGAGGCGAGGTCGAGATCGACCAGCTCGGCGCTCCTCAGCCCGGACGAGTAGGCGAGCTCGAGCATCGCCTGATCGCGGAGCTCGATCGGAGTCGCGGCCGGGACCGCGCCCAGGACTTCCTCCACCTGTAGGACCGTCAGGACCTTGGGCAGCTTTCGGCCGGCCTTCGGTGCCGAGACCAGGTCGGCCGGATTCTGGGAAACCCGGCCAGTCCTGACCAGGAAGGCGTAGAGGCTCCTGACCGAGGCGAGCTTCCTTGCGACGGTTGCCGGAGAGCGGCCAGCCTGGGTCAACGAGGCAGCGAACAGGCGCACCTCGCGGTGGGTGACCCCTTCCGGGGCAAGTCCGCGTCCCCCGACCCACCCTGCAAACTCACGAAGATCCCGACCGTAGGCCTCTACCGTGCGCTCGGACGACCCGGTAGCAGCCAGGTCTCGTCGGTGGAGCTCGATCACTCCTTCCCAGCCAGGGTCTCCAACCCCTGCGGGTGCCGATTCAGCCGATGTAGATCGGCGTTCCGACATCGACCTGGTCGTAGAGGGCGATCACGTCGGATTCAGACATGCGGATGCAGCCGTGCGAGGCTGCGGAGCCGAGGGAGTAGATCGAGCTCGTCCCGTGGATTCCGACCGCCCCGGACACACCGAGCCAACGGGCCCTAAGGGGGTTATCCGGCGCCCCACCGGGAACGGTGGTTCCGGCAAGGTCGCCGGCCCAGTCTGAGTTCGGCACGTTCCAGGGGGGATCGACCTGCATGTTCTGGATCGAGAAGAGGCCGTCCGGTGTCGGGTAGTCCGGGGAACCGACGGCCACCGGGTACTGGGCAGCCACCTCGAGGTCCTTCCAGAGGGTGAGGGTGTAGGAGCCCTTGCTTACCGTGATGTAGGTCGGGTAGGAACCCGAGACCTCGGCGCGGGTGACGGTGGGCTTTAGGACCCTCGTCCGTCCCTTTACGACCTCCCGGTAGGGACCGCCCGTGAGGATCGACTCGAGCTCGGAGTCGAGCAGGTTGTCGCGAAGCTTCTGGCCGTCGGCCTCGCTGACCACGGTCAGCGACTCCGGTCCCGGCTCGACCGATGCATCCCTCGGTGCAACGTAGACCCCGTCGGCTACCTCTCGGACGAAGCCGTTCAGTGCCGGGCGGGACCACTGGACTTCGAGGGTGACCTCCCTGGGGTCCGACCCTCCGGTCACCTGGCGAAAGACCCTCTCCGGGAGAGATCCTTCCCTGCTTGCATCGAGGGCGTCCTCGACTGCCCCGACGACGTCGGCCCGAACCTTGAGTTCCCTGGCCGGAAGGGTGTAGGTCTCACCGTCCGCCTCGACCCGGAGGGCGCGCCTCCTCGGTTCGACCACCTTCTTGCGGATCAAGGTCTGTGCCTGCTCGGTATCGAGCCCACCGACCTCGACCCCGTTGATCGTGACTCCATCCGAGATCAGGTGGCTCCTGGAGGCGTCGTAGCCATAAGCAGCTACGGCCCCGAGCACCAGGACTCCTACCGCCACCGCACCGAATATCCGTGCCTTACGTCCCATCTGAGCCTCTGCCTCGCTCCTTCTTGCCGGGCCTCGCTCAGGCCATCAAGAACCCCTTCGGATTGTACGGATCGATTCCTGCGGCCCGGGCGGATCGAAAAGAGGAAATCACGCTGTCACCGACCGCGAAACGGCTCAAAAAAGTGGGTATTCGGGCTTCAGGGGCCGGTGCTGCGGGGGTCCCGGGGCGTCGGCTCGACCAGGGGGCTTCGCCGGAGGAACTCCTCTACCTCGGGTTCATACCGGTAGGGAGAGCTAACCCCGCGAACGATCGGGTCGAGGATCAGGTGGTTCCTCAGGCCGAGCACTGCCTCCCGCGATGTGAACCGAAAGTGGAATCCGGTCGCCTTGAATGCACGATTGTCCATTGCCCGTCCGTACCGGAGCTGCCTGGAAAGCTCTTCGGAGAAGGGCAGGCCGAGACGCCTGGCTACCGAGATCGCGGCAGCGGTTCCGAAGGGGGGGATCACGGGGGCCGGTCGTCGACCGAGCAGGGAGACGACCTCCGAGAGGACCGGCACGCCGTCGGCCGCAACGTTGAAGGCCCCGGAACGACCGAGCGAGACCGCATGGCCGAGCGCGTGGACGGCATCCTCCTGGTCGACGAACTGGAGCCTCGGATCGAACCCGGCGATCGATGGTACGACGGGCAGGGAGAGGTATCGGGCCATCGTCGAGTCGACCTCTGGCCCGAGGACGTCAGCGAACCGAAGCACGGTCACCGATACCTCGGGCCGCCGGGACCTGAATGCCGCGACTGCTGCCTCGGCCTCGAGCAGGTCGCGACCGATCGCGGTGGACTGCTTTTCCGGTGGTGGGTCCGATTCGGAGAAGTAGCCGGGGTCGCTCCGAGAGGAGCCATAGAAGAGACCCGAACTCCGGAAGACGACCCGCCTCACCGGGCTGCCACCGACCGAGCAGGCGGCTAGGAGATTGAGGGTTCCGATCACGTTGTTCTCGTGGGCGGCGGTCTTTCCGATCCGGGCGGGGTCAAGGGTCATCCTCGTATCGACCACAGTGTCGATACGGGCCGCACGGATGATTCGCTCGATCGCAGTGTGCTCCGGTCCGACCCGAACGAACTCGGTTCGCTCGAGCTTCCTCGAGGGGGAATCGGGATCGACTCCCACCACCGCCTCGATTCGGGAATCGGACTCGAGCAGCTGTGCAAGCCGTCCACCCCAGAAGGTCGAAAGGCCGGTAATGAGGACCCGGCGGGGAACGACTTCTACCGATTGCTCCACGCCCTGATTCTCACACCAACCCGGGTCGGGGGCTAGCCTGAGGGCGATGGAGACTCGAGACGGCGACTACGGGATGTCCGACGGCAGGTGGCTGAAGGTTGACTGGGGCTCGAAGATCCGGCGGATCGCAGTCGACTCGGAGCTAGGGCTATCAGAGGTCGAGTACGTTTCGCTCGGCGAGGGGCCGACGATCGTCCTCGTCCACGGTCTGGCCGGAACCTGGCGAAACTGGCTCGAGAACATCCCGAGGCTCTCCGACAGGCATCGGGTGGTGGCACTCGACCTGCCTGGCTTCGGGGACAGCCCGCTGCCTGAGCGACCGATCACCATGCCGGGCTACGGATCACTGCTGGTTAGCCTCGCCGAACAGCTGGAACTCCCGCAGGAGACCGTTCTGGTCGGCCACTCGATGGGAGGCGTGGTCGTAACCGAGGCACTTCTGGCTGCCCCCGGGCGGTTCTCGGGGGCATCCCTAGTCGCGGCCGCAGGAACAGCATTCACCCGCACCTCGAAGAGCCGAAAGAGGATCACTCAGGCGATCCTCGCGCTGAACCGCCTGCCGACGCCGGAGCGGACCGGCCGGGGTCTTTCCAGACCGCGGCTCAGGGCAGCTTCCCTCGGGAGCTTCATCGCCCACCCGAACGAGATCGACCCCGAGATCCTCTGGGAGCTGGTGACCTACGGCGCCCGAGCCCCCGGGACCCTCCAGGCGGCCTACGCGCTGGCCGGTTTCGATGGTCGAAGCCGGCTCGGGGAAATCGACCTGCCGGTGCTCCTGCTCTGGGGGGCTAGGGACCTCCTGGTGCCGCTCCAGGCCGCCTACTCCTACCGGAAGCGTCTCCCCGAGTCCGAACTCGTCGTGCTGAACGACACCGGCCACATGGTCCAGATCGAGCGACCTGCCCGATTTGATTGGGAGGTCGAGGAGTTCGCCCGGGAAGTGATCGGAGTCGAATCGCCGGTTCAGCCGGTGCTCGAGCCGCCGGACGGGCGGTAGGCCGACCTCGCGGCAGCCTTCGCCTTTCTGACCCTCTTCTCGAGCGAGGCAACTCGCCGCTTCAGTGCGGGGTTCGCTCCACCGGCCCGGGCGCTCGCCTTGCGGGCCCCGGCAAGCTGCTTCTCCAGGCCCTCGACGCGAAGGTCGAGCTTGCGCCACCGGGCATGGTGGGCGGCTTGGTCGGTAACGACCGGAATCAGGTTGTCGAGGACCAGGTTGACGTCCCCGGTGTGTAGTCCGCCATTGTCGGTCCCGATCAGGTCAAGAAGGCTGTCGAGGCCAGCGTTAAAGCCAGGGACCTCGGACATGTCGAGCCAGGATGCATCGGGGCCGGTCAGGCATTCGGCGCGGTAGAAGCCCGGGTACGCATTCCAGGGGTTCGAAACACCGGGGGAGCCATAGAAGGCGGCTAGATTGGCGAGCGGGATCACCAAGCCCTCATCCCCAGAAAGCTCGGCGGGGTTCGTACAGAGAACTTCGAAGCGCGAAGGATCGGGCCTCTCCTCGGGGTATACCCAGTAGCCGGTCCCGAGGCGCCCGAAGGTTGCATTCTCCGGAAGGCCAGCGGTCGCCCGGTCGAAATAGATCGACCAGGCCATCACGCACCCGATCTGGTCGCCGATGCGACAGGCCGGGATCTTCGACAGGTTGCCGCCGATCGACTTGCCCCTGGGAACGTAGATGTTGTTCGAGCCCGGCACAATCGCCGAAATCATCCGGTCCCGGATGCCGCTCCGGCGATCGACGACCTGGTCGAGGAGGCGCGCAAGGTGCGAGGCTCCCTGGGAATGGCCGATCAGGACGAAGCTCCGGCCCTTGTTGTACTTGGCGAGGTACTCCTGGAAGCCGGCTAACACGCCCTCGTAGGCGATGTCCCGAACCTGATCGGTCACGGGCTCGGCGAACGTGTACTGGCGGTAGATCGGGGAGTAGACGTCACAGATCCGCGAGAACTGGCTCGCCTGGTTGATCGCAACCAGCTTGAGTTCCTCATCCCGGGAGAGGTTCGCGTTGGCAGTCATCTGCCTCGACTGGGTCGGGTAGACGTAGAAGCAGTCGAAAGCAGGGTCTGACGCAGCCCGGTAACCAAGGCTCGAGGTCCCCGAGGGGGAGGATCGCGTCCCGCCGAGGCTCCCATCGAGACAGGGGTTGTCGGCTATCCCCGGTTTGCATAGCCAGACCGTCGGCTTCGAGTTGAGTCCGGTCGCGCCGGCACCGGAAGGCAGTGCGACCACCGCGGCGACCGCGGCGAACAGCGCAACCAGGTAGCGCCCGCTGCTCACGTGATCGCCCCGAGCGAGGCGGAACTGACCGAGTCGGCGTACTTGGCCATCACCCCTCGATCATAGGCGGCGGGCGGCGGAACGTAGGATGCAATCCGTTCGGCGATCACTTCGTCCGGGAGTTCGACGTCCATACGCCGCTCGTCGATGTCGATCACAACCGTGTCGCCTTCCTGGATTGCCGAAATCGGGCCTCCCTTGACCGCCTCGGGCGAAACGTGGCCGATCATCAGACCCCTGGTCGCCCCGGAGAACCTTCCATCGGTCAGGAGGGCGACATCTTCGCCGAGCCCCTCCCCCACGATCGCGGCGGTCACCTGGAGCATCTCCCTCATCCCGGGCCCACCGGCCGGACCCTCGTTCCTGATGACCACGACATCGCCCTTTTCGATCTCTCCCTTCTTGACCGCGGCAAAGCAGTCCTCCTCGCACTCGAAGACTCGGGCCGGACCGCTGTGGGAGGTCCGTTCGGTACCGGCCACCTTGACCACCGCCCCATCGGGGCAGATGTTGCCGTGGAGGATCGCCAGGCCTCCCTGGCGCTTGAATGGGTCGGCGACGGTGCTGACGACCTCCTGACCGGGAGTCTCTTCGGCAGTGGCTGCCTCTTCACCGATCGTCTTGCCGGTCACCGTGATCTCGTCGTCGTTGAGCAGGCCGGCCTCCGAGAGGCGCTGGAGAACCAGGGGTACGCCCCCCGCCCGATACAGGTCGGTCGCGACGAACCTGCCACCTGGCTTCATGTCGGCGATCAGCGGGGTCCCGCGGGAGACCTCCTCGAAGACGTCGATGTCGAGGTCGATCCCGGCCTCCCTTGCGATCGCGAGCAGGTGCAGGACGGCGTTGGTCGATCCCCCGGTCGCGCAGACCGTGGCGATCGCGTTCTCGAGGGACTTCCGGGTGATTACCCGGGAGGGCCGGATGTCGTCGACCAGGACCCCGAGGATCATCTCGCCGATCCCCTTCGCGACCTCGTTCTTTTCGACGTCCTCAGCCGGGACCATCGCCGAGAACGCGGGCGATATCCCCAGGGCCTCGAACGCGCAGGCCAGTGTGTTCGCGGTGAACTGGCCGCCACATGCCCCGATTCCCGGGCTCGCCACGTCCTCGAGGGCGGTCAGTTCCTCGTCGGTGATCCTGCCGGCCGAGTGGGCCCCGATCGCCTCGAATACATCGAGGATGGTTACGTCACGCCCTTCATAGTGGCCTGGCTGGATCGAGCCGCCATAGAGGACGATCGAGGGGATGTCGATCCGGGTTACCCCCATCACGGCCCCGGGGATCGTCTTGTCGCAGGCGGCGAGGGCGACTATCGCATCGAATTGGTAGCCCCGGGCCATCAACTCGATCGAGTCGGCGACCACCTCGCGGCTGACCAGCGAGGACTTCATCCCCTTGGTCCCCATCGTGATCCCATCGGATATCGCGACGGTGTTGAACTCCATCGGCGTACCCCCGGCCGCCCGAACGCCCTCCTTGACGTACTCGGCCAGGCCCCGTAGGCCGTAGTTGCAGGGCATCGCATCGGTCCAGGTGTTGGCGATCCCGATGGTCGGCTTGGAGAGGTCCTCATCGGTCAGCCCGATCCCCTTCATGTACGCGCGGGCAGCTGCCCTGTCGGGCCCGTCGAATACCGCCGCCGAACGCGGGCGCGGCAGGTCCTGGCTCATGACTCCCGGCTCCCCTGCATCGATCGACATCCTATTGGGGCAGGGCCCCGCCCGTCAGGCTTCGACGGAGCGGACGCGGATCCCCAGGGCATCGACCGGGCCGGCCCCGGCGCCAACCTCCCGGAGGCCGTCGAGGACGGCCCTCGATGCAACCCGGCGGGCCAAACGGGCCGAGTCCTCGACATCGAGGCCGCGGGCCAGGCCCGCGGCCAATGCCGAGGAGTGCGTGCAACCGGAGCCATGGCTCGTTCCCGAGGGGTGGAGGTCCCCCTCGATCCGGACGACCGACTCGCCGGTGACCAGCAGGTCGACCCCCTCGACGCTGTGGCCGCCGGTGACCACCACGGCCGCGGGCCCCAGTGCGAGGACTGCTCGGGCGAGCTCCTCCTGGTCGGCCCCTTCCCCCAGTCCGGTGAGTTCACGCGCCTCGGGGATGTTCGGGGTCGCGACCATCGCCTTCGGCAGTACCTCGGCGATCAGGACATCCCTGGCTTCGGGATCGAGCAGTGCAGCCCCGCTCTCGGCAACCATCACCGGGTCGACCACCACGGGTGGCCCTTCGGTGAGCCCCAGCGCGCGGACGACCGCCATTGCGGTCGGAGCGGAGCCGAGCATCCCGACCTTGATCGCATCGACTCCGATGTCGGATGCAACGGCTTCGACCTGGGCCTCGATCATCTGGGGTGAAACCGGTTCTACCCCCAGGACCCCGACCGTGTTCTGGGCGGTTATCGCAGTGATCGCGGTCGTGCCGTGGACCCCACAGGAGGCGAACGCCTTCAGGTCGGCCTGGATCCCTGCCCCACCCCCTGAGTCGGATCCGGCGATCGAGAGGGCAACGGGGGTACGACCCCCGGCCGCACGACCGTCACTGGCCTGATCGACTCCCATCAGTAGAGGAGCCTAGCCCCGGATCGAGGGTCTCGCTCGACGGCCTCTTTCGGTCGAACCCGCGGCCGGGACGGCAACGACGTCCCCGGTGGTCGATACCTCGACCAGACCCTCGATCTCCAGACGGGTCAGGACCGAGAGCACGGCCTCGGCGGTGAGGCCGGTCCGACCGGCTATCGGGTCGACCGAAGAGGATCCTTCCGAGACCGCCTCCAGGACGGCTCGTGAATCCGGGTCGCGCTCGGCAGCATCCGCCCACTCGACCGAGTGACCTGGGAGACCGAGGGCTTCGACCACATCCCCGGCATCGCGGATCAGGGCGGCTCCGTCGCGGATCAGCGAGTTCGTGCCCTCCGCCAGCGGACTCGTGACCGGTCCCGGGACCGCCCCTACGTCTCGGCCCGAAGAGGTTGCGAAGTCGGCCGTTATCAGCGAGCCCGAACCGGATCTCGCCTCCACCACGACCGTCACCGAGGAAAGCGCCGCCATGATCCTGTTCCTCGCCGGGAAGCTCCAGCGCCAGGGCCTGCTACCGGGTGGCATCTCCGAGATCACCGCACCATGCGCGGTGATCTCCGAGTGCAGGCCGCGATGGCGGCCTGGGTAGGCGCGATCGGCCCCGCAGCCGAGCACCGCGACCGTCCTGCCGGGGCCCCCGGCTTCGAGCGCACCACGATGGACTGCCCCGTCGATACCCATCGCCATACCGCTCACGACTACGACTCCGGCACGGGCGAGATCCCTCCCAAGGCTCCGGGCAACAGCCAGGCCCTCACGGGTTGGCCTCCGGGATCCGACCACGGTTGCCGAGTCCCCGGGGTCCCACCCGGTAAGCAGGGTGGGATCTCCCCGACCGATCAGGCACCGAGGGCCGTCTCCGGCCCTCAGGAGAACCTCCGGGAAGGCCGGGTCGTGGCGGCAGATCGCCCACGAGCGGGCCGCCAGCAGTTCGCTCCGGAGCAGTTCCTCTGCCAGTCCTCGATTCGAGTCCAGCATCTGCCTGGCCCGCGAAGGAGCCATTGCCTGAACGAGCTCCCGATCGTCGAGGGCGAGCAGCTCGGGGGTGCGCCTGCCCGGTCGATCGTCACAGGCGACCTCGATGAACGGACCGAGATCGGCCAGTAACCAGCTCCTCCTCAGGCACTCGGCACAGGCTCGGACCGCCTCCGCAGCTCGAGTCATCCGACTCCTTCGCGACTCCGGAGCTGCAGTGCCACGGCAACGTCCTCTTCAGCGATCGCCTTCCTGGCCGCAAGGTCGGCGAGGGTCATTGCGAGCCTCAACACCCGGTCGTGCCCTCGTCCCGACAGGCGCCTGGAGCGAGTCGCCTCGCCGAGCAGGGATAGCGCTGCCTCGGTAACCGGGAACCCTGCCGTTTCCTCGCGAGTCGCGTCCCCATTGGCCCGACCCGGACCGAGCCTCGCTTCCATCCTCCTCCGGGCAGACTCGACCCTTCTCCGAACCCCCGGTGAACCCTCACCCGGAGGACCACTCATCGACTCGAACCCGGGCTGGGCGACCGAGACCGTCATGTCGATTCGATCGGCCAGGGCACCACTCAGGGCGTGGGAATACCGATCGACCGCGGCCCGCGAGCAGTTGCAGCCGGGATCGGTATCCCCCCTTCCACAGGGGCACGGGTTGGCGGCGGCGACCAGGACGAACCGCGCCGGCATCGAGTAGTGACCACTGGCCCTGGATATCTCCACCCGACCGACCTCGAGTGGCTCTCGGAGCGCCTCGAGCACGTCGCGTCGGAATTCCGGGAGCTCATCGAGGAAGAGGACGCCGCGATGGGCGAGGGTTATCTCACCCGGGCGCGGAGGTAGGCCGCCACCGATGAGTCCGGCGCGGGTGACCGTGTGATGGGGCGCCCTGAAGGGGCGCGATACATCGGGGGCGAGGGTGCCACAGATGCCGCCGATCCTCGCGACTTCGAGGGCCTCGTCCCTGGCCAGCCCCGGGAGGATGGAGGGAAGCCTTCTCGCCGCAAGGGACTTCCCGGCCCCGGGCGGGCCGACCATCAGTAGCCCGTGAGCTCCGGCTGCACTGACCTCGAGGGCCCGACGGAGGCCCGGTTGACCCCTCAGGTCGGCCAGGTCGGGGCCCACCCCGTCCGGGTGTATTCCGAGCTCCATCGGGATGGCTTCACTGCCGGGTTGATCGTCTTCCGTAGAGCCCTTGAGCTCGGAGAGTCCATCGATGGTCCGGACCGTGATTCCTTCCGCCAGGGCGGCCTCGGGCCCGTTCGGGGTTGCGACCAGGATCCCCTCGAGCCCGGCCTCGCGAGCCCCCTCGGCCATGGCGAGTGCCCCGCGGACCGGACGAACCGAACCGTCGAGGGCAAGCTCGCCGACCAGACCCCATCCCTCGAGTCTCCCCGGCGGGACCTCGCCGGCGGCGATCGAGAGGGCTGCGGCCAGCGCAAGGTCGAAGCCCGGTCCGTTCTTTCGAAGATCGGCCGGAGCGAGGCTTGCCGTGATGCGACGAAGCGGGAAGTCGAACCCCGAGTTCTCCATCGCCGAGCGGACCCTCTCCCTTGCCTCCCTGACGGCGGTGTCCGGCAGGCCCACCAGTCCGAAGCTCGGAAGGCCCCGGCAGACGTCGACTTCGACCTCGACGGGCCTGACCGCAGTTCCATCGACCGTGAAGGAGACCGTCTTCGCGAGCACGCAGTGGAACGTAGGCACACCCGGGTTGCGGGGGCGAGAACGGGTGCACCGGAGCTAAGCCGATGGTGAACGATCGCCCGACGAAGGGAACCAGAGGGGATCAGCGCCGGACGGTCGGTGACGAGGCCGAGCGGCGGGTCGCCCGCCACCTCGCCCGCCATGGATGGCGCATACTCGACCGTAACTGGCGGATCGGGCTCGGTGAGGTCGACATCGTGGCCCTCGATCGCCGGACGATCGTCTTCGTCGAGGTCAAGGCCCTGCGCTACCCCCGTGGTTCCGGCCCGGAGCGACCCGTCCTCTCTGTCGGTCCGAACAAACGTGAACGCCTCGTCCGGCTCGGATCGGCGTGGCTCGCCGGCCCCGGCGTGGGACTGAACGCGCAATGGGATGAAGTCAGGTTCGACGTGGTCGGCGTCGAGTTCGGCCGGTCAGGGGTGAGCCTCGAGCACCTCGAGGATGCCTTCAGGCCGCACGTCGCGCGGTCCGGGGGTGCGGCCTGGCTTCGTCGTCGGGGCTGGCGGTGAGGCGAAAAGAGAGCCGATGGATCGTGCAGGGACCCTTCTCCTCGATCGCCTCCCTGTGGGCTGCACTGCCGTACCCCTTGTGCCCCTCGAACCCATATCCCGGATGGATCTCGGCAGCCCGACGCATCAAGGCATCCCGGGTCACCTTGGCAACGACCGAGGCGGCGGCGACCGATGCACTGAGGGTGTCCCCCTTGACCAGGCGCCTGTGCGGCGGTGCCCCTTCACCGAGCGCAAAGCCGTCTACCAGTCGAACTGCATCCGACGCGGCACCGCCGGGTGTCAGCGATCTCTCCAGGGCATCGAGGTTGGCCTTCTGGATCCCCTTGGAATCGA
>JBMSXD010000003.1:0-27913 GCA_049425265.1 Solirubrobacterales bacterium
GGCTCGGCGAGTGAACTCCGCCTGCTGCTGAGGCGTGAGGGCAAGGGCAAGAAGTCCTTCTGGCTGGTGACCGAGGTGAAGGGATGACTGCCGGACGGACGACCGGGATAGCCTTCGGAGCGACGCTCGGCCTCGTATTGGCATCACTCTCGGTCGTGGTCGCCCAGGCGGCGCCAGCCCCGACCGGGGGGGTCGTGCCGGGCGCGCCCGTCGGAGCCGACGGTGGTCAACCCAAGACGGTGGTCCCGAGCGAGTCGGGCCCGAGTTCGGCCGAGCTGCCCGAGGATGCCGCCGACGCGACTATCACCACCGACCCCAATATCGGCCTCTCCGACCCGACCGGGGCAGCCCCCGCCTGCGACGGCACCCAGGGTCCTCCGCCCCGGCTGATCCCGATCTACATCCAGGCCGCCAAGAAGTACGGCCTGGGCGAACGCGGTCCCCAGATACTCGCCGCGATCAACAGGATCGAAACCGACTTCGGACGACTCAACGAGGTCACCTCGACCGCCGGTGCGATCGGGTGGATGCAGTTCATGCCCTCGACCTGGGACATGTACGGAATCGACGGGGACGGCGATGGCGAGGCCGACCCCTACAACGCCCGCGACGCAATCCACTCGGCAGCCAACTACCTGAGCGCGGCCGGGGCTCCAGGGGACTGGTACGACGCGATCTGGGCCTACAACCACGCCGACTGGTACGTACAGGACGTCCTCGAGTACGCCACCTGTTACGGGGCGCTCCAGGACACGATCAAGCCCGAGAGGATGACCGTCTTTACCTGCCAGGCCAAGCCCGCACTCGTCGGATCCGTCCCGACCTACTACCTGAGGGCATTCGAGAACGCGGCCGCCCGATACGAGCTCGGTCCCGAGGCGATCTGGACGATGGCAGCGGTCGCCAGGATCGAGTCCGACTTCGGCAGGAGCATGGACCCGGCGACCATGGAGCAGACCGGCCCGATGGGTCTCGAGCCGGGCGAGTGGGAGCGCTACGGGGTCGACGGCGACGGCGACGGCCTGGTGACCCGCGACTCGGCCTGGGACGGAATCTCGTCCTTTGCCCGGATGATCTGGGCAGAAGGCGGCGTGCGGAAGGCGCTGTTCAGCCATAACCATGCGGCCTGGTACGTCGAGGCGGTCTCCAGGGACGCGAAACGGCTCGCCGGCAAGTGCGAGGAGACGAAGAGTGCCTGGACGATCCTGTACCCGCGCCCGACCACCAACGCGACCGAGATCAACTGGGACAACCTCCAGATCCTCAACCCGACGGCCCTCGCCGACATCGAGGACGGGCGACTGGACCCGCGGGTGATCAACCTCTTGGCCTACCTGACCGCCCGCTATCGAATCCTGGTCTCGTCGCTCCGCTCCGACCACAGCATGATGACCACCAGCGGCAACGTCTCCAACCATTACTACGGCAGGGCGCTCGACATCGCGGCAGTCAACGGAGTCCCCTGCACCGACATGTCCTACGACAGCCCCTGTTCCCAGGTGGGCAGGCTGCTGGTCGCGCTGCCGGCCGGTGCCAGGCCGACCGAGCTGATCTACGGGTACGACCTCGACGGTCCCGGCCCGGCCTTCGCGATGGCCGACCATCGCGACCACATCCACGCCGGCTTCGGCGCCTGAGCGTTCGCCTTCCCCTGCCGCCGGACCGGACTATGCTCCGGACAGGCCGCAACGTGAGCGAACGGAAGGAGAGGATCGGATGGCAACCTTCATCATGCTGAGCAGCCTGACTCCGGAGGGGGTCAAGACAATGAGGGAGAACCCCGGACGGGTCGCCCAGGTGAACCGCGAGGTCGAGGCGCTCGGGGCCCAGGTGGTCACCCAGTACGCGACCCTCGGCAGGTACGACTTCGTGACCGTGGTCGAGGCACCCTCGGAAGAGGTGATGGCGAAGGTCTCGGTCGAGCTCGGCTCCCGCGGGACGATGTCCAGCGAGACGATGGCAGCCCTGCCGTCGGAGCGACTGGAAGAGATCCTCTGATCGGGGACCACCGGAAGTGAAGGTCCTCGTCCTCGGTGGCGGTGGGCGCGAGCACGCAATCGTCAATGCGCTCGCTCGCTCGCCCTCCGATCCCGAGATCCTCGCCGCACCCGGGAACCCCGGGATCGCCGAAGTCGCCCGGTGCCTCCCGGACCTCGACCCGATCGACGTCCCCGCGGTGGTCGAGGCGGCCCGGGAGCACGAGGTCGAACTGGTCGTGGTCGGCCCGGAGGCTCCCCTCGTCGCCGGGGTTGTCGATGGTCTCGAGGCGGCCGGGATCAGGGCATTCGGTCCCCGGGCAGGGGCGGCGAAGCTGGAGGGCTCGAAGGCCTTCGCCAAGAAGGTGATGGAGGAGGCCCAGGTGCCGACCGCCGGCTACCGGGTCGTCAGTGATGCCGAGACGGCAGCCCGTGTGCTCGACGAGTGGGAGTATCCCGTCGTGATGAAGGCCGACGGCCTTGCGGCCGGCAAGGGCGTCCTGATCTGCCCGGACCGCGATGCGGCCGACGAGGCGCTCGCGGTCTTCTTCTCCGAGCGGCGATTCGGTGAGACAGAGGTGCTGATCGAGGAATTCCTCGAGGGCGAGGAGCTCTCGCTGCTTGCGATCTGCGACGGGGAACGGGCGATCCCGCTTGCCCCGGCTCGTGACTTCAAGCGCATCGGGGACGGTGACACCGGACCGAACACCGGGGGCATGGGCAGCTTCTCCCCGGTTGCTGGGGTGGATCCGGGCGAGGTCGGTCGGCTGAGTGTCCAGGTCCACCGCCCGGTAATCGACTACATGGCCCTGAGCGGTGAGCCATTCCACGGGATCCTCTATGCCGGGCTGATGATGACCGCAGGGGGGCCGAAGGTCCTCGAGTACAACGTCCGCTTCGGCGACCCGGAGACCCAGGCCGTCCTGCCGCGGCTCTCCTCGGACATCCTCGAGCTGTTCCTCGCGGCGTCCGAGCCTGGTGGCCTGGAGGGGGTGGAGGTCACCTTCTCCGACGACTGGGCGGTAACGGTCGTACTCGCCTCGGCCGGCTACCCGGAGTCGTCATCGAGTGGAGACCCTATTTCCGGACTGGATCGAGCAGCGGAGCTGGCCGAGGTGGTCCACGCCGGGACCGCCCTCGAAGACGACGTCGTGGTGACCGGCGGCGGACGGGTGCTCAACCTGACCGGGCTGGGACCGGATCTCGAGACCGCCCGGCGGCGGGCGTACGATGCGGCCGAGGCCGTCCAGTTCGAGGGCCGGCAGATGAGATCGGATATCGCGGCCGGTCCGGAGGGAATGGACGGAGAGTGAACGAGGCGATGGATCCCACCAGGAGAAAGACCAGGAGTTGATCGAGCGCTATTCCCGGCCGGTGATGGCCGAAATCTGGTCCGAGGACGCCAAGCTCGACTCGTGGCTTTCGGTCGAGCTGGCCGCGACCGCCGCCTGGGCCGCCGAAGGGGTCGTACCGGAAGAGGACGCGGCCGCCTGCAGGGAGAAGGCTGCCTTCACCGTGGCCGCGGTCCACGAGCGCGAACGGGTGACCGACCATGACGTCGCCGCCTTTGTCGACGTCGTCTCGGAATCGGTCGGCGGCGACGCCGGCAGGTGGATCCACTACGGCCTCACATCCTCCGACGTACTCGACACGGCGCTGGCGGTCAGGCTGGGCGCAGCCGGTGAGGTCCTCCTCGAGGGTGCACTCGCCTATCGCGATGCGCTCATCGAGCGGGCCTTCGAATACCGCGATGCACTCTGCGTCGGCCGGACCCACGGCGTCCACGCCGAGCCGACCACCTTCGGGCTTCGTCTGGCCGGTTTTGCGATGGAGGCCGACCGGAACGTCTCCCGCCTGCGGGAGGCGGTCGACGCCTGCCGGGTCGGAAAGCTCTCGGGCGCCGTCGGTACGTACGCCTCGGTTCCGCCCACCGTCGAGGCTCGGGTGATGGAAGAGCTCGGACTCTCCGGCGAAGCCGTAGCCACCCAGGTGGTCCCGCGAGACCGCCACGCCAACCTGCTCTCGGTGATCGCCCTTGCCGGTGCGGGGATAGAGCGGTTTGCGACCGAGATCCGCCACCTGCAGCGGACCGAGGTCCGCGAGGCCGAAGAGCCTTTCGCGACCGGTGACCAGAAGGGGTCTTCAGCGATGCCCCACAAGCGCAACCCGATCCGCAGCGAACGGCTGACCGGGCTGGCCCGGCTGCTGAGGGGGTACGCCCAGGCCGGCCTCGAGAACGTCGCCCTCTGGCACGAGCGCGACATCTCCCACTCCGGGGCGGAGCGGGTCATCCTGCCTGACGCCACCACCCTGCTCGACTACATGCAGTCGCTCGCCACCTCTCTGGCGGCCGGACTGGTGGTCGACATCGACCGGCTCCGCTCCAACCTGGATGCGACCAGCGGTGCACTGTTCAGCCAACGGGCCTTGACTGCCCTGGTCGAGTCGGGGATGGACCGGGACGAGGCCTACCGCACGGTCCAGGCGGCCGCACAGGAGGCCTTCGACACCGGGACACCCTTCCGGGACCTGATCGGGACCCAGACGCCCGACCTCGACCTCGATGCGGTCTTCGACTACGACGCCTACCTGACCCACCTCCCGGAGGTGTTCGACCGGCTCGAAGCGGTCCGGTCCTGATGGTCCTCTACACCTGTGGCCAGAAGAAGGCGGCGCCGGCGATCCACCCCTGTGCAAAGGCTGCCGCCGCCCTGGACGAGGCCGGGTGGACCTACTCGATAGCGACCGTGGGCGGCTATCGACTCATGCCTTGGACCTGGCCATCGAGGGCCAGGGACCGGGCCGAGGTCGAAGAGCTCTCCGGCCAGCGAAATGTGCCGATCCTCGTGCTGGACGACGGCGAGGTCGTCTCCGGCTCCCCGGCGATCGTCGCCTGGGCTCGGACCCACCCGGCCTGAGGTCCGCAAACAGCAGGAACCTTGGGGAGGCATCCGCGCCTGCCGGGTAGCATCGAAACCATGGTCGAAGACCTCGAAAACCTGACCCTCCATGGCTCGGGCAAGGTGCGGGAGGTCTACGAGACCGGCGACGACCTGTTGATGGTCGCCTCGGACCGAATCTCGATCTACGACGTGATCCTGCCCAGCGAGATCCCCGACAAGGGACGGGTCCTGAACGGCATGTCGGCCTTCTGGTTCGGCCGGACGAGCGGGATCGTGCCGAACCATCTGATCTCGACCGAGGATGTGCCCGACTCCGTGCGGGGAAGGGCGATGCTGGTCCGGAGGCTGGAGATGTACCCGGTCGAGTGCGTGGTCCGCGGCTATCTGTCGGGATCGGGCTGGCGGGAGTACCAGGAGACGGGCTCGGTCTGTGGGGTCGGCCTCCCGGCAGGGCTTGTCGAGTCCGATCGCCTGCCCCGACCGATCTTCACCCCGGCGACCAAGGCCGAGTTCGGCGACCACGACGAGAACGTGAGCTTCGAGGAGGCGGCCGGGATCATCGGTGACCGTCTCCTGATGGAAGAGCTCCGCCGGATCTCGATCGAGCTCTATGAGTTCGGCGCCCGCCACGCGGCAGACCGGGGAATCATTCTCGCCGACACCAAGTTCGAATTCGGGAGCCACCCCGGGGCCGAGGTCGTACTCGGTGACGAGGTGATGACCCCCGACTCATCCCGGTACTGGCCCGAGGACGAGTACGAGCCCGGACGGGCCCAGCCTTCGTTCGACAAGCAGTACGTCCGTGACTGGGCCGATGCGACCGGCTGGGACCACACCCCGCCGGGGCCCGAGCTGCCGGAAGATGTGGTGGCCCAGACCCGCGAGCGCTACCTCGAGGCCTATCGGATGATCACCGGGGAGGTCCTCGTCTGATGGGCGGCGGGGGAAAGAAGGTCCGAGTCCTGATCCGGCCGCGCGAGGGCATCCTCGACGCTCAGGGCAAGGCCGTCGAGCGGGCCCTGCCGGCGCTCGGGTTCGAGGGAGTCGACGAAGTCCGGGTCGGTCGGCTGGTCTAGCTGGAGGCCGACGATCCCGACCGGATCGACGACCTCTGCCAGAAGCTCCTTGCCAACCCCCTGATCGAGGACTACGAGATCGAGATCCTCGACGACTGATGATCTGGGGCGTGCTCCAGTTCCCTGGCTCCTGCGACGAGCGGGACGCCCTGAATGCCTGTCGGCTGGCCGGTGGTGAGGCCCGGCTGATCTGGCACGGCGACGACGAGCTGGGCGGAGTAGACGCAGTGGTCGTTCCGGGCGGCTTCTCCTACGGCGATTACCTGCGGGCCGGTTCGATCGCCCGTTTCTCCCCGGCGATGGAGGCCGTCGCCCGATTCGCGGCCGATGGTGGACCGGTGATCGGGATCTGCAACGGCTTCCAGGTCCTGTGCGAGTCGGGCCTACTCCCTGGCGCCCTCCTGCCCAACGAGTCGACCCGGTTCACCTGCCATCAGGGTCAACTGGTGGTCGGGGAGGCCGAATCGCCCTGGACCTCGGCGCTCGAGCCGGGCCAAATCCTGTCGATCCCGGTCAAACACCAGAGCGGCCGGTTCTTCGCCCCACCCGAGCTGCTGGAGGAGATCGTCTCGGGGGGGCAGGTCGCCTTCCGATACGCGCCCGGCAGCAACCCGAACGGGTCGCTCGACGATATCGCCGGGATCGTCAACCGGGAAGGCAACGTGCTCGGGCTTATGCCCCACCCCGAGCACGCGGTCGATGCCCTTACCGGCTCGGAGGACGGATTGGCGATCTTCCGCGGTGCGATCGGAGCGGGCGTTGGCTAGACACCGGGAACTCGGCCTGACCGACCGCGAGTACGAGCTGATCTGCGGCCGGCTGGGGCGGGAGCCGAACGGGGTCGAGCTGGCGATGTTCTCGCTGCTCTGGTCCGAGCACTGCGGCTACAAGCACTCCCGAAAGCTGCTCTCGACCCTGCCGACCGAGGGACCACGGGTTGTCATGGGTCCGGGAGAGAACGCCGGTGCGGTGGACATCGGCAACGGTTACTCGATCGCTTTCAAGGTCGAGTCCCACAACCACCCGAGCGCGGTCGAACCGTTCCAGGGGGCGGCGACCGGGGTCGGCGGGATCTTGCGCGACGTGATCGCCCTCGGTGCCCGGCCGATCGCGATGCTCGACTCGCTCAGGTTCGGACCACCCGACGACGAGCGGACCAGGTACCTGGTCGACGGGGTGGTCCGGGGAATCGGCCATTACGGCAACTCGATGGGCATCCCGACGGTCGGGGGCGAGATCGAATTCGCTCCTCCCTACGCCCAGAACCCGCTGGTCAACGCGATGTGCGTCGGCCTGGCGAAGACCGACGAGATGGTCCGGGCGGCCGCGTCCGGACCGGGCAACCTGGTCGTCCTGATGGGATCCCTGACCGGGCGCGACGGGATCGGCGGGGCCTCCGTGCTTGCTTCGGCCGAGCTGGGCGACGAGGATGACGGTAAGCGGCCGACCGTCCAGATCGGCGATCCCTTCGAGGAGTCGAAGGTCCTCGAGTGCTGCCAGGAGCTGCTGGCGGAGGGCCTCCTGGTCTCGCTCCAGGACCTGGGCGCCGCCGGCCTTACCTCCTCGGCTGGGGAGATGGCCTCGGCAGGGCGGGTCGGGATCGAGATCGACGTCGGGCAGGTTCCGCTTCGGGAAGCCGATATGGAGCCCTTCGAGATCATGGTCTCGGAGTCCCAGGAACGGATGCTGGCGATCGTCGAACCCGACCGGGTGGAGCGGGTCAAGGAAGTCTGCGAGAAGTGGCAGACCGGGTTCGCGGTGGTCGGCCAGGTCACTGACTCCGGGGACTTCTCTGTGCTGGCCGACGGAGAGGCAGTCGGCGAGATGGCAGTGGAAGACCTGGTCGACAGCTGCCCCGCATATGACCTCGAGCCGGCCGAACCGACCGAGTGGCCCTACTCCAACGACTCCAGCCTCGACCCAGGGGCCGGACCCGGGGAAGCCCTGCTCGCGCTCCTCTCCTCTCCCACGATCGCCTCCAAGCGGTGGGCCTTCGAGCAGTACGACTCGATCGTCGGCTCCCGCACGGTGGTCCGACCGGGACCGGCGGATGCCGCGGTGCTCTCCATCCCCGAAGCCGGGACCGCGATCGCCATCGCAATCGACGGCTCGGGCAGGCGAGTTGCCTGCGAGCCGTGGAGCGGCACGGTCGGGACCGTGCTCGAGTGCGCGGCAAACCTCGCCTGTGTCGGAGCCGAACCGCTCGGCCTGACCAACTGCCTGAACTTCGGCAACCCCGAGAAGCCGGCCATCGCCTGGCAGCTGACCCGCTCGGTCGAAGGCCTGGGCGATGCCTGCAGGGCGCTCGGAGTGCCGGTGGTCGGCGGGAACGTCTCCCTCTACAACGAGACACCGTCCGGTCCGATCTACCCCACCCCGGTGATCGGCATGGTCGGGGAGGTGCCGGACCCCCGCCAAGTCGCCTCCCGACCCTGGGAGGAAGGTGACCAGGTCGCCCTGGTCGGCCCGTTCGATCCTTCCCTCGCCGGATCCGAGCTGGCAGCAGTGACCGGCTCGCTGGCGCCCGGCCTTCCCGACCCCGACCTCGAGGGCTCGATCGCTGCGATCGAGCTGGTGCGCGACGCGGTGAGGAGTGGCTCGGTTCGGACCGCCCACGACATCTCCGACGGCGGCATTGCGGTCGCCCTCGCAGAGCTGGCCCTGCTCGCCGGAGTGGGGTGCGAGGCCGACCTCGGCCCGTTGATCGCCCGGACCGAATGCTCGCCCGAGGATGCCCTGTTCGGCGAGGGTCCGGGCGGGTTCATCCTGGCCGGGGAACACTCCGTTCTCGAGCAGCTGGGTGGAAAGGGGATCCCGGTCGAGATGCTCGGCCCGGTCGCCGGGGATGAGCTCCGAATCGCGGCTGGGGAACGGACGGTCGGGCTCGGACTGGGTGAACTGCGTGAGGCCTGGGAGTCGCTCGCGGCCGCGGTCGAAGCGTGAGCTCGGGCGACATTCGGTCGGCACCGAAAACTGCCCCGACCCCTCACCGGCTGCTGCTACGCTCCCTGAGCAGGGAGTTGCGGGGGAGGTTCCCCCGAGGTTCCCTCACCGTCCCCTTCACCCGAGACCGACAGGTGGTTTAGAGGCTTTGAGCCCCGCCGACGAGGCGACGATCCCGGAACGTGACGGCCCCCGCGACGAGTGCGGGGTGTTTGGGATATACGCACCCGGCCGGGATGTTTCCCGCCTGACCTACTTCGGGCTGTACGCCCTCCAGCACCGCGGCCAGGAGTCGGCCGGCATCGCCACCTGCGAGGGCGGCCACATCACGACGATCCGGGACGCCGGCTTGGTCTCCCAGGTATTCGACGAGGAGAAGCTCCGGGCGCTGACCGGCTCGATGGCGATCGGCCACGTCCGGTACTCGACCACCGGCGGCGGCTCCTGGGAGAACGCCCAGCCGATCTGGCGAGACGACGGCCGTGAGCTCGCCCTTGCCCACAACGGCAACCTGGTCAATGCGGTCGAGCTATACAACCAGCTCCGCCACAAGGGGATCGACTTCCGCGGGACGACCGACTCCGAGATCATCGCCGCCCTGATCTCCTCCGACTACGGCCGCTACGTCGAGGATGCCGTCGCAAACGTGATGCCCCAGCTGAAGGGCGCCTACTCGACCGTGGTCATGACCAAGCACGCGATCGTCGCCTTCCGCGACCCACTCGGGATCAGGCCGCTCTCGATCGGCCGGCTGGAAGAGGACTGGGTGATCGCCTCGGAGAGCTCGGCCTTCGACATCATCGGCGCCGAGCTGGTCCGGGAGGTGAACCCGGGCGAGATGATCTCCCTCAACGAGAAGGGCCTCGAGTCCCGCCAGGTCCTGACCTCCGACCGGAAGGCGATGTGCGTCTTCGAACACATCTACTTCTCCAGGCCCGACACCCGGCTGGAGGGCAAGCGGCTCCAGGAGGTTCGGGGCAGGATGGGCGAGATCCTCTGGCGGGAATCACCGGTCGAGGCGGACCTGGTGATCGCCGTCCCGGACTCCGGTACCCCGGCTGCCCGAGGCTTTGCCCGGGCCTCCGGCCTGCCCCAGGACGACGGCCTGATCAAGAACCGCTACGTCGCCCGGACCTTCATCCAGCCCGGCCAGGAACTCCGCCAGCACGGCCTGAGAATGAAATTCAACCCGCTTCCCGAGATCGTCTCGGGTAAACGGGTGGTGGTGGTCGACGACTCGATCGTCCGGGGCAACACGACCCGCCAGATCGTCGGCATGCTCCGGGAGGCAGGTGCGACCGAGGTCCACCTACGGATCTCTGCGCCACCGATCCGGTACGGCTGCAACTACGGGGTGGACATGTCGGGTCGCGAAGAGATGGTCGCCCACGGCCGCACGGTCGAGGAGATCTGCGAGGCGGTCGGCGCCGATACGCTCGCCTACCTATCGATGGAAGGGGTCTACGAGGCGATCGGAACGCCGGCCTCGATCCACTGCGACGCCTGCTTTACCGGCAACTACCCGCTGGGCGACGACCCCGAGCAGGCCGACAACAAGTTTGACCTGGAACAGATCGCGACGATCCCGGTCGGTCGCTGAACCCGGGACCGGCGGTCAGCCGTCGGCGCCGAACTCGTCCGGCACCAGGACGAGCACGAGGGCGGCCCCGAGCATGATCATCAGGAGCTCCCGGAAGGGTGACTCGCTGCCGTAGGCAACGAAGAACTCGGTCATGAAGATGAACGCGGTCCAGACCAGGGCCCCGAAGGAGACCGCCAGGATCGCCCGTGTACGGGCTTCAGGTCCGCGGCCTGACCCGATCAGGGCCCGCCAGAACAGGACCGAGCCGATCAGCTCGATCAGGAAGGCCCCTAGCAGGAAGACCTTTGTGATCCCCTCCCCCATGCCGTAGATCTTGTCGGTTTCCTTCAGGTAGGCGAAGTTCTCCGAGTTGAGGAAGGTCCAGTCGAATACGTCGAAGACCCCCATCAGGTTGACGAAGTTGGTGATCGCAACCATCGTGAAGAACATCGTCCAGAAAAGGAGGACGACCCGCTTGAGCAGAAGACCCGACGGGCTCAGAACCGACTCCATGACCACTCCCTTCCTCGACTAGACGGACCGGGAAAAACTAGCGTCCTGGGTCGGACGAACCCGCGGGAGCCGAGAAGGTGAGCGAAACGACGGTGTCGGGTGCTGCGAGGGCAGAGCGAGCGGCGGCATGGACCTCCTCGGGATCGATTCCGGCACGCTCTGCAGCTAGATCGAGGAGGTGAAGACTCTTAGATGGCGACAGCAACTCGATATTGACCGGTACCCCTTTGGCCAGCTCGAGGCGGCAGTAACTGTCGTCGATCACCACCGATTCCTCCCAGCGAGGCGCATCGATCAGGCTGATCGAAAGGGCGTCCGCCTCGCTGTCGTATTCGGCTCGCATCACCTGCTCCTCCCGTAGACAGTAACGATCAAGTCCGGCCTGTCAACGGCAACCACGACCCTCACCGGTACGCCGTCTACCTCACCTTCGTGACGTGGTCTCCCTTCGAGATCCCGGTCAACCGGATGGGTGCTCGCAACGAGCAGCTCGACCTCTTTCCGCGAAATGCCAAGAGCCCTCAACCGGTTTCGGGCATGACGGCTGAATCGGTATCCCACCCTCCTTCTAGTCGAAGTCGGGCACCGTTCACCCCCTTGTGACCCCCTGCTGACCGGACGAGCGAGGATGAGGCAGGATGGAGATGTGGAAGCGGAGGGCGAGACGTTCCGGCTCGTAGTGCTGGCCTCGGGGACCGGGTCGAACCTCCAGGCGATCCTCGACCGCCTCCATGGCCGTGATGGGATCGAGGTGGTGGGCGTCGGCTCGGACAGGCCGGATTCGAAGGCGCTAGACCGGGCCCGGGAGGCCGGGGTCGAGACCGAGGCTTTTCCCATTGCCGACTACCCGGACCGGGAGCAACGGGATCTGACGATGGCCGAATGGATTGACTCTCTGGACGCCGACCTGGTCGTCCTCGCCGGATTCATGGCTCTTCTGACACCCCCGTTCATCGCTCGATTCCGGGATCGGATCGTCAACGTCCACCCCTCTCTCCTCCCACTCTTCCCCGGACTCGATGCAATCGGCCAGGCTCTGGAGGCCGGAGCAGCCGAGACCGGAGTGACCATCCATTTCGTCGACGAGGGCACAGATACCGGTCCGGTGATCGCCCAGCAGGCGATCCCGATCCGCCCGGGGGTCGAACGGGCGGAACTCGAGGCCGAGATCCACGCCATCGAGCACCAGCTCTTCCCCGAGGCGATCGGCATGGTTGCCCGGGGCGAGGTTAGGATCGCCGAGGACGACCCCGGCCGGGTGATCATCGAACGAGGAGGGTGAGGCAGGCGTGACCAACATGGATCCGACCAACGGGCCGATCGCGGTCCGCCGGGCTCTGGTCTCGGTCTCCGACAAGACCGGGGTGGTCGACTTCGCCCGCGGGCTGGCAGCCCAGGGGGTCGAGATCCTCTCCACCGGGGGCACCGCGAGCGCGATCCGGGAAGCCGGGGTCGAGGTGACCGACGTCTCGGAATTCACCGGCCAGGAAGAGATCCTTGATGGCCGGGTGAAGACCCTCCACCCTCGCCTCCACGCTGCGATCCTCGCCCGTCGCTCCCTTCCCGAGCACATGGAGGTCCTCGACGCCGAAGGGATCGACCCGATCGATCTGGTCTGCGTGAACCTCTACCCCTTCGAGAAGACGATCGCCGACGAGGGCGTGACCCCCCAGGAGGCGATCGAGAACATCGACATCGGCGGCCCGACCATGGTCCGGGCCGCGGCCAAGAACCACGAGGACGTGGTGATCGTGGTCAAGCCCGAGTCCTACGACGCTGTGCTCGAGGAGATGGAGGAGTCGGATGGCGAGATATCGCCATCGACCCGCCATTGGCTGGCAAATGAGGCCTTTGCCCACACCGCCCGCTACGACTCGGCCATCTCCCGCTGGTTCGGCGAGTCCTACGAGGACTTCCCCGAGCACGAGGTGATCGCTTACGAAAAGCTGCTCGAGCTCTCCTACGGCGAGAACCCGCACCAGCGCGGAGCGCTCTACGGGGAGAGCGGGCTCTCCAGCAACTTCCTCACCGGCCTCTCCAAGCTGCACGGCAAGGCCCTCTCGTTCAACAACGTGCTCGACCTCGACTCGGCCCGCAGGATCCTGGCCGATTTCGATGAGCCGGCCTGCGTGATCATCAAGCACAACAACCCTTGCGGGGTGGCGGTCGGTGATGGCCCGCTCGAGGCGTACGAGAAGGCCCTCTCGACCGACCCGCTGTCGGCCTTCGGCGGGGTCATCGCGATCAACCGCGAGATCGACGGCCCGCTGGCCGAGGAACTCCACAAGAACTTCGTCGAGGTGCTGGCCGCCCCCTCCTATACCGAGGATGCGCTCGGCATCCTCACCCAGAAGGAGGCAATCCGGATCTTCACCGACGAGTCGCCTGCGCCCGACCCACGGGAGCGGGACGTGAAGAGGGTCCGGGGCGGCCTCCTGATCCAGGACCGTGACGGTGATCCCGAACCCCGGGAGATAATGGAGGTAGTGACCGGAAACGAGCCCTCGGAAGAGGAGTGGGAGAACATGATCTTCGCCTGGAAGGTCTGCCGCCACGTCCGCTCGAACGCGATCGTCCTGGCGAAGGATGGAATGACCCTGGGAATCGGGGCCGGCCAGATGAGCCGGGTCGACTCGGTCCGCCTGGCGATCGAGAAGTGCCGCGCCTCACACGAGGACGCGGCCGATGCGCTGCTCGACGGCTGCTCGATCGCCTCCGATGCCTTCTTCCCCTTCGCCGACGGCCCTGCCGCCGCGATCGAGGTAGGCGCCCGTTCAGTGATCCAGCCCGGCGGCTCCAAGCGCGACGCCGAGGTGATCGAGGCCTGCGAGGATGCCGGCGTCTCGATGGTCTTCACCAAGCACCGCCACTTCAGGCACTAGGGAAGAGCGGGTTCAACCGACCCGGACCGGGATCTTCCACCACTGGTTGAGGAAGGTGGAGGAGAGTCGCTCGGTATCGCCGTCGGGCTCGATCGTCTGGAAACGTTTGAGGGTCTCCTCGAGCCAGATCTTCATCTCCACCCGGGCAAGACCGGCCCCGAGGCAGAAGTGACGCCCGCCACCGCCGAAGCCCTGGTGTGGGTTCGGATCCCGGCGGACGTCGAAGGTGTCGGGATCGTCGAAGGCCCGCTCATCGCGATTGCCCGAGACGTACCAGAGGGCGAGCTTGTCGCCCTCCTTCACCTCTGCACCCCGTAACTCGACGTCCCGGGTGGCAGTCCGGCGCATGTAGGCGAAGGCCGGGTGGAACCGGACGAACTCTTCGACCACCTGCTCCATCGGGACGGCACCCGAGCGGACGAGCTCCATCTGCTCGGGGTCCTCCATCAGGCTCTTCATCCCCGAGGTAAAGGTGGCCCGGGTCGAGTCGTTGCCGGCGACCATCAGCAGGAAGAAGAACATCAGGACCTCCTCGTGGGAGAGCTTCTCCCCGTCGACCTCGGCCTCGATGAAGGCGGTGGTCAGGTCGTCCATCGGGCACTTCTCCCGCTCAGTGATCATGGCGTCCACGTAGGGACCGAACTCCTCGAAGGCAGTCCAGAGATCTGAAAGGTCCGGTACAAGGCGGGGGTCTTCGAAAGCCGAGGTCCGATTGGTCCAGTCGACCAGCTGCTCGGCGTCCTCACGGGGCACTCCCAGCATGTCGCCGATTACCATCGCCGGCACGTGGATCCCGACGTCCTGGACCAGGTCGAGCCGGCCGTCGGGGTGCTCCTCGATCGCCCGGTCCCAGACCAGGTTGATGATCTCCCGCATCCGGTCGGCATGGTCGAGCGCCTTGCGGGGGGTGAATTCCTTCTGGACGAGGGCCTTCAGGCGGTCGTGGCGAGGCGGGTCCTGAGTGATCATCATGTGAGCCGAGACGTCGATCGGGTCCGGAGCGCCAGGTTCGGCAGCGATCGAGTCGACCACCAGAATCGAGCGATTCGAGGAGAAGGTCTCCCAGTCCCGGCCCACTTCGGCGATGTCGTCGAACCTAACCACCGACCAGAAACCCTCTTCCCGGGGAAAGTCCCCGAGGGCGGAGAAGTGGAGGTCGCGATTCCTCAGCTCCCGGAAGATCTCGTGGGGTGGCCCGTCCTGCCAGAGGGCGAGGTCGCTCAGGTCGATGTCCTCGATGTCGGGTGCTTCGGTCGGGTTCATCACTCCTCCGCTCCGCGAGGGTAGCGCTTTCCCCAGAACCTGGAAACATCCGGAGTGCCGACCGGCCAGATCGCGCGCGGGTCCTGGCAGCCGGGGGCGCACTCCCGTCCGACGGGACCCGCGCCCGAGAGAGGTTGTGGGCCGACAGGTGGCAAGATTGGGCTGCCCCCGTAGCTCAGCTGGTTAGAGCTGCAGGCTTTTAACCTGTGAGTCGTCGGTTCGAATCCGACCGGGGGCATAATCCTTCGCAACGAGCTCCGTGGACGGCCCGGGAGGGACGAGTTGGAGGTAGAGGAACCGATCGAGGAAATGGTGGACGGCGAGAGCCACTGGTTCTGCTGCCGCCTGTTCCAGAACGCCAGGGAGGCCGAGTCGACCTGGCGAAGGGTCTCGGAGGCAACCTCGGAGACCTGGCTCACCTGCATGTGGGCACCCGAGCCCGAGCTCGGTGATCGCTGGGGAGTGATCCTGTTCGGCACCGACCGGGACGAGATGCTCGACCACCTCGACCTCCTGGCGCGGGATGGAATCCCTTACCGGTCCGACCACCTGGCCGACGCCGTCCAGCACCGCGCCCGGATGCTCAAGGCGAAGGAGATGGGCCAGAAGTACACCGCCAAGCCGGACGAGGTGAGCTCGCTCCCGGCCGACCGGCTCAAATAGAGGAAGGGGGCTAGAGGTCCGGTAGGCCCTTGTCGGGTGTGGAGGCCTCCGCGTAGAGGCGCCGCGGAATCCGTCCGGCTTGGCGGGCAGCTCGACCGGCCTCGACCGCGTCCCGCATTGCCCTGGCCATCAGGGGCGGATCGGCGGCACGGGACACGGCCGAGGCGAGCAGGACGGCTTCTGCCCCGAGCTCCATCGCGAGGGTGGCATCCGAGGCGGTACCGATTCCGGCATCGAGGATCACCGGGACCCCGGCCCGTTCGACGATGATCGAGAGGTTGTACGGGTTCCTGATCCCCGCGCCGGAGCCGATCGGTGCCCCGAGCGGCATCACCGCCGCACAGCCGGCTGCCTCCAGCCTGGCCGCCAGGACCGGGTCGTCAGAGGTGTACGGAAGCACGGTGAAGCCGTCGGCCACCAGTTCCTCGGCCGCCCTGAGGAGTTCAGGGGCGTCCGGAAGCAGGGTCCGGTCGTCACCGATCACCTCGAGCTTGACCCAGTCGGTCCCGAACGCCTCCCGGGCCAGCTTCGCGGTGGTGACCGCGTCGCGGGCGGTGTAACAGCCGGCCGTGTTCGGCAGGACGAACAGCCCCAGGCGTTCGAGCACCTCGAGAACCGAGCCCCGGGCCCCGGGATCGAGCCTTCGAAGTGCCACCGTGGCGATCTCCGTCCCCGATACCTCGAGCGCCTCCTCCATCGCGGTTAGCGAGCGGAAGCCACCCGTCCCAACCAGGAGACGGGAAGTCCACCTGCGCCCTCCGAGCTCCCACTCCGCCGAACCTCCCTGGATTGCGGCCACGACCTCGACCCGAGCCCCTTCGACCACCTCCGTCCCCTCCCACTTGGACCGGGGGACTACCTCGCCGTCGAGGGCGACGGCAAGGCCACGAGCCTCGGGGTCGGACCCGGCCTCCCTGACCAGGTCGGCCAGCGAGAGGCCAACGGACACCTCCCGCAGCTCACCGTTCAAGGTGACCTCCATCGTCAGGCCGTTCCCGCCCGGACTTCGAACCGACCGGGATCGGCCGCCTCCATTCCAGGTGCGAGCCCGAGTCCCTCAGCGACCATGCTGGCGACTGCCGATCCGGTAAGGGGCGAGAGCAGGACCCCGTTTCGGTAGTGGCCGGTAGCGAGCAGTAGCCCCGGGGTTTCGGTTCCGCCGACGATCGGCAGGTTGTCCGGGCTCCCGGGCCTGAAGCCCGCCCTCGCGCCGAGAAAAGAAGCCTCGGCCAGGTCCGGCAGGACCCGGTAGGCCTCGCGGAGCATCTCGTGTACTCCGCCCGCGGTTACCTCCCTGTCCCAACCGCGCTCCTCGACCGTGGCGCCGACGATCAGGCGACCGTCGGGTCGGGGGACCAGGTAGACCCGCTCGGTCACGACCGGGCGCGAGCAGACCTGTTGGCCATCCTGCATCCGGAGCTCGACCACCTGGCCCTTTACCGGGCGAACGGGTGGCAGCTCCCCCGCCTCCAGCCACTCGAGCCTTCCGGTCTCTGCCCCTGCCGAGACGATCACGACCTCGGACTCGATCGCTCCTTGCGTGGTCTCGACCCCGACCACACCTCTGGATTCACGAACCAAACCCTTGACCGAAGCGCCTCGGATCACGGTCGCGCCACGAGCGACGGCGTCGGCCTCGAGTGCGTCGGCCAGTAGACGCGGGTCTATCGCCCCGTCCCCGGGCGCCAGCACGGCCGAGGTTGCCGAGGGGCTCAGCCTCGGCTCGACCTCGCGGGCGCCGGTCGGGGTAAGCCGCTCGGGTCCGAGGCCGGATGCCTCCTGGAGGTCGGCCATCCTCTCCAGCACCGCCGCCTCGTCCCGATCGAGTGCGACGTGGAGGCCGCCCTCCCGGCGGTAGCCGACCTCGACTCCGGTCGCGGCCTCGAGCTCTTCGACCAGTCCGGGGAAGAGCTCCGCCGAGGCGAGGTTCATCGGCAGGAGCGACTCCTCGCCGAACTCGTGCTCGCCGACCGGGGCGAGCATTCCCGCGGCAACCTGGGTCGCATCGCCCCCCTTCTCCCGGTCACGATCGAGCAGGACGACCCCGACCCCCTTGACGGCGAGCTCACGGGCGATCGAGAGGCCGATGATCCCGCCTCCGACTACCACTGCTTCGTATCGGGGTTCCGCTTCCAGTCGGGTGCCTTCCCGGTCCGGCCCCGCGCCCGAGGCTTCAACGCTTCCGATCATTCCGGCGGCACCCCTCCCTGTCGCCGGCATTACCCGGATCAGGTTCAGGCGGTCGGCGGATGCGTGTCCGCCCTCTCAGCCCCCTTCACCACCGGGGCTCCCGCAGGACGATCCGATCCTAGCGCCCCCGATCCGGCACTGGGATAATCGAAAGATGGCTTACGGCACGGCAGATGGGCCGGGGGCGCTCCGCCGGGAGCGACTCCGAACGGCGCGGCTCTACTTCGTCTGTGATGCGATGCCCCACGGGGAGGATCCCGAGCCGCTGCTCCGGTCTGCCCTCGATGGCGGGGTCGACATGATCCAGCTGAGGGAAAAATCCGGGGACGACCGCCTGATCGAGCGGGCCGCGGGCACCTTTCGTCGCCTCGCCGATACCTACTCGGTCCCCTTCATGGTCAACGACGACCCCGAGCTGGTCGAGCGTTTCGGGGCCGACGGCGTCCACGTCGGCCAGGACGACATGACGGTCTCCGAGGTGCGGGAGATCGTCGGCCGCGAGGCCCTGGTCGGCCTCTCCACGCACTCGCCGGAGCAGCTCGAGGACGCAATTCAGACTGGCGGAGTCGATTACCTGAGCGCCGGTCCGATCTGGGAGACCCCGACGAAGGAGGGCAGGCCGGCCGCTGGGCTCGACTACATCTCCTTCGCGGCGAAGACGACGGCACTCCCTTTCTTCGCGATCGGGGGGATCGACACCGGGAACGTCGAGGAGGTGCTCCAGGCCGGGGCGAGGAGGCTCTGTGTCGTAAGGGCGATCCGCGACTCCGACGATCCGGCCGCAACCGCAGCCTCGCTCCGGCGGGCCTTCGCCTCGGTCGGGGACGAGGTTGCTCCCGGTGGCTGAGGAAGAACCGCCCGGCGAAGACCCCGCCGAGCGGATGCGGGCGGGATACGCCAAGGCAGAGGAGAAGAACCGGCGGGCCCGGGAGGCCCTGGCCCCGTTGGGAAAGGGGGAGCGACCCACGGTAATCACGATCGGCGCGATCTTCTGCGCGGTCATGGCGGCGATCGCCTGGAGTTCCGCCGGAGTCGCTCTGCTGACCGGTGCCGAGGTGAACGGGGTCAGGCCCAACCTCGCCCAGCTCGCCCTGACGGGGCTGATCACCACCGCACTTGCCTGGGGACTCTGGAATGCCCGCTACTGGGCCGCCCTCGGGTTCCAGGTTCTGCTGCTCCTGCTACTGCTAGCCGGGGTCGCCGGGCTAGTCCTGGCGGGGACCCTCCTCCAGGCGATCAGTACGGTCGTCCTGGTGGCCGGACTCGGCGCGATGTTCTGGTTCATGGTCAAGGCGATGGCCCGGATCCAGATGCCGGAGCCGCGCTCCGGCGACGGGTCCGGCAGGGGCTGACCGGCCCGGCCAAAGCCGGACGGACGGCTCCCCCTCTCCGGTAGGCTCGCCCCGAAATGGCGGATGACGGATTCGACCTGATCGTCGTTGGTGGCGGACCCGGCGGCTACGTGGCCGCTATCCGGGCTGCCCAGCTGGGGCTGAACACCGCCGTGGTCGAGCGGGACAAGGTCGGCGGCCGGTGCCTGAACTACGCCTGCATCCCGGCCAAGACGATGCTCCACACGGCCGAGGTACTCGACGAGGCGAAGAACGGTGCCCACCTCGGGGTAAAGACGGAAGGGGTCGAGCTGGACTGGGAGGCGCTCTCCAAAAGACGAGCCGAGGTCTCCGCGGGCCTCGAATCCGGCATCGGGATGCTGTTCAAGAAGAATGGGATCACGGTGATCGAGGGTGAGGCCTCGCTCACCCCCGAGGGCGACGTCGAGGTGGATGGAAAGACCTATGCCGCCGGCAAGGTGATCCTCGCCACAGGCTCGGTCGCGATGCCGATACCGGGCACCGAGTTCTCCGACCGGGTGGTCGACACCTGGGGCGGCTGGTCGCTCCCGGAACAGCCGGCGAAGATCGCGGTAGCCGGAGCCGGGGCATCCGGGGCCGAAATCGCCTCGGCCTACATCCGCTACGGCACCGACGTGATCCTGGTCGAGATGCTCGACCAGGTTCTCCCGACAGACGACCCGGACGTTGCGAGGGTGGTCGAGCGCACCTTCAAGAAACAGGGAGTCGAGATCTCTACCGGTACCCCGGTCGAGGACGTAAAGCCCGGCGAGGAATCGGTCAGTCTGAAGTACGGGGATGCGACGGCCGAGGTCGACTATCTCATCATCGCGGGCGGCCGCCGCCCCGACATCGACCCGCTCGGACTCGAGGCCGCCGGAGTCGAGCTGGACGAGGCAGGCAAGGTCAAGGTCGGCCCCGACCAGCTCACCTCCAACCAGAAGGTCTATGCAGTGGGAGACCTGACTCCGGGTCCTGCCCTCGCCCACAAGGCGATGGAGGAGGGGATCGTCGCAGCCGAGTCGGCAGCCGGACAGCCGGTCCACCCGGTCGACATGGACCTGATCCCGTCCGGCACCTTCTGCCATCCCCAGGTCGCGAGCGTAGGCCTGACCGAGGCCGAAGCGAAGGAGCAGGGGATCGAGCCGAAGGTCGCCAAATTCAAGCTGGGCGGAGTCGGCGCCGGCTCGGTCTACGAAGACCGCGACGGCGTGGTCAAGCTGGTGGTCGACCCGGCCTATGGGGAGATCGTCGGTGCCCACGTGGTCGGCAACCGGGCCTGCGACATGATCCCCGAGCTGGTCGCCGTGATGGCACTCGAAGGCGGCTACCAGGAGCTCGCCCGGATGACCCACCCCCACCCGACGATCTCCGAAGCGGTGCTGGACGCCGCCCGTGCGGTCGACGGCTGGGCGACCCACGCCTGATCCAGGACCGACCTGGAAATAGGGGCCGGGATGAAGGCCCCAGGCACCACTGGCAGACCACAGCCTCTCGGTAGGGTGGCCAGGGATGGCAGAAGTACCTCAAATCCCCGATCGCGAGACCTGTCTCGAGCTTCTCGGGCGGATGATGCTGATCCGTCGTTTCGAGGAGGAAGCGGGCCGCCAGTACCAGCGGGCCAAGGCCGGCGGCTTCCTCCACCTGGCGATCGGTGAGGAGGCGACGATCGTCGGAACGGCCTCGGCGATGCGGCCAGGCGACTACCTGGTCGGGACCTACCGGACCCACGGCCACGCGATCGCCCGTGGAACCCCTCCCAGCCAGGTGATGGCCGAGATCTTCGGACGGGTGGACGGGACGAGTGGCGGTCGGGGAGGTTCGATGCACGTCTTCGACGCAGGGCACCGGTTCATGGGGGGTTACGGGATCGTCGGCGGGAACATCCCGATCGCGGCCGGCTTCGCCTTCGCCACCCGCTACCGGAAGGGCGACGAGGTCACCGTCTGCATGTTCGGCGACGGGGCGATCAACTCGGGGAACTTCGGAGAGACGATGAACATGGCGGCCCTCTGGGATCTGCCGATCGTCTTCCTGGTCGAGAACAACTTCTACGGGATGGGTACCTCGCTGGAGCGGCACTCGGCCGAGGTCCAGCTCGCTCGGAGGGCCGAGGGCTACGGGATCGAGGGCGAAACCGTGGACGGGATGGACCTGCTCGCGGTCAGGGACTGCGTCTCCCGCCACGTCGAGGCGGTCAGGGCCGGCGGTGAACCGACCCTGATCGAGGCCACCACCTACCGGTACCGCGGCCACTCGGCGGCCGACCCCGAGGTCTACCGGGAGAAGAGCGAGGTCGAGGAGTGGCGCAAGAAGGACCCGATCGACGGGTTCACCGAGCTCTGTGTCGAGCGTGGTGTTCTCGACCGCGACGACGCCGAATCGCTCCGCGAAGAGGCCGAGCGGGAGGTGCTGGCCGCGGTCGAATTCGCCGATGCCTCTCCCGAGCCTCCGCTCGATTCCCTCTACGACCACCTCTACGTGCTCGGGGACAACACCGGGTGGTACGCGCTCGACGAGCGCTCACCCGAGCCACACCGGGGCGAATCCCCCGACGGATCGACCGAGCTCTCCCGCAGGCTGGCCGAGGAAGGGGCGAGCCGCGAGGTGGATCGCGACGAGCACGCCCGAACGGGGATCAAGTGATGAGCGAGGCGATCCGTTTCCGGGAGGCGCTCGGTGAGGCGATGGCCGAGGAGATGAGGCGCGACCCCGACGTGTTCGTGATCGGCGAGGACGTCGCCGTCTTCCAGGGTTCCTTCAAGGTGACCGAGGGTCTGCTCGAGGAGTTCGGCGAGCAGCGGGTGATCGACTCCCCGATCTCGGAGAACTCCCTGGTCGGCCTGGGCGTGGGCGCGGCGATGGCCGGGCTCCGGCCCGTGGTCGAACTGATGACTGTCAACTTCGCCCTGCTTGCGCTCGACCAGATCGTCAACCATGCCGCCGCGATCCCCTACATGTTTAACGGCCAGGTGCGGGTACCGCTGGTCATTCGGATGCCGGGAGGGGGTGGCCACCAGCTGGGTCCTACCCATTCCCACTCATTCGAGGCCCTCTTCCTCCAGATCCCGGGCCTGCTGGTCGCCTGTCCGTCCACCCCGGGCGACGCCAAGGGGATGCTCAAGGCTGCGATCCGCGACGACAACCCGGTCATCTTCATCGAGCACGAGAGCCTCTACGGGATGCGGGGTGAGGTTCCCGAGAGCGAGGAGGTAGTCAACTTCGGTAGGGCGGCGATCAGGCGGGAGGGCTCCGACGTGACCATCGTCGGGATTCTGAAGATGGCCCACGTCGCCGAAGAAGCGGCGAAGATCCTCGCCGAAGAGCACGGAGTCGAGGCCGAGGTGATCGATCCGCGGACCTTGAGACCGCTCGACCTCGACACGATCCTCGACTCGGTTCGTAAGACCAACCGGGCCGTGATCGTCGAGGAGGGCTGGCCCCACGGCGGGGTCGGCGCCAACCTCTCGACCCTCATTACCGAACAGGCCTTCGATCACATGGACGCCCCGATCCAGCGGGTGACCGGGGCCGACGTGCCGATGCCGTACTCGAAGCGACTCGAACAGGCAGCGATCCCCCACGCCGGGAGCGTGGTCGAGGCGGCCCTCGCGACGATGGAGGGTGCGCGGTGACCGATCAGATAGTGATGCCGCGGCTGAGCGACTCGATCGAGGAGGGCCTGATCCTGGTCTGGCTGAAGTCCGACGGTGACCGGGTCGAGGTGGGCGACGAGCTGGTCGAGATCGAGACCGACAAGGCCAGCATGGTCTACGAGTCGGATCTCGCCGGGGTGCTGGAGATCCTGGTCCCGGCCGGGGAGACCAGATCGGTCGGGGAGCCGATCGCCACCGTGGCAGAGGGTGAGGCCCGCCCCTCCCCGGAGGCTGCCCCGCCCGAACCGGTGGAGACCGTGGCCGACGAGCCCACCCCGATCGAGGATCCGGCCCCCGGGGCACCGATCGAGCCTCCTCCCGAACCCGCCACGCCAGAAGAGGCCGAGCGGATCAGGATCTCGCCACTTGCATCCAGACTGGCCCGGGAAAAGGGGCTCGACCCGGCCGGGATAGAGGGGTCCGGGCCGAACGGCAGGATCGTCAAGGCCGACGTCGACCGGGCCCTCTCTGCCGCTGCCCCGCCGCTGCCGGCCGAACCGGTTCCGGCCCCGAGGGAGGGCGAGCCGGCAAAGGGAGCGGTGACCAGGGTCGAGCTCGATCGCACCCAGCAGACGATCGCCCGCCGGATGGCCGAGTCGAAGGCGACCGTGCCGCACTTCTACCTGCGAGCGGTGGTCGATATGACCCGGGCGGTCGAGGTAAGAGAGGCGTTCCAGGCCTCCCCCGAGTCCGACGGCCCGGTTCCTTCGCTGAACGACATGGTGGTCAAGGCTGCCGCGCTCGCCCTCCGCCACCACCCGAGGGCCAACTCCTCCTACCGTGACGGCGCGCTCGATCTCTTCTCGCGGATCAACGTCGGCATCGCTGTCGCCTCCAACAACGCCCTGATCGTGCCCGTGATCTCCGATGCCGACCATCTCGAACTCCGGCAGATCGCGACCGAGTCCCGCCGCCTCGCCGAGCGGGTGAGGACCGGTGAGGTCACGCCGCCGGAGCTCTCGGGCGGGACCTTCACGATCACCAACCTGGGGATGTACGGAGTGAGGAGTTTCGACGCCGTGATCCACGGCGGCCAGGCGGCGATCCTCGCGGTCGGCGAGGTGTCCGAGCGAGCCCTGGTCCGGGACGGCGAAGTGGTGCCGGCGATGCTGATGGACATCTCCCTCGCCTGCGACCACCGGGTCCTCTACGGAGCCGATGCGGCCGAGTTCCTGGCCGAAATCCGGGCGAACCTCGAAGAACCGGGCCTGCTGGCATGAAGCTGCCCCGACGGAAAGGGCCCGGGCGGCCGTCGTCGCTGATCCTTCCGGGTTCATCCCCCGGCACCCACCGATCGACGGGTGTGGAGGCAAGTGCCGGCACCGCCTTTTCGGCCGGGGTCGCGGCAAGTGCCGGAACGGCCTTCTCGGCCGGGGTCCTGGCCAGCGCCGGTACGGCCTTTTCCTCGCTGATCGCCTTCAGCTCCGGCATCTTCGGATCGGGCCTCGTGGCCTTCTCGTCGCTCTGCATCGCCTGCCTCGGTTGTTCGCGCTGTTTTGCCTGCCTCGGCTGTATCGGTTGCGCCGGCTGCGTGGGCTGTTTCGGGTGCGTCGGACTCAAGGGCGAGCGATGGAAGGTCGGCGTCAGGAGGGGCAGGGACGGGTGACCACACCGGGGAGGGTGTTGGAGGGCCGGTGGCTCGGGACCAGGCCGTACCCGGAGATGCTCACCGTCCAGGAGAAGATGGTCGGCCTTCGCCAAGCGGCCAGAATCCCCGACACCCTGCTGCTGCTCGAGCACCCCTCGACCTACACCCTGGGCCGTCGCTCAGAGCCGTCGGACAGGGCCGGGCTCGACCTCGGCGACGAGACCGCCGTGGTCGAGCCCCCGCGGGGCGGCAGGATCACCTGGCACGGACCGGGTCAGCTCGTCGCCTACCCGGTCATCGATCTGAAGGGGATCGGCGACCAGCCAGGCGCCTCTGCCCGGGTGGACGTCGCCCGATTCGTCGAATCACTGGAGCGGGCGATGGTCGCTTCACTCGAGGATTGGGGGGTCGAGGCCCGGACGATCGAGGGGTTGACCGGCATCTGGACCTTCGACCCGGGTGGGACCCCGTCAGGGGCGGATGCCGGGTCGCTCGCACAGGCGATCGCCAACGGGGCGATTCGGAAGGTCGGCTCGATCGGGCTGCGGGTCTCCCGCGGGGTAACCAGCCACGGGATCTCGCTCAACCTCTCCTGCGACCTCGGGCCGTTCGATCGGATCGAGGCCTGTGGAATCGACGGCTGCCGGATGACCTCAGTTGAAGAAGAGACTGGTGGCGCACCCGACCCGGAACAAGCCGGCTTGACCTTCCACCGGGCCCTCGCCGGGGAGCTCGACCTGGAACCGGTCCTGCCCGAATCGAGCCCGGCCGACAGCATCCTCAGCCCTTAGGGTTCCTCACGTGACCCCGGAAGACACCGCAGAGCGAATCCATGTCACGAGGTCCAGGGCAAACCCCGGCGGTGGCTCCGCGGAGGTCGAAGGCGCAATCCCCTTCCGTTCCCGGAAGCCCTCCTGGCTGAAGGTCCCTCCACCCGGCGGGCCGGTCTACCGCGAACTCAAGCGGGCGCTCGGCGAGGACGGGCTAAACACGGTCTGCGAGGAGGCCAACTGCCCGAACATCGGCGAGTGCTGGGAGCGGGGCACAGCGACCTTCATGATCCTCGGCGACGTCTGCACCCGGCGGTGCGGGTTCTGCAACGTCCAGACGGGCAAGCCGAGCTTCGACGATCCGTTGGAGCCGGCTCGGGTCGCCAACCAGGTCAAGCGGCTCGGCCTCCGCCACGCCGTGATCACTTCGGTCGACCGGGACGACCTGCCCGATTACGGTGCCTCGGCTTTCGTCGGGGTTATCCGCTCGATCCGCCGGATGGCCCCGGACTGCACGGTCGAGGTCCTGACCCCCGACTTCCGCGGTCAGGAGATGCCGATCGCCCGGGTGGTAAAGGAGGGGCCAGACGTCTTCAACCACAACGTCGAGACCGTGCCACGCCTCTACCCGAAGGCCCGCCGCGGTTCGGACTTCATGCGCTCAGCGCGTGTCCTCAAGCTCGCAAGGGAGATGGGTGAGGGTCGGGTAATCACCAAGTCAGGCCTGATGGTCGGACTCGGCGAGGAGTTCGACGAGATGGTCGAGACCTTCGGGATCCTGCGCCGCCACGGTGTCCAGATCCTGACCGTCGGCCAGTACCTCCGGCCAACCGAGAACCACCTGCCGGTCGTCCGGTACTGGCACCCCGAGGAGTTCGACGCACTGGCCAGGGAGGCCCGGGCGATGGGGTTCGAGTCGGTCGCGGCCGGCCCGCTGGTCCGCAGCTCCTACCACGCGGATGAGAGCGCGCGGGAGGCCGGACTCGGCCTCGACGCCGCTTGATCCCGATCCGCGACACGGTCGGCGACCTCGGGCCCATCCGAGGCACTCTCGCCTTGCTCGTCCTGGAGGTCGTGGCCTACGCGGTGGGAGCTTTCGGGGCCGGATTCTGGGCTCTCCTGGTCACCCTCGTCGGAACCTGGCTGTTCGGTGCCCCGCTCGAGGGCAGGCTCGGGACGGCCCGGTTCCTCCTGGCCGCTGCAGTCCTGACCGCGCTGGCCGGACTGATAGCCGCCATGGTCGATGGCGCGGGAGGCTTCCTGCTCTACCCGCTGGGCGCAGTCCTGGGGCTGGGCCTGCTGCTGGTCGCGGTGATCCCGCGTGCCCGAATCCTCGTCTTGAGCCCGATCCCTTTCGCGATGGGATTCCAGGAGGTGCCGGCACCAGTGGTGCTGGTGGTATGGGCAGTGCTCGCCTGGCTCGCCGTCTGAGCCGACCTCAGCTCGAAATCGCCCCGGCCCAGAGCAGGATCAGGACCCCGGCCCCGAGCAGGATCCGGTAGCCGACGAAGATCCCGTACGAGTGGTTGGCCAGGTACTTGAGGAACCAGGCGATCACGGCATACCCGGTGACGAAGGCGACCACGGTCGCCACCGCAACGTTGATCAACGGCTCCCCCACGGCCTCCTCCCCGGAGAGGATCCCGTAGAGCTGGAAGAAGCCGCTCAGGACGACCGCCGGGATCGCCAGCAGGAAGGAAAAGCGTGCCGCGGCTGCTCGCTCCAGGCCAAGCGCCAGCCCGGCCGTGATCGTCGCCCCCGACCGGGAGACCCCGGGGATGAGGGCGAGGCTCTGAGCGAACCCGATCAGTACTCCATCCCGGAAGGAGAGCTGACCCACGTCGCGCGACCGCTTCCCGAACCGATCGGCAAGCCCGAGCACTATGCCGAAGATGATCAGCATCGAAGCAACCAGCCAGAGGTTCCGGGCAGCGGTCTCGATCTGGTTCTCGAAGGTGAACCCCAGGACCGCGATCGGGATCGTTGCGGCGACCAGGTACCAACCCATCCGAACGTTCAGCTCCCCGCGCATCTCCGGCCTGAACAACGCCCCCGTCCAGTCTCGGGCGATCCCCCAGAGGTCCTTTCGGAAGTAGAGCAGCACCGCCAGCTCGGTCCCCAGCTGGATCACCGCGGTGAAGGCCGCTCCCGGATCCTCCCAACCGAGAATCGCCGGCAGGATCAGGATGTGGCCCGAGGAGGAGATCGGCAGGAACTCGGTCAGCCCCTGCAGGAGGCCGAGGATGATGCTCTGGATCAGGTCCACGCCCGGCTCAGGCTATCCGCGGCCGAGGAGGGGACTCGGGATGGAGTGCTATCGCCGGGTCCCTTGTTCGACGGGGAGCCAGATCGAAAACCTGGCGCCACCCATCTCGGAGGCGCTACAGGAGACCCTTCCTCCCCCCGCCTCGACCATCGCCCTGACGATCGCGAGCCCGAGGCCTGAACCGCCCGTCTGGCTCGACCTCGCCTCGTCCAGCCTGGCGAAACGGTCGAAGACCCTCTCCCGCTCGGCCGGAGGCACTCCCGGACCGTCGTCGTCCACCTCGATCTCCA
>JBMSXD010000004.1:0-26668 GCA_049425265.1 Solirubrobacterales bacterium
CTGGTCTTCCCGACACCGAGTTTCCCGAGCTCGCAGGTCACCTTCTGACCCTTCTGCTTGCAGGACGATGGAAGCCCCAGGACCTCGAGCCCGTTGCCGAGGGTGTCGACGACCTTGACCGGATCGGCGGCCACGGGGCCCCGGTTATCGACGGTCAGGGTGTACTTGAAAGAGTCGCCGGGCTCGACCTCGTCCTTCGAGGCGACCTTGCCTACCGAAAGGTCAGCGAACGGCACCGGAACCACCGTCGTGCTGGAGCCGCCCCCCTCTGGGTCCGACCTCCCCTCAGCCGAGGAGACGGTGGCCGTGTTGATCACCGGGACCCCGGCCGAATCAGGGGAGAGGATTCCGTTGATCGTCACGGTTGCCGTCTGGCCGACCGCAAGGTTCCCCTGCCAGGCGCAGGAGAGCTCTCCGCCGGCGCTCGGGAGGGGACCGCAGGTGAACCCGGGAGCCGAGATCGAGGTCGGGCTGAACAGTTCCGGGATCGTCTCGTTGACCACCGCGTTCGAGGCCGGCGAGGGCCCCTGGTTGGTTGCAGCCAGCGTGTAGGTGAATGCCTCGCCAGCAGTCGGGTTGGGACCGGCGCTCTTCTCGATGGTCACATTGGCCGACTTGGCGACCTCGAACGAGACGTCGGCCTCGTTGTTCCCGGGATACGGGTCCGGTTGCGTTCCGACCACCTCCGCGTCGTTCGTGAGGGTCGTGTCGTTCGTGGAGACCTCGGCCGAGATCTCCACCGTTGCCGAGCCGCCTGAAGGGATCGAGCCGAGACTGCAGCTGACCGTGGCGGTGGAGATGGTCGGGCAGGATCCCTGAGACGGGGTTGCGGATACCCCGGTCAGGCCTGCGGGCAGGGTGTCGTCGAGGTCCACTCCGGTGGCGGTGAATGGGCCGTTGTTTCGGACCACGAGGGTGAAGAGGACCCTCCCGCCGGTTGCGACCGTAGCCGGCGAGACGGTCTTGTCGAGCTGGAGGTCGGCGGTCGGGGGCGGAATCGGCAGGAAGTCGAGCGCGGTGTTGTTGCGCGGGTCGCTGTCTCCGCCACCAGAGACGACCGCTGTGTTCTCGAACTGAAGCGGGGGCGAACCGACCAGGGTGGCGGTAACCGGGATGTTCGGGTAGCTCGATCCCGCCGGGAGTACGTCGGAGCGGGTGCAGGCCAGGGTGAGTGCCGGGGGACCGCCAGAGGTTCCGCAGGACCAGCCCGACGCCGCTCCAGGGGTAATCGCACTGAAGGCCGACGAGGGGAACGTGTCGGTCACGGTTACCGTCGAGCCGTCGCTCGGGAGGCCACCGACGTTGGCTACCCCGAGGGTGAAGGCGATGCTCGGGTCACCGGGGTTGGGGTTGACGTGACTCTTCGACATCCTCAGGTCGGGAGCCTGGACCGTGGTCAGGACTGGATCTGACTCGGCGGTCAGGGCGGTGTTGAGCGTCTCGGACTGGAACCGTGCGATCGCCTCGTTGGAGATCACGGTTCCCGAGGGGAGCCCCGAACCGACCACGGTCTCGAAGGTGACCGTCGCCGAGTTCGCTCCGGCAGCCGGCAGGAGGCCCCCGCGGCTCGCGGAAGCACCCTGACCGAGTCGGAACCGGACGGCGTTTGCGTCGGGAAGGAACTCACCGATGTCATCCCCTATTGCATCGGTCGGGCTGAGGGGGGCGTTCAGGCCGGCCGTTACCTCGAGGGAGCCGGGCAGGTAGGTCGTGTTCGCCGGGATCACGTCCTCGGCCACGAACTGGGCGGCGCCATCCCCTCCGACGTTCGAGTAGGTAACCGTGTACCGGAGCGTGTCCCCGGAACGGGTTGCCCCCCCGGGATTGGTCAGGTTGGCCACCGACTTGGTCACCCTGACGTCCGGGGAGAAGAGCTCGGTCGCGAAGGACACCATGAACGGCAGGTACTGGTCCTTGGTGGTCTGGAGCCTAATCGCCGCGCTCGTCGCTCCGTTGGCGAGGATTCCGTCCCCGTTGACCTGGGTTGCGTCGAAGCCGAGCTGGTTGACGTAATCGGGGTCCTTTTCGGTCAGCCGTACTCCGTCCCGTGAGATCGAGCTGTTGAAGAAGTTGGTGGCAGGGTTGGTCGCGCTCGAGAGGATCCGGCCGTTTAGCGATGCACTGTCGCCGGTCAGTCCTAGGTCGCCTTCGAAGGTCGAGAAGCCGACCTGGGTCTTGACCTGACCGGAGGCTGGCGTCTGGAAGCCACTGACCCCGATCGTCTTGACGTCGCCCTGGCCTACCGTCTCCAGTCCGTCGAACACGGTCAGGTTGCGAGCCGGCTCGTCGGTATCCCGGTAGGCGACGCCCAGCGTCCCGCCGCCGGCCCGCGGGGAGATCGCGATCGTCAGCTTCGCACCGCGACGACCAGCGTCCAGCCGCCGGCCCGGTCCTGACCGGTTCCGGTCTGGATGTTGGCAACCGTGTAGGAGCCGCTCCGGGCCGTGGAAACCTGGCTCGTCACGTCGACGAACGCGGCGTACTTGCCGGTGGTCGAGTCGTCGACTGATGCAGTGAGGGTCTGGTACGAGGCAGACCCAGGTGTCTTCATTAGCACGGTGCCCCGGGCTCCGGCGTTAGGAGCCCGCTGGCCACCGGTGCCGGCCGTGGTCTGTCCGCCGTAGTAGAGCCCTGCGAAGAGGATGTCGGCCGAATCGGGAACCGTCAGCTGGGCGGAGGATGAGTCGAAGGTCGAAGGATCGGAATCGACGTCGACATAGCCCATGGTGAATGAGTTGTTGTTCAGGGTCGATCCGGTGCCGGCCTGGGCCGCCGGGCAGCGGGAATCAGAGGCCGGGCAGGTCATCACGGTGTTGGCGGTGAAGGTGATCGCCCCCTGGACGTTCTGGCTGAATCGGGGCGCGAAGGCCCGGTCGGCCTCTGCCGCGGCCGCGACGGTCAGGCCGCCAAGAAGGAGCGCGACCGTTGCCATGGCAACCTGCATCAGGCGGGATTCGGCCGGGCGCCGTTTCTTCCGTTCCACAGCCACCCGCTCTTCGAATTCCTGCCTGCCTGACACCCGGACCTCCGTTCTCCGTTCAGCTTGCTCGAATCGCGGGGTTTGCCCGCGGTTCCGGCGAAGGAGGTTAGCGGCAGGACCGGTTCCGGTGACCCGATCGTCATCGAAGCCGATCGGGAAGAGTCGGCGGGTGAGGACCGCGGGAGGCAGGGGGTCCGCACGATCCTCACCACGCCTGCGCGTCGGTAGCCAGGGAGGGATGCCGACGCGATCGCCTCCGGGGCAGGGGCCACCGGAGGCGGGCTTTGGAAACTTTCAGAGAGTCCCGGGCTCGGGACCTGCCAAGTCGATGCTCCTTCCCTCTCTCAGATGATTCCGGAGGGTGCGGACTCGCCCCCCGGCCCTTGGCAGGTTTATATCACCGCCTTACACGACCCGTCAACGCTCGGGTGAGCACCGGGCCTGCTCTCAGGCGCCGCGGGTCAGTGCAGTGAGGACGATTCGCTCCTGCTCGCGAACGTGGGACACCGAGTAGCCCTCGCCCGGGCTCGCCCGACCCTGGCGGCCGATGTATTCGAGCTTCACGCCCTCGGGTAGCAGGTCGGGGAGCCGCCTTCGCATCACGCTCCAGGCTCCCTGGTTGCGAGGCTCCTCCTGGACCCAGACGATCTCCTCGAGGTTCGGGTAGCTGTCGATCAACTGGCTGAGCTGTTCCTCGGCGAAGGGGTAGAGGAGTTCGATGCGACCGACCGCGACGTCGGTTGCGGCCTCACGGGCTTCGGAGGCATCGAGGTCGTAGTAGATCCTCCCCGAGCAGAGGACCAGTCGCTTGATCTCCTTTCGCCGGGAGACCGCCCTCGGGTCCTCGAGGATGAAGTGGAAGTGCTCGTTGGTCAGTTGGTCGAGCCTTGCGGCGGCTGCCGGCTGACGGAGCAGCCCCTTCGGGGTGAAGACGACAAGAGGGCGAGGCTTCTCGATCAGGGCCTGGCGCCTCAGCAGGTGGAAGTACTGGGCGGCGGTCGAGGGGTTGGCGACCCGCATGTTGCCCTCGGCGGCCAGGGAGAGGAATCGCTCCATCCGGGCGCTCGAGTGCTCGGGCCCGGCACCCTCATGGCCGTGGGGGAGCAGCAGGGTAAGTCGGGTCGTAAGTCCCCACTTCGCCTCACCCGAGGCGATGAAGGTGTCGATGATCACCTGACCCGAGTTGGCGAAGTCGCCGAACTGGGCCTCCCAGAGGACGAACGAGTCGGGGTTCGATGAGCTGTAGCCGTACTCGAATCCGAGGCAGCCGGCCTCGGAGAGGGGGCTGTTGTAGAGCTCGAACGGTGCCTTGGCCTGGGGCAGGTTCTGGATCGGCGCAAACCCCTCGCCGGTCTTCTCGTCGTGGAGGACGAGGTGGCGCTGGGAGAAGGTGCCGCGCTCGCTGTCCTGACCGGTCAGCCGGAGATGAACCCCCTCCTCGAGGAGTGAGCCGAAGGCGAGCGCCTCGGCCTGGGCAAAGTCGATCCCGCCCGACTCGAGCGCCTCGATCCGCTTCGAGAGGGGCTTCCTCAGCTTGCGTTGGACGGTAAACCCGTCGGGGACTTCGATCAGCGCCTCATTAAGGGTCTTCAGTCGCTCCTCGGGCACCGCCGTGGTCACCGGCGGGCTGGCCGAGCGGTTCAGCTCGCTCGTCCCGGCCGAGGTCACCGTCGGGTCTTCGTAGACCCCGGAATCCATCTTCTCCCTGAGCTCCTCGAGCGTCTTCTTGAGCTGATCCCGCCGCTCCCGTGCAACCGTCTCGACCTTCTCGCCGGAGACGATTCCCTGCCCTTCGAGCTCCTTCGCGTAGATCTCGGAGACGGCAGGGTGGGACTTGATCTGCTCGGCCATGACTGGCTGCGTGTAGGCAGGCTCGTCCGTCTCGTTATGGCCGTAACGTCGGTAGCCGATCACGTCGATGACAATGTCGCGGTTCCACTCGCGTCGGTAGGCCATAGCCAGCCGGACCGCCTGGGAGCAGGCTTCGACGTCGTCTGCATTGACGTGGATGATCGGGATGTTGAACCCCTTGGCCATGTCGGCGGCGTACGGGGTCGACCGGGCCTCGGTCGGATCGGTCGTGAAGCCGATCTGGTTGTTGGAGACGAGGTGGATGCTGCCCCCGACCGAGTAGCCGTCGAGGCCCAGCAGGTTGAGGGTCTCGGCAACCACCCCCTGTCCGGGGAAGGCGGCATCGCCGTGGATCAGGACCGGCACGGCCCGGGACGTGTCGTGGCCGAGGGTCGCTCCGTCGGGCTCGTTCTGGGAGAAGCGGGCCGCCCCGGTGACCACGGGATTGACTGACTCCAGGTGGCTGGGGTTGGGGTAGAGGTGAATCGCGATCTCGTCGCCCTCGTGGTTCCTGTAGTTCCCTTCGTGGCCGTAGTGGTACTTGACGTCACCGGTTCCCCCGTGGGGAATCGCGGCGACCGCCTTGACGTCCTCGAGGCGCTTGGAACCCTCGAACTCGGCGAACAGGGCTTCGACCGGACGACCGACGTTATGGGCCAGGACCGAGAGGCGGCCCCGATGGGCCATCCCGAGGACGACCTCCCCGGCCCCGTCGCGAAGGGCGAGGGTGGCGATCTCGTCGAGCATCGGCACCATCGCATCGAGACCCTCGATCGAGAAGATCTTCTGGCCGAGGTAGGCCTTCTCGATGAACCGCTCGAACTCGAAGACCTCGATCAGCCTCTCGAGCAGGCGGATCTTCTCCTCCGGCTCGAGCGGTGCAGCGAACTCGCCGGTCTCGATCTTCTCCCGCATCCAGACACGCTGCTGGTGGGAAGAGATGTGTTCGAACTGGTAGCCGATCTTGCCGGTGTAGGCGGCCTTCATCCGAGGCAGCGCCTCCAGCAGGGTCTCACCCGGAACGCCGATCCGGAGGATCGAGGCCGGGATCTTCGACATCAACTCCGGGGTCAGGTGGACCGTCTCGGGATCGAGGGCCGGGTCGCCCTTCGGCGCCTTCCCCAGGGGATCGAGGTCTGCTGCGAGGTGGCCGTGGGTCCGGTAGGCCTTGAGCAGCGAAGTCGCGGCCTGGACGGCCTGGAGCATCTCCTCCGATGGTGCCTCGCCCTTTGTGACCGGGGCGGCCGGCACTGCTGCCGGGGCCACCGGGACGGGGAGGTTGGACGTTGCCGCCTCGGAGACCCGGGCCGGCTCGATCCCGAGGTCTGCGGCCACCGCCTCGTAGAAGCCGCTGTCGCCCAGGGTGGCGGAGATCGCCTTGAGGAAGTTTCCGGACTCTGCCCCCTGGATCACCCGGTGGTCGTAGGTCGAGGTCATCGTCATCACCTTGGAGATGCCCATCGCCCGTACCTGCTCGGGGTCGGCTTCGGACCATTCCGGCGGGTAGGCGATCGAGCCGGTGGCGATGATCGCCCCCTGGCCCTTCATCAGCCTGGGGACCGAGGCGACCGTCCCGATCCCGCCGGGGTTGGTCAGGGTCAGGTTCGTCCCGCTGAAGTCATCCGGGGTTAGTTCATTCGAACGTGCCCGGGCGACCAGGTCCTCATAAGCCTCGTGGAAGGCGCCGAAGTCCATCCGATCGGCCGCCTTGACCGATGGCACGACCAGGTTCCTCGAGCCGTCTTCCCGCTCCAGGTCGATCGCGAGGCCGAAGTTGAGCTGGCCGTCGTCGATCACCTGGGGCTTGCCGTCCACCGAATCGAAGTGGCGGGCCATGACCGGCCAGTCCCGGGTCGCACCTACTATCGCCCAGGCGACCAGGTGGGTGAAGGAGAGCTTGATGCCACGCTCCGAAAGGGCCTCGTTCAGGGCCTTCCGGCCGGCGTCGAGCCGGTCGACCGCGATCGTCCGGAAGGAGGTGGCGGTGGGGATCTCCCGGCTTTCGTCCATTGCCCGGGCCAGCATCCCCGCGGCGCCCCGGAGCGGGGTTGCCTTTCCGCTCGGGCCTGCCCCGTTTCCGCCCGAGACGACGTCGGCCTTGGTCACCTTGCCGCCGGGGCCTGATCCGTCGATCGAGGCGAGGTCGACGCCCTCTGCCTCGGCGATCCTCCGGGCGATCGGTGTCGCCCGATGGCCGTTGCCATCCCCGGTTGCCATGGGCCCCCCGTTGGCTTTCGACCCCGAATCGGCGGGGGGCGCCTCGGCGCCGTTCCCGGCCGACCCGTTTTCGGTTCCGGCAGGTTCACCCTCGCCGGGCTCGATCTCGGCCAGGACTGCGCCCACCGCAACGTCTTCATCGGGCTCCACCGCGAGCCGGGTCACCGTGCCGGAGGCCGGGGCCGGGACTTCCGCGTCGACCTTGTCGGTCGAGACCTCGACCAGCGTCTGGCCCTCCTCGACGAAATCGCCGACGGAGACATGCCACTCGAGGACCGTTCCCTCGGTCACCGACTCGCCCATCTCGGGCATGGTTACCTCGAGAGTCGCCGTTTCAGCCATCGGACCTGAGTGTAGGACACGGACGGGGCGGGGATGTGAAGACCTCGACCTGAATTCCGCCGCCCCTTTTTCTCCCGGCTCGGTAAGGTCCGGAGCCGGTACCGGCCACGGAGGTGTGGACGGGTCGAGGAGGAGTTTCGGGAGGAGATTCGATGGATTACTTCGTCACCGGCGGCACCGGCTTCATCGGCCGTCACCTGGTCCGCAGGCTGCTCGAGCGAGGGGGTACCGTCCATGTGCTGGTCCGGGAGGGATCGCGTGGTCGCCTCGAGGAATTGATCACCTCGTGGGGTGACACCCCGGGCGAGGTCATACCGGTAGTCGGCGACCTGACCCAGCCGATGCTCGGACTCGACGATGCCACGATCGAGGAGCTGACCGGAAAGATCGACCATTTCTTCCACCTCGCCGCGATCTACGACATGGAGGCAGAGGACGAGGCGATTCGGGTCGCGAACGTCGAGGGCACGATCCACGCGGTCGAGTTCGCCAACCGGGCGGAGGTCGGCTGCTTCGACCTGGCCAGCTCAATCGCCGTTGCCGGCCTCTACAAGGGGGTCTGGCGCGAAGACATGTTCGAGGAGGCCGAGGACCTCAACCGCCACGCCTACTTCAGCACCAAGCACGAGTCCGAGCTGATCGTCCGGGAGCAGCTGGAGGTCCCGTACCGGATCTACCGGCCCGGGATCGTCGTCGGTAACTCGGAGACCGGTGAGATGGACAAGGTGGACGGCCCCTACTACTTCTTCAAGCTGATCCAGCGGCTCAGGTCGACCCTTCCGCAGTGGATGCCGACCGTCGGGATCGAGGGTCGAGAGATCAACCTGGTCCCGGTCGACTTCGTCGCCGATGCGATCGACTACATCGCCCATCTCGAGGGTCGCGACGGCGAGACCTTCCATCTGACCGATCCGAACCCCCTCAAAGCCGGCCAGATAATCAACCTGTTCTCACGCTCGGCGCATGCGCCGCAGATGTCGATGCGGCTCGATCCGCAGATGCTCGATGTCGTACCCCCGGCCGTCCGGGGTGGGCTGATGATGCTCTCCCCCGTCCAGCGGGTGGTCGACACGGTGCTCTCCGATCTGGGTATCCCACGCCAGGTCCTCGTCTACGTCAACTACCCGACCAGCTTCGACTGTTCGAATACGCTCGAGGCACTCGAGGGAAGCGGGATCTCGGTTCCACCTCTGGCCACCTACGCTGACCGGCTCTGGGACTACTGGGAGCGGAACCTCGACCCCGACCTGTTCAAGGACCGCTCGCTCGGTGGGGCGATCGGGGGCAAGGTCGTGATGATCACCGGCGCCTCGTCGGGAATCGGTCACGAGACCGCGCTCAAGGTGGGGGAGGCCGGTGGGATCGTCCTGTTGGTCGCCCGCTCGGCGGACAAGCTGGAGGAGCTCAAGGTCGAGATCGAGGAGCTGGGCGGCGAGGCCCACGTCCACCCGTGCGACCTCTCCGACGTGGAAGACGTCGAGCGGATGGCCAACGAGGTGCTTGCCCAGCACGGCCACGTCGACGTCCTGGTCAACAACGCGGGCCGCTCGATCCGCAGGTCGGTCGAGCTCTCCTACGACCGCTTCCATGACTTCCAGCGGACGATGCAGCTCAACTACTTCGGGGCGCTAAAGCTGATCCTCACGCTGTTGCCCCGGATGCGGGAGCGAAAGAGCGGGCACATCATCAACATCAGCTCGATCGGCGTCCAGACCAACGCCCCGAGGTTTTCGGCCTACGTCGCATCGAAGGCGGCGCTCGATGCGTTCAGCAGGACGATCTCCTCCGAGGTGGTCGATGACGGGGTCGACATCACGGCGGTCTACATGCCGCTGGTCAGGACTCCGATGATCGCTCCGACCAAGATGTACGACGCCTTCCCGACGATCGGCCCGGAGGAAGCGGCCGAGATGATCACCGACGCGATGATCCGCAAGCCGAAAAAGGTCGCGACCAGGCTGGGCAACTTCGGCGAGCTGCTCTACAACGTCTCGCCGAAGACCAGTGACGCGATCCTCAACACCGGCTACAAGCTGTTCCCTGAATCGAAGGCTGCGAAGGGCAAGGGCGAAGAGCTCGAGGAACAGGCGGAGAAGGCACCATCGGCCGAGGCGGTCGCCTTCGCTCACCTGCTGCGCGGCGTCCACTGGTAGAGCCTGGTGAGTGAGGGCCTCGAAGCCCCGAGGCGCAGCCGTTGGGCCTGGGGGACCGAGGCGCGCGAGCCGGTCCCGGCCGAACTGGATGCGGTCGCCCGGGGCGCGAGCGCGCTGCTCGGGTTCGAGGCAAAGCCGGTGGGGGCCGTCCCGGAGGAGGAGGTCACGCTCCGTCCGACAAGGGTGGGTCTGCCCGAAGCCCGTGGGGGCCTGTTCACCGACGATCCCCACGAAAGGCTCGTCCATTCGCTCGGCAGGGCTTACCGCGACGTGGTTCGGGCCCACCGGGGCGAGTTCGAGTTCCCGCCGGATCTGATCGCCCATCCGGCAGATGAGACGGAGGTGCTCGAGGTGCTCGAGCGAGCCGATGGACTGGGCGCTGCGGTCATCCCCTTCGGAGGTGGGACCAGTGTGGTCGGTGGGGTCGAACCACGCCTCGAGGATCGCGAGAGGCCGGTGATCAGCCTCGACCTCAGCCGACTGGACCGGGTTCTCGAAGTCGACTCCGAGTCCGGATCGGCATTGATCGGGGCGGGTGCGAGAGGACCGGTGCTCGAGGAACAGCTCCGACCGCACGGCCTCACCCTTCGGCATTTCCCCCAGTCGTTCGAGTGGTCGACCCTTGGGGGCTGGATCGCGACCCGCGCAGGCGGACACTTCGCCACCGGGGAGACCCACATCGACGACCTGGTCGAGTCCGTGTCGGCGGTAACCCCGGATGGCAGATGGGAGAGCCGCCGACTGCCGGGGTCCGGGGCCGGTCCCTCCCCGGATCGGCTGATGCTCGGCTCAGAGGGAATCCTCGGGGTGATTACCGGGGCATGGGTCCGGGTCCGGCCGAGGCCGGTCTTCCGGGCGCGGGCGACGATCGGCTTCCCCGATTTCGTCGATGCCGCGACCGGAGCGGTCCGGGAGATCGCCCAGTCGGGCCTCTCGCCGGCCAACTGCCGGCTGGTCGACCCGAACGAGGCCTCCCTGATGGGCGCGGGGGACGGCAGCGAGGCCATCCTGATGCTGGGGTTCGAGTCGGCAAACCTGCCTGTCGAGACCCAGCTCGACCAGGCGATCGAGATCGCCAGGGCGGGCGGTGGCGAACTCAGGGACCGTCGGGTGAGCGACGGAGGATCGGGGGGCGGGGAAGGTGGCTCCGGTTCCGACCGGTGGAAGTCGGCCTTTCTCGAGGCTCCCTACCTGCGTGACCGGCTGGTCTGTTGCGGGGTCTTGACCGAGACCTTCGAGAGCGCAATCACCTGGGACCGGTTCAGGGACTTCCACGATCGGGTCACCGCCGCGACTCGGGAGGCGGCTCGTTCGACCCTTCCCCCCGATGGCTCTGCCCCGAAGGTGAGCTGTCGGCTGACCCACGTCTACTCCGACGGCGCTGCTCCCTACTTCACCGTGGTCGCTCCGGCCAGGCGGGGAGGTGAGGTGGCCCAATGGGATGAGATCAAGGCGGCCTCCTCCGAGGCGATCACCGAGGCAGGCGGGACGATCACCCACCACCATGCTGTTGGCCGGGACCACCGCCCGTGGTACGACCGGCAGCGCCCTGAACCGTTCGCCTCGGCCCTCTCCGCAGCCAAATCAGCCCTCGACCCCGATTGGGTCCTCAACCCCGGGGTCCTCCTCGACCCACCCGATCGGTCGATCCAGTGAAGGAGGGGGTTCAGGCAGCCGCTGGCGACCGGGTCCTCGGGGTCACTCGCTAGCCTTCCCTGCCGGCCTCGGAACCCCTCGAACACGGGGGTCGGCCGCGACCTCCGATGGAGTCCAGCACCGCCACAACCGCTCCCCCTGAGCTCCCCCACCGCTCCCCGTTGAGGGCTGCGATCAAGACTGCCCGCCCTCAGGAGTGGGTAAAGAACGTCCTCGTCTTCGCCAGCCTCCTCTTCTCGGGCCAGGTGGGCGATCCCTGGGCGGTCGGTCAGGCGGTACTCACCTTCATCGCGTTCTGTGCCATCTCGAGCGCCGGCTACTTCGTCAACGACCTGAACGACGTCGAGCTCGATCGTCAACACCCCCAGAAGCGGTTCCGCCCGATAGCCGCCGGCCAGTTGGGTGAGGGTGCAGCCGGGATAATCGCGATCGTCCTCGCACTAGGCGCGCTCGCCCTCGCCTTCTTCGCTGTCGGTTGGCAGGTCGGGCTGATCGTCGCCGGCTACGGCGTTATCCAGATCGCCTACAGCTTCGGCCTCAAGCAGGTCGTGATCATCGACGTGATGACCCTCGCGACCCTGTTCATCCTCAGGGTGATCGCCGGCGCCGAGGCAGTCGACACGGTCGCTTCCCAGTGGCTGCTGCTCTGTACCGGCGCACTCGCCTGCTTCCTCGGCTTCACCAAGCGTCGCCAGGAGGCAGTCTCGGAAATCCATGAGGGCTCATCGAGTCGCCCCGTACTCGAGCACTACTCGTTGCCCTTTCTCGACCAGATGGTCGCGATGGTGACTACCGCGACCGTGATCACCTACGCGATCTACACGGTCTACTCGCCACTGATCGGGAGTCGGATGATGTTGACGATCCCGCCCGTGGTCTACGGCATCTTCCGGTACCTCTACTTGATCTACGATCGCTCCGATGATCGATCGACCGCGGCGATCGTCGCCGAGGACAAGGGGATGATCGCCGCCGCGGTTACCTTCGCGGTCGCAGCCTTCCTGCTGCTCTACGTCTTCCCTTGACCGGGCCTGGGTCGGGGGCTACTCCTCGACCGGGAGGTCGGAGGCGAGGGTCGGCCTGCCGTCCCGTCGGTACTCGATGTCGACCGTCTCGTGGGTCCGGTAGGTGCCGAACAGTCCGAGGAACATCGCCGTCCACCTGGCCAGCCCGATCGCCTCCTCCTTGAGGATCGACCTCGAGAAGACGATGTGGCCCCGCTCGATCCGGTAGTCCGCGCCTTCCTGTTGTGGGACCCCGTTTACGAAGACCGAGATCGGGGGCTCTGCCCCGGCCGGAAGCCTCACCCGTCTTCCGGCAGCGTAGGAACCTTCCGGAACCTGGTCGCTCATTTCGATAGTGCCGCCCTGATCTCTTCAAAGATGCCGGTCTCGTCGCTGGCCTCGATCGGCCGACGGGCGACCCCGCCGACGAATCCGACCAGACTGTTGTCACCCTGGATGTCGAGTCCGGCGGTCGGCGGACGGATCAGGCCCTTGCCCGAGATCTCGATCCTCGCCCGGACCAGCTCCGAGGGCTCGTACTCCCGGAATGCCCTGGCACCCCCGGTAGGCCCCTCGGCCAGGATCGCATCGGTCTGGCGTTCGGCTTCGGCCAGGGCGGAATCGAGGTCATCGAATCCCTTCCTCTGGACGGTCGATCCATTGCGGATCGTCAACTTCCAGGCGGCCAAGGCCGGATTACCTCAGCCCGGCCGGGTTGCCGGCGGCCCCTCGATCCGGTCGGACCCCGACCGCTCCCCGAGCGGGACGTAGTCGGCGTCGGTCAGGCCGGTGTAGATCTGGCGGGGGCGGGAGATCTTCTTGTCGGGGTCATCCGACATCTCGAGCCACTGCGCGACCCAGCCCGCGGTACGGGGGATGGCGAAGATCACGGTGAACATCTCGGGTGGGATACCGAGCGCTTCGTAGATGATCCCCGAGTAGAAGTCGACGTTCGGGTAGAGCTTCCGCGAGGTGAAGTACTCGTCGTCGAGGGCCCGCTTCTCGAGCTCGGTGGCGATCTCGACCAGGGGGTTGTACTCGGTCGCTTCGAAGACGTCGTCGGCGTGGCTCTTGATGATCCGTGCCCTCGGGTCGTAGTTCTTGTAGACCCGGTGGCCGAACCCCATAAGGCGCTCCTCCTGGTTCTTGACGCCCTCGAGGAAGGCCGGTATCTCATCGACCGAGCCGATCCTCCTCAGCATCTTGAGGACGGCTTCGTTGGCGCCGCCGTGCAGGGGGCCGTAGAGGGCCGCGACTCCGGCCGCGATCGCCGAGTACGGATCGACCCCGGACGAGCCGACGTCCCGCACGGCGCTGGTCGAGCAGTTCTGCTCGTGGTCGGCATGGAGGATGAACAGCACGTCGAGCGCCTTGGCCAGCCTCGGGTCGGGCTCGTACTTCGCCTCGGTCATCTTGAAGAGCATCGAGAGGAAGTTCTCCGAGTAGGAGAGGTCGTTGTCGGGGTAGACGTAGGGGAGCCCCATGTTGTGGCGATACGAGAAGGCTGCCAGGGTCGGGATCTTGGCGATCAGGCGAATCGTCGCGAGGTAGCGCTCGATCTCGTCGTCGGTGTTCTTCGAGTCCGGGTAGAAGGTCGACAGGGCTCCGACCGTGGCCAGCAGCATCCCCATCGGGTGGGCGTCGTACCGGAAGCCCTCGAGGAACTTCTTGATGTCCTCGTGGACGAAGGTGTGGGTGGTCACATCGAAGACCCAGTCCTCGAGCTGGGCGCGGGTAGGGAGGTTCCCGAATACCAGCAGGTAGGCGACCTCGAGGAAGGTCGAGTGCTCGCAGAGCTGCTCGATCGGGATCCCCCTGTGCTGGAGGATCCCGGCGTCGCCATCGATATAGGTAATCGCCGACCGGCAGGCGGCCGTGTTGGTAAAGGCCGGGTCGAAGGCCATCATCCCGAAGTCGTCCTCTTCGACCTTGATCTGGCGGAGGTCGAGAGCCCGGATCGAGTCCTCGGTGATCGGAACTTCATAGGTCTGGCCGGTCCGGTTGTCGGTGATCGTCAGGCTCTCATCCGACCCAGTCTGCTTCGCTTCGTCTTCGGCCATCATCCCTTTCCTCTCTCGGCTCTTCCTGTCGATTATCGCACCAAGGAGCCGGCGCGGTAACGGTCGACCGGGGTCGGGACGATCAAAGCCCGGTCATGTTCCGGAGCTCGGCCAGCCGGGCCTCGACCTCGTCGCGGTCGAGGCCGGACACCCGTTCACAGCCGAACTTCTCGACGTTGAAGGAGGCGAGCACCGTCCCGTAGCCCATCGCCAGCCGCAGGTCAGCCTCGTCGGGCGTTCCCCCGACCCCGTCCAGGTAGCCGAGGAACCCGCCCGCGAAGCTGTCCCCGGCACCGGTCGGGTCGCGGACGTCCTCGAGTGGGAATCCGGGCACGGCGAAGAACCCGTCCCGGGTGAACAGGGCCGCGCCGTATTCGCCGAGCTTGGTGACCACCGTCCGGGGACCCATCTCGATCACCGCCCGCGCGGCGCGTGCGAGGTTCGGCTCGCCACTCAACTGCCGTACCTCGGCGTCATTCACCAGGACGCAATCGACCTCCCCGATTGCACCCACCAGCTCGTCCCTGGCCGACTCGATCCAGAGGTTCATCGAGTCGAGTGCGGCGAGGCCGGCGTTTCGGCACTGGGCACGCACCCGGCGCTGCACCTCGGGCTGGATGTTGGCGAGGAAGAGGGTGTCGGCGGCGGCCGAGTCCGGCGAAAGCTCCGGGTCGAAGTCGCCGAAGACGTTGAGCCGAGTCTCCTCGGTATTCGCCGTGTTGAGGTCGAACCCGTAGGAGCCCCGCCAGAAGAAGGTCTCCCCGCCCTCGACCCGGAATATGTCGGCGGTCTCGACTCCCCGCCCCTCCAGGAGGTCGAACTCCGGTGATCCGAAGTCGTCGCCCACCGGACCGACGATCCGGACATCGGTGAAGAAGCTCGCGGCGAGGGAGAAGTGGACCGCCGATCCACCGAGCATCCGCTCGCGCTCCCCGAACGGGGTCTTGACGGAGTCGAATGCGATCGAGCCGACGACGGTGAGCGACAAGTGGATCCTCCGATCTACCCGGTATGGAGCCTCCTACGGACGGGGGCATCCTAAGGCCGGGGGAGCGGCCGACGGGTCGAGGCTGTCACGATGGAAGCGTGAAGGCAATCCAGATCGCCATGTCCGATGGCCAGGCAGTGACCGAGTGGATGCTGGCCGAGGTCCGCTCCGGTCGACCCGGGACCGCAGTTCGCGTCGCCCGTCCGGTTTCAGGGGTTCGCAATGTGGGCAGGGGGCAGCCCTTCCGTCATACCGTGGGCGGGATGCCACCAGGCCCAGAAGCCGGATGACCGAGACCGCCGTCACATCTTTTGACGGGTTGGGTCTCGAACCCGACCTGCTCCAGGCGATCAAGGAGATCGGTTTCGAGGAACCGAGCCCGATCCAGGCCGAGTCGATCCCGCCGTTGATCGAGGGGTACGACGTGATCGGCCAGGCCCAGACGGGGACGGGCAAGACGGCCGCCTTCGGCCTGCCGATGCTCCAGTACCTCGATCCCGACAACGACGAGGTCCAGGCGATCGTCCTCACCCCCACCCGCGAGCTATGCATCCAGGTGACCCAGGCCCTCCGTTCCTATGCCGAGCACCTCGACGTGGAGATCGTCGCCGTCTTCGGTGGCGCACCGATCAAGGGCCAGCAGGCCCAGCTCCGGGCCGGGGCCCAAGTCGTGGTCGCGACAGTCGGCCGGATGATGGATCTGATCTCCCGCCAGTCGCTCGTCCTGACCGCTGCCAGGTTCGTCGTCCTCGATGAGGCCGACGAGATGCTCGACCTCGGATTCATCGAGGACGTCGAGAAGATCCTGAGGATGTGTCCTTCCGGCCGGCAGACGGCGCTCTTCTCGGCGACCATGCCACCGCCGATCAAGGCCCTCGCCGAGAACTACATGTACGACCCGGTGACGATCAAGATCACCCCGCGGAAGTTGACCGTCGACTCGGTCAGCCAGGCTTACGTCGAGGTTCCGGCCAAGGGCAAGCAGGAGAAGCTGGCCGAGATACTCAAGGCCGAGCAGCCCGAGCAGGCGATCATCTTCTGCAGGACCAAGATCGGGGCCAGCCGCCTCGATCGGGACCTCCGGAACCGGGGGATGAACGTCAAGGCGCTCCACGGGGACATGAGCCAGGGCGCCCGGGATGGGGTGATGATCTCCTTCAAGGACGGTCGGGTCCCGCTCCTGGTCGCAACCGACATCGCGGCACGTGGACTCGACATCGAACACGTGACCCACATCATCAACTACGACCTGCCGAACTCGTCCGAGACTTACGTCCATCGGATCGGCCGCACCGGGAGGGCGGGCCGTACCGGCAGGGCGATCACCTTCGCCACCCCGGACCAGATGCCCGACCTGAAGCAGATCGAGAAGGACGCGGCAACGACGATCACCACCTGGGAGACCCCCGAGGAGAGGATCGAGCATGGGCGGCCTCCCCGGAGGCGCGAGCGCAAGGGCAGAAAGCCTGCCCCGCTCGACGATGATCGGTCTGAGGACCGGGACGCCGTGCCGGCGACCGAGGGCAACGGGACCGGCCCCTCCGATTCGGGCGATGAGATCACCAAGCTCTATGTCAACCGCGGCAGGAAGAGCGGCATCGCCGAGGACGACCTGCGCTGGGCCCTCAAGGAGGGTGCGGTCTTGAGCGACGACCAGATCGCCAGCGTCAAGGTACTCGACAGGTTTGCCTTCGTCGAGGTCGCTTCCGACGCCGCAGGGCAGACGGTCGAGAGGCTCGATGGCTCCCGCCTCAAGGGAGCCGACATCAGGGTCGAAGTGGCCCGCCGGTAAGGTCCTCGATCGCCTCGAAGAGGTAGTCGAAGTCGAACGGCTTGGTGGTGAAGGCGTCGGTGAATGGCGAGTGTTCGTCCGATTCAGGCCCGAGCCCCGCGGTGAAACCGATTACCGGCAGGCCGGGCCATCGTTCCCGAATCAGTGCGGAAGTCCCTTCGCCGTCCAGTCGGGGCATCATCCAGTCGATCAGGGCGAGATCGATGCCGGACCCTTCCTCTCGCTCGACTACTTCGATCAGCTCGGCGCCATCGGCGGCCTCGAACACCTCGTGACCGACCCCCTCCAGCCGCCGCTTTAGGAGGAGTCTGATCGGGGCCGAGTCATCGGCTATCGCGATCCTCGCCACCGTTTCCCTCAGGCCGGTCCGGGTTCGTAGGAGGGCTCGGCTGTAGCCCGGTCGATCGGAAGCCTGATCTCGATCCGGGTCCCCCGTCCCTTCTCGCTCGAAACCAGGATCCGGCCCCGGTGCAGCTGGACGAGACGCTTGGTCATTGAGAGACCGATACCGGCTCCACTCATCGCGCCCGGGTCCTGGGGCCCACCGCTCCGGAAGGAGCGGAAGGCCTCATCGGGATCGTCGAACGGCAACCCGGGCCCGTCGTCGGATACCGCGATCACCACCTCGCCTGCTTCGCGGTCGGTTCGACATGAGACTTCGATTCGGGTGCCTTCCGGGCAGTGGGCGCAAGCATTCCGTACGAGGTTGGTCACGATCTGGTGGATCCTGCCCGGGTCGGCTTCGACCGGTTGGATCTCATCCTCGACCTCGAGGACGAGCGTCTGGCCCTTGCCGGAGATCGCCGGGTCGAGTGAACGGGCAGCATCGGAGGTGATCTCCCCGACGTCGACCCGTGCCAGGTCGAGGGGGAGCTCGCCGAAGCTGTTCCTGGTCATGTCGAAGACGTCCCGGACCAGCCGTTCGAGGTAGCGGGCGTTCTGCTCGATCATCATCAGGGCCTCGAGCTGGCCTTCGCTCAGATTGGCCCTTTCCTCCCCGAGGATCTCGGCAAAGCCGACGATCGCGGTCAACGGAGAGCGGAGCTCATGGGCCGCGCCGGCCAGGAAGGCGATCCTCCTTTCATGCATGTCCTCAGAGATGTCGGGGTCCCAGAGGTAGAGCAGCTGGTTGCCGCCGTCGAGTTGCTGGGGGTGCATCAGCCAGTAGAGGTCCGGTCCACCCTGTCGGGCGGGTGCCAGGACCCGTTCGCGGTTGAACAGGAGGCGGTCGACCTTCTGTTCCTCGGACACCTGGTCGAGGAGCGGCCGGATCGGCTGGCCCGGGGTCAGGTCGGGAGCGAGGCCCCGGGCGGCCGAATTCGCCCAGACGACCTCGAGCTCGGGGGAGAGGACGATCATGCCCCCGACCTGGGTGTTCAGGACCTCGAGCGCCGTCGCCGCTGGCGGGACCCCGTCGATTTCGACCTCCGTGTCTGCCACTCGTGGTCGACTTTATCGAGCGCTCCGAAATGGATCAGGGGACCGGAACCAGGGGCACTCTGCCGTCCCCTAGTGTTGGCGCCGATGACGGTCGAGGAACAGGCGATTGCGCGGGGACCGGTCGGGAGATGGCTCGAGGAGCGGATCCCCTCGGCCGAGCCCCCTTTCGATTACCAGGTGATCCAGGGGGGACTCTCGAACCTCACCTTCCTGGTCACCGATGGCGTCGGCCGGCGTTGGGTCCTTCGCAGGCCTCCCCTCGGCAAGGCTCTCGGCACGGCACACGACATGGGCCGTGAGGTCAAGGTCGTCTCGGCGCTCGGGGAGACCCCGGTCCCCGTTCCCCCGGTAGTCGGCTACTGCGAGGACGAATCGGTCACCGGTTCCCCCTTCTACGTGATGGACTTCGTCGAGGGAATGGTCTTACGGACGCCCGAGCAGGCCGCCGCCTATCCGGGAGCCGTTGCACGGCAGGCGATCGGGGAGCATCTGATCGACTGTCTCGTCGCGATCCACGAGGTCGACCCCGATGATGTGGGACTCGGTGACCTCGGTCGTAGGGACGGCTACGTCGAGCGACAGCTGACCAGGTGGTCGGGGCAGTGGGAAAAATCGAAGACGAGGGAGCTCCCGGCCGTCGACAAGGTCCACCGGAGGCTCACCTCGTCGGTCCCCGAGCAGGTCGAGACTACGATCGTCCACGGTGACTACCGACTCGACAACGTGATCTTCGATGGCGATGGGGAAGTCGGGGCGGTCGTCGATTGGGAGCTCTCGACGCTGGGGGATCCGAGAGCCGATCTCGGCCTGCTGATGGTCTACTGGGCCGAGCCCGGGGACCCAGGGATCTCGCTCCTTCGCCCTGCGACCGTCGAGCCGGGCTTTCCCGGCAGGGCGGACCTCCTGACCCATTACCGCGAGAGGTCGGGTCGGGACCTGTCGGGGATCGAGTTCTTCGTAGCCCTCGGTTACTGGAAGCTCGCGATCATTGCCGAAGGAATCCTCGCCCGCTTCCGGGGTGGTCAGTACGGGACGGACTCCTCGGCAGGCGATGAGTTCGAACGGGCAGTCGAGGTCCTGGCCGACGCTGCCTTGGAGAGGACGGAGGAACTCGGCTAGGCCGCGGACTCGGCCTGTTCCTGCTTCTTCAGCTGGCGCCCGACCTCGCGCCGGGCGATCACCATCTTGTGGACCTCATCGGCTCCGTCGGCCAGCCGGAGCATCCGGCTGAACCGCCACATCATTGCGAGCGGCGTGTCGTCGGTCATCCCCAGCCCGCCATGCACCTGCATCGCCCGATCGAGCACGTCCATAACCATGTTGGCGGCCACGACCTTGATCATCGATATCTCCTGCCGGGCGGCCCGCTTTCCTACGGTGTCCATCATCCAGGCCGCCTTGAGGGTGAGCAGCCGGGCCTGGTCTATCTCCAGCCTGGAGAGGGCGATGAAGTCCTGGATGAACTGCTTGTCGGCCAACGGTCCGCCGAAGGCCTCCCTCTCGGCAGCGCGCAGGCACATCATCTCGAGGGCACGCTCGGCGGTCCCAACCGCCCGCATGCAGTGGTGGATCCGGCCGGGGCCGAGCCGGTCCTGGGCGACCAGGAACCCGCCGCCCCGCGGTCCGAGGAGGTTTCCCTCCGGGACCCGGCAGTCTTCGTAGCCGACCTCCCAGTGGCCGGGGCCGGCCGTGTGGCCCATCACCGAAAGCGGACGGATCATCTCGAAGCCCGGGCTGTCGGTCGGCACGAGGATCATCGATGCCCTCTGGTACGGGCCCTGATCGGGTTCAGTGTTGACCATCGCGATCGCAACCGAGGCCCCGTTGGCACCCGACGTGTACCACTTCCTCCCGTTGATCACCCACTCCCCATCCACCAGCTCCGCCCGGGCGGCCAGGCCGGTCGGATCCGAGCCGGATGTCTCGGGCTCGGTCATCGAGAAGCAGCTCCTGATCGTCCCTTCGAGGAGCGGCACCAGCCATGCGTCCCGCTGCTGCTCGGTCCCGTACTCGGCGAGGATCTCCATGTTCCCGGTGTCCGGCGCCGCGCAGTTGAAGGCCATCGGCGCCAGAATGGGGCTTCGCCCCATCTCCTCGCAGAGGAATGCGTACTGGGTGTTGGTCAGGCCCCGTCCGTACTCGTCGTCCGGCAGGAAGAGGTTCCAGAGGCCCTCCGACCTCGCCTCGTCCCGGATCTCGACCAGCCCGGCCGGGTAGGGGATGCCCGGACCGACCTCCTCATCGAGGGCCGCGTGTAGCTCGGCCTCCTTCGGGTAGATCCGGGCATCCATGAATGCCCTGATCCGCTCCAGGTACTGCTCGGTCTCGGAATCCGGCTCGAAGTCCATTCGCGGAGGCTACCGGCGGGGGCGATACCGCGTGAAGAGCTCATTTCCCTCGCGGGAGAGCTCGACCAGATCGAAGGAGGCCATTTCCCCGACCGGGCCCTCGACGATCCGTGGAGCGTCGGCTTCACCGCTGATCACCGGGTGGATCGTGAGGAAGAGCTCATCGAGCAGGTTCCGGTCGATCAGCTCGCCGAGGATGGTCGGCCCGCCCTCGCAGAGGACCGACCGGAACCCGTTTTCGGCCAGCCAGGTCGCCAGGCCCGTCAGGTCGGGATCCCCGTCGGAGGAGACCACTTCCACCTCGGTGGTGGTGGGGGGAGGGGTGCGGTCCGTGCCGGTGTAGACGACAACCTTGCCGATTCCCTCCGTGAAGAGCGGGCAGTCCCACGGCAGGTCGAACGAGTTGGTGACGACTACGGCCAGCGGGCTGGGCTCGAGTCCGGCCGCCTTCCGTTTCTCCCGTAGCCCGGGGTCCCGGATGATCGGGCCGTACCGTTCCGCCCGCAGGGTTCCCGCCCCGACCAGCAGGGCGTCGAACAGGGCCCTCAGCCCCAGCAGCATCTCGGCATCGCGCTCGCTGCCGAGCAGTTTCGACCGCCCCCCGATCGCAGCCCGCCCGTCGAGGCTAGTGACCATGTTCGCCGCGAAGAACGGCCGATCGTCGCTGCCCGAGGAGGCCGGTTCGTAATCGGTAAGGATCTCGGAGACCGAGGTTTCGGTCGGCCCGTCTCCCACTTCGTCACCCGCTCGGTAGAGCCGCTCCACCCGTGGGAACCTAGTCGATCGGTCCGGGCCGACCTGGTGTCAGGAGTAGTCCCGCCAGCCCTCGAACCCGTGGCCGGTCCAGGCGGTCAGCGAGGCAACGTCGTCGCGGAACCTGCCCACCAGGACCTCCATCAGGTCGTCGGGGATCTCGGGCTTGGGGGCCGGGGGTTTGTCCGGGTCGTGGACCAGCTTCTCGACCATCCACCGCATCGACTCCGGCAGCCGGTCGAAGTTCCGGTCGAGTGAGCGCAGTCCGGGGAGCTTGATCAGCTTTTCCATCACCTGGTATTTGCCCTCCTGCTTTGCGCTCGACTTCTCCCACTCGCGGTCGAACTGCTCCGAAGTGAAGTCGGGGTCGACCCCGAGGAAGGAGAAGGCCTTTCGCATGGTGCCTTCACGGTCCCGGCTCAGCTCCTCCTGGGAGATCACCGCGATCCGGTCCCGATCGAAGAACTCGAGGTAGGGCTGGAGCTGCATCCAGTACATCGAGCGCTGGATGTAGGAGGTGTCGGGGAGGGAGAGCGTCTCGACGAAATCGCGGGTCTCGTAGCCGGCGCCTGTCGCATGGACCCAGTGGGAGAGGATCCGGCTGATCGGGTCGCGGACCATGTAGATCAGACGCACGTCCGGGCAGTTCTCTTGGATCCGCTGCGCGACACCGTTGAAGCGGGGCCGATTGGTGTAGTGAGGGGAGGACTCGCCGCTCACCGGGAACTGGTCGTCGAACCGGCTCTCGTACCAATCGAGGCCGAGGTCCCAGTTCAGTTCCTCGACGAAGAAGTTCAGTTCCTTGGGCTTCGACATGTGGATCTCGGGATGGAGGCCGAGGTAGTGGTGGATCGAGGTCGTCCCGCACTTGAGCCCGCCGATGATGATCAGCTGGGGCGGGGTGGCATTGCGGGACCGCTTCTGCCGACGTCGGTTCCGGTCTCCGGTGAAGCGGTCGCGCGCCCGCGCGCACATCGCCTCGTCGGCCGGGTCGAAAGAGGGGTTCTGGGGTACTTCCGGGGCGTCGGGTGTACCTGCCTCGACGGCGGCGGACCCGACTTCCCCGGGATCGGGATCCTGGGTCATCGAGGGGTAGTGTAATGCCGCGATGGCGCATCTCCTCGCACCCGGAAGCACCCGGTCGGAAAGTGGCGCGGGCCTTCCGTGGCGGGGTCCAGGGCCGGGCCGCCCGGCCCTTCCCCTGCCGCCCGAACCGATGCCAGTCGCCTGGCTCGGACGCCCGAGGAAGAGGTGGCGCTACGTAGGCTTCTACGGTGACGAGGTGATGCTGTTCATGGCCCGGTTCTCGGTCGGCCCGGTGAGACAGTGTTTCTGGTCGCTCTGGGATCGAATGGAGGGCCGGGTGATCGACCACACCCAGATCGGCCCAGGCCGCCCCGAGGTCTCGATCGACGGGGATTACGCACGGCTCGAGTCAGGGCCGGTCCGGGCCACCCTGGAGCTGGGTGAAGGAGAGCCGATGGAATGCATCTGCCCGAGCGGACGGGGCTGGGTCTGGACGCGCAAGCGGGCCGGAATCCCGATTCGCGGGACGATCGAGGCCGACGGCCGGCTCTGGCAGGTCGAGGGTCGGGGCGTAGACGACGAGACGGCCGGCTTCCACACCCGTCACACGGCCTGGCTCTGGTCCGCCGGGATCGGGACCGACACCGAGGGTCGCCCGGTCGCCTGGAATCTCGTAAGTGGGGTCAACGACACCCTCGAGAACAGCGAACGGACGGTCTGGGTCGAGGGACACCCCCGGGAGGTCGCCCCGGTCGTCTTCCACGACCTCGACGCTGTTTCATTCGAAACCGGCCCGGACCTCGTTTTTCACTTCCGTGACGGGGCCGAGCGGCTCCGGGATGACGACTTCGGCCTACTCCGCTCCCACTACCTGCACCGTTTCGGGACCTTCACCGGGGCGATCGACGGGATCGAACTGGCAGAGGGTGCCGGGGTGATGGAGGAGTGCCGGGCCGTCTGGTGACCCGGGGCCGGGGCAACCCTCGGCATCAGGGCATTCTCGATTCGTGCAGGGAGGGGGAGGTCCACTGCCAGGGAGGGTGCTCATCGGGTCCGAACCGGGTGTGGTTTCGGCCGTCGAGGGCCTCGAGCGGAACCAGCCGTGGGCTGTCGGAGAGGAGGACCGGAGTGCCTCGAACGGCCTCGGCCTCGGCCGTTCCGACTGACCTGCGGGTGGCCTCCCAGCCGATCCCCGGTCGCCAGGCCCACCAGGTCAGTTTCAGCAACCCTTCGGATCGGGAGGCTTCGGTGAACAGGGTCGTCCTGCGATTGGAGAGGGTCAGGTCGAACTCCGGCCGGCCTGGATCGACCTCTGCGCAGGATGTGATCCGGCATCGTCGGTAGTCGACGGGCAGGAGGTTCCGGCCGGTCCCGTCCTGCCTGATCAGGTCGGACGGGGCGAAGGCCCGTAGGGCGGCGGCGATCGATGGTCCGTAGGCGGCGACTGCGGGATGCCTGCGACAGGGCCCCGGCTCGAGCGGCCCGCAGGCGATCCGGTTGGCGATCCGGGTGACTAGCCCCCGCCCGGTTTCGGGACCCAGACCACCGGCGATCAACAGGACGGCCGCGGCCATCGCCAGGCCGAGCAGGGCGAGGAGCCCGGTTTGCTCGACCGTTGCAGAGCCAGCCGCGCTCGATCTCCCACTCATCTCGAGGCCGACCGTAGGCCGCTCCTGTCGCCGCTTTGCCGGCCGGGAGGGTCGAAACGGCTACATTTCCCTCATGGAAGGCTCACCGTTCGACATGTTCGGAGACCCCGAGGAGCTTCGCGCCCGGATGCAGGAGATGGCCGAGCAGATGCAGTCATCCCAGGAGGTCGCCTGGGCGGACAATGCGATCCGGCTGGCGGTCGAGATGACCGTTGCCTCCCTCGGGCAGCTCGAGCTGACCGGCTCGCCTGACCAGCAGGCAATGCAGGCCCGGGATGCGATCAGGATCGTCTTCCCGGAGGCGGTGACCCTGGTCCGGGAAGCCCGCCAGGGTCTTCGCTGAGCGAACTGCACCTATCTTCCTGGGGCGAAGGCCCCGCGGTACTCGCGGTCCACGGGACCGGGACCTCATCCCGCTTCTTCGAGGCAGCCAGGGATCGAATCTCCCCGGAGGTCACGGTGTTGGCGCCGGATCGGCAGGGCTGGGGTTCCAGCCCTTCCCCCGAGGATTACCGACGCACCTCGATCGCCGAGCAGGCGATCGCCGTTCTTGCCTCGATCGAAGGGATGCCCCACGGGAGCGGGTCGCTCGCGGTCGTGGGGGAGGGCCTCGGTGCCGTGGTTGCCCTCGAGATAGCCCTCTCCCGGCCGGATCTGGTGTCGACGGTCGGGATGATCGACCCCACGATCCTCGGGCTGCTCACCGGGGCGACCGAGGGCGTGTCGACCGACGGGGAACTCGTTCGGGAAGCGGTCGAGTCCGGGGGGGCGGAGGCGGCTTACCGACTCTTCCTATCCGGCGGCCTCGAGACGCTCGGTGCCGGGGCCGGACGACTCGGTGAGCTGGCCGACCGCGGACCCCCTGCCCCGAGGTCCTTTCTGGTCGAACTGCCGGCGGTCCCGGCCTGGTCGCTCGATCCTGCCCGGTTCGATGATCTCCAGGCCCGGGTCCTGCTGGTCTCCCTAGGAGACTCCCCCGAGTTGCTGCGCGAGGCGGCCGACTCTTTGGTCGAAAGGGTCCCGCGTGCCGAGCGCCTCGATCTGGCGGCGACTGGAGCCGAGGCGATCGGGGAGGTCTTCTCGCTCCTCCTGGGACCGAGGCCCGCCTAAGGGCCGGTGGTCCTGATCGAGTAGCGACCGCATCTACCGGTTGTCGTTCCGATCAACTCGAGCGGCACGGAAAGGATCAGGACCGGTACGGCCAGAACGGCGGTGATGAACCAATCCAGGGCTCGCATCCAGACTCGGGGTGCCCGTACGCAACGACTCGAACCGATGGCCCCCAGGGCCACGTTGTGCCCGAAGGTGAAGGTGTTGATCACGCTCTGCCACATCCCGGGGATCGAACTCCCCAGGTGGGCCCGGCGCTCGGTCACGAGGCGGTCGCCCGACGCCAGGAGGCGCTCGATCGCATCGGGGGTGAATCGAAAGGGGTGCTCGGTCTCCAGACCTGCCCAGCCGGCCCCGGTCAGTCTGGCCTGGGTCGAGTCGCGGTTCTCGTAGGCGATCCATCCACCTCCGGTGGCGCCGCTCTCGAGGTCAGCCAGGACGGCCGCACGGTCTCCCTCCGGACCGAGCAGTCCGAGGCCGCACTCTTCGCATCGATGGGCGAGGCCACCCTCGCCGGGGAGTTCCAGCCAGGGAAAGATCGGTTCGCCGCAGATCGGACAGGGCGGATTTTCCGGGCCGAGCCCGGCTTCGAGGGGAACCTTTGGCAGGTCGACCTCCACCGCGGCGGTAGCGTATTCGGATCGTGGCTGGTGAGGAAACTCCGAATGATCCCGACGAGGTAGCCCGGACGGGACGAGGCTCTCCGTTGGAGCGGCCGATCGCGCTCTTCTCCCCGCTGTTCGACCTGGTCCTCTCGATAGGTGACCGGGTATCCCGAATCGCCGGGCCGGTCGACCATGAGTACTACCCGGTACGGAGATCGGAACCGGAAGGGGAGGGTGTCCCCCGGGAGGATCCGGCGGAGTCTGAGCGGTAGGCTTGGCCGCCCGCCCGATCACGACAGAAAACGAACCGGACCGATCCTGATGCCCAATGCCTGAGAAGGAAGCGCAATTCGAGCGGGAGCGCCGCTGGTTGTTGCCGGCAGGGATCGCTTCGGTCGCCGGGGTCGCCCTGATTCTCGCCACCTTCGGTGAGTCGGCTGCTGCGGTTCGGACCTCGGCCGGCCTGGCCGAGAAGCTCCGCGAGATCGACGCCGACCCCACACCGCTCATCCTCGCGAGCGTGGTCCAGGCGATCGGCTGGCTACTGCTTGCCGCCCCCCTCGTCCTCTTGTTCAAGGCTGCTGCGGCGAGAGCCTCGCGGGTCCGATCCGGCCTCCTCGGCGTGGTAATCGTGGCCCCGATCTTTCTCGCTGCCGGGTCGCTCCTCGGAGCGCGCGCGGGTACCGAGGCAGAC
>JBMSXD010000005.1:0-25502 GCA_049425265.1 Solirubrobacterales bacterium
ACGGTCGGGAGTGAAAGCCTCGAAGAGCTGGCCGGAATCGCCCGGGAGAGGGATCTGCCGATCCACATCCACCTCTCCGAGACGGCGTCGGAAGTCGAGGACTGCCTGGCCGGGCACGGAGTCCGGCCGACCCGTTACCTCGATGACCTCGGACTGCTCGGGACGAAGACCCTGCTGGCCCACGCCGTCTGGCTCGATCGGGAGGAACTCGAACTGGTGGCCGAAAGGGGGGCAACCGTGGTGACCAATCCGGTCGCGAACCAGAAACTCACCGTCGGACGGGCCTTCCCCTGGCCCGAAGCACGACGGGCAGGGGTCACGATCGGCCTCGGTACCGACGGTCCCGGGTCGAACAACTCGCTCGACCCGCTCGGGGACCTGAAGGTCTTCGCCCTTCTCCAGCGCGCAACCTCGGCCGATGCAGCCGCGGTCCCGGTCGGGGAGGCCTGGCGGATCGCGACCGGTCGGGCATCCGGACTCCTCGGGCCGCCCGAACCCCTCGCTCCGGGGATGCCGGCCGACTTCATCCTGATCGACCTCTCCCTGCCCGAGATGGCTACGGGTGACCCGGTTTCCAACCTGGTCTACGCAGCGACCGGATCTGCGGTCGACACCCTGGTGGTCGACGGGAAGGTCGTCTCCCGGGGACGGCGGGTAGAGGATGAAGAGGAGATCGTTGCCCGGGCCGCGGAGGCAGCCCGTCGGCTCACCGCCTGAAGTGGGGTGGAACGCCTAGAGGTAGCCCATCGGGTCCTGGGCTGCCCCGTTGATCCGAACCTCGAAATGCAGGTGGGGACCCGTACTCGACCCGGTGTTGCCGGAGTAACCGATCACCTGACCCTGACTGACCCTTTGGCCGGTCGAGGACGCGTACCCCGAGAGGTGGGCGTAACAGGTCGAGAGCCCACCGCCGTGGTCGACACAGATGTAGTTGCCGTACCCGCCGTAGTAGGAGGCGAGGATCACTGTCCCGGACTTGGCCGCACGGACCGGAGTCCCCTCCGCAACGGCGATGTCTATCCCCTCGTGCATCCGGCCCCATCGGTAGCCGAAGCCCGAGGTGAGGGTGCCCGAGAGCGGCCACACGAGGCCGGCCGCACTGGGTGCACTCATCGGGCCGGCCGGAAGGGTCGAAACCCCGGAGGCGGCGGCGATCTCGGCCTGGATCTCTGCCTGGAGGTCGGCCCGGATGCTCTCCAGGCGCCCGACCTGCTCATCGACCTGCGACAGGGCCGCGCTCCGCTGGCCGCGGGCAGCAACGAGACTGTCCTCGCGGCTCTGGACCGCAGCCCTCGCAACCTGGAGTGCCTGCTCTTCCTCGGCGATCTGGTCCCGGACCTTCTCGATCCGCTCCTTGACCGTCTTCAACTTCAGAACGAGTTTCTTCTGGCGATCCCGGAGGTCCCTGACCCGGGCGACCAGCTTCTCATCGCTGCTCTGGATCTGCTCGATGTACTCGCTGCGCTCGATCAGGTCCCCGTAGTCCTCGGAGGCAAAGACGAGGTCGGAGACCTCGGTCGTCCCGGACTCGTAGATCGCGACCAGGCGACTGCGCAGGGTGTCGAGCGAGACCTTGAGCTTCTTCGCGAGCAGGCGCAGCTCACCGTAGGCCTCCCTCAGTTCCCCAACCGCCACGTCGAGTTCGGCCTGCTTGTCGGCAAGCCGTCGCTCCGCCGCCCGTTCCTCGACCCTAAGGGCTGCGACCTGGGTCTCGATCGCCCTGATCCGGCCGTTCAGCGATTCGATCTCGCTGGAGAGCACCCCTCGCTTCTGGTTGGCCCTGTCGAGCTTCCGTTCGGTCTGGTCGAGGCGCTCTTCGACCGAGGCCGTGGCCGAATCGCGAGCGAGAATGAAGCCGCCGAGGATGGCGAACAGGACCGCGCCCGCCGTCAGCAGGCGTGCGACCGGGGACTGCGGGCTGAGGGGAGCACGCGGAGTCACGAAGGGGCAGTGTAAGCATCTGCAAACAATTGGCCCGGATCCCGGCCTTCTGCACAGAGGCTTGCCTCGGCACCTGCCGGGACTGGATCCCCGATCCCGACTAGCATTGCTACGGGTGTCCGAATCCACGGCCGAACGGGAGGTCTCCCAAGGGGGCGGAGCTGCTTCGCTCGCCTATCTGGGGGCGACCAAGCGCTATCCGGGCGCCGACTCCGACGCGGTCCGAAATCTCGACCTCGAAGTGGCTGCCGGCGAGATCTGCGTCCTGGTCGGTCCGTCCGGGTGTGGCAAGACGACCGCGATGCGAATGGCGAACCGCACCGTCGAGATCACCTCGGGCGACATCGAGATCGGGGGCCGCTCGGTGCTCGATCGCGATCCCTCCGAGCTGCGGCGGGAGACCGGCTACGTGATCCAGGAGGTCGGACTCTTCCCCCACCGGACCGTCGCCCAGAACATCGCGACCATTCCGCGACTGCTCGGCTGGGATACCGACCGAATCGAGGAACGAACGTCGACGCTCCTCCAGATGATCGGACTCGATCCGGAGTTCGGCGATCGCTACCCGGCCCAGCTCTCCGGTGGCCAGCAGCAGAGGATCGGGGTGGCAAGGGCGCTGGCCGTGGACCCCCCGTTGATGCTGATGGACGAGCCGTTCGGCGCGATCGACCCGCTCAACCGGACTCGACTACAGGACGAGTTCCTCCGCCTCCAGCAGCAACTCGGCAAGACGGTGCTGTTCGTAACCCACGACGTCGACGAGGCGATCAAGATGGGGGATCGGATCGCCGTGCTGAGGGATGGTGGCGCTCTCGCTCAGTACGCAACCCCGGCCGAACTGCTGGCCGAGCCAGTGGATGACTTCGTCCGTGACTTCGTCGGTACCGACAGGGCCCTCAAGCGACTCGCCCTGATCCCGGTCTCGGAAGTCACGCTGTCCGATCCGGTAACCGTCACGGCGGGGGAGTCGCCGGCCGAGGTGATGCCGAGGATCGCCACCGGCGCCGTTCCCCACCCCCTACTGGTCGATCGGGACGGCAGGCCCCTTGGCTGGCTCGATGCCGGACGTCTCGAGTCAGAGCCCGTTCCCGAGTCCGCTACGGCGAAGCCAGAGCCCGTAGTCGAAGAGGATTCCACCCTCCGGGATGCCCTCTCGGCGATGCTCCAAGCCGGGGTCGGGCACGCCCCGGTCATCGATCGAACGGGAAGGCTGACCGGGGTGATCTCGGTAGCCGCGATCTCGAACTTCCTCTCGTCCGGCGAGGACATCGACCTCGAGATACCGGCAGCCGATCGAGTCAGGAATTGAGCGATGCCTTCAGCCCGGTCCCCACTCGCCATTGCCGAGATCTCCGAGGACTTCTTTCGCGATCGCTCAGAAGGTGACTGCATCTCGAACGACGGCCTCTTCTGTCCTGGTTGGGCGATCGAGAACTTCGACCGGTACCTCGGCCCCACCGCTGAACACGCGCTGCTCGTGGTGGCCGCAGTGCTGGGCGGGTTCGTCATCGCATTCAGCCTCGCGCTCCTCGCACACCGCAAACGCTGGCTGGCGCCTCCCTTCCTCGCGGCTACCGGCATCCTCTACACGATCCCCTCGATCTCCCTCTTCTTCCTCCTTCTCCCGCTGACCGGAAGGGGGGCGCTCACGGCGATCATCGCCCTGACGGCTTTTTCACTACAGATCATTTTTCGGAACGTGATGGCCGGACTTTCGAACACCCCACCCGGAGTCCGTGAGGCGGCCCGCGGAATGGGGATGACCGATCGCCAGGCGATGTGGCGGGTCGAGATACCGCTCGCCCTTCCCGAGATCGTGGCGGGCCTCAGGGTGGCTACCGTAAGCACGGTCGCTCTCGCCACCCTCGCCGTGTTCGCCAATGGGGGAGGACTCGGCTCCGAGATCGTGGTCGGATCGAACATCACCTTCAAGACCGGGATCATCATGGCCGGGTCGATCGCGATCCTGATGGCGATCCTCTTCGACGGTCTGCTGATCCTCGCCGGGAGGGCGCTCTCCCCCTGGGAGAGGGCAGCGTTGTGACCGCCCCTCCGCTCGCCTTCCTCGGCCTGTTCGGTCAGGCCTGGGACTTCATCTTCGACGGACGTCAGGCCGAGATCGGAACGCTCGAGGTCGGTGGACCGACCCAGGTGGTCGACCTTGCCAGCACCCAGCTCGAGGTCTCCCTTCTCGCCCTGGGCGCTGCGCTGATCCTCGCCCTGCCGGCCGGCCTGGCCCTCGGGCACTTCGCCCGGGGCGAGTTCCTCGCAGTCTCGATGGGAAACGCCGGAAGGGCACTGCCAGAGCTGGCCCTGATCGCCCTGATGGCCGCGGCGATCGGAGTCGGGATGGTCAACCTGATCGTCGCCCTCGCGATCCTCGGGATACCCCCGATACTCACCAACGCCTACGTGGCGATCCGGCAGGTGGACGACTCCGTGGTCGAAGCTGCGAAGGGAATGGGGATGGGCAACCTCGGAGTGCTCACCCGGGTAGAACTCCCGCTGGCGGTCCCGACCGTGATGGCCGGGGTAAGGACCGCCGCGATCAACATCGTCGCCACAGCGACCATCGCCCCGCTCGCCGGCATCCTCACACTCGGGGACTTCATCCTCGCCCGAAATGTCTACGGCGAGGCCGGGGTGCTTGCCGGAGCGATCCTCGTCGCGTTGATGGCCCTCACCTTCGAGGCCGTCCTCGCGGGCCTGCAGTGGACACTCACGCCGAGGTCCCTGCGAACCAACCGATTTTCCTGAAAGGCTTTCCGGAAACCGGGTCGGGATAGCGGTCCGGAAAGCGATGAGGGGAGATAGATGAATTCCTTGAACAAGGTCCGAAAGACCCTGCTGGCTATCGGACTCGGGGCGCTTCTCGCGGTCGGAGTGGCCGCCTGCGGGAGCGATGACTCCGGCAGCAGCGCGAGCGGTTCGATCGAGCGCAACGATGCGAACTCGGGCGTCACGCTGACGATCGGGTCGAAGAACTTCACCGAACAGATCGTGCTCGGTGAGATCTACGCCCAGGCGCTCGAGGCTGCGGGCTACAACGTCAAGACCGATCTCAGCCTCGGCTCCGAGACGGTCGCATTGAAGGCACTCGAACAGGGCGAGATATCCGGATACCCGGAGTACATCTCGACCGCGCTGACCTCGTTCTTCGGACGCGAGCCGGAGCAGGTCCCGAACGATGCCGAGGAGGGCGCCGATCAGGTCAACTCGGAAGCCTCGAAGAAGGGTCTCGTGGTGTTCGGTCCGACTCCATTTGCGAGCGCCAACGCGGTCGGACTGCTGAGTTCGAGGGCCGAGGAGCTCGGTATCGAGAAGGTCTCGGACCTCGAGGGCGTGAGCGAGCAGCTCAAGCTGTACGGGTCTCCCGAATGCCGCCAGCGGATCGACTGCCTGCTCGGGCTACAGGAGAACTACGGGCTCGACTTCAAGTCGTTCACCCCGGTCGACATCGGACTCCGATACGAAGTGCTCGACAACGGGCAGGCCGACGTCTCGATCCTGTTCACGACCGACGCCCAGTTGGGCGCCTCCGACAAGTACACGACGCTCGAGGACGACCTGGGGGTTCTCCCCTCCGGGAACGTCGTCTTCATGACCAGCGACAAGGTCGTGGAGGAGGCCGGCCCCGACTACCAGGCGACTATCGAGCTGGTCCAGGAGAACCTGACCGAAGAGGTGATGCAGGAGCTTTCGGCCCGGGTCGACCTGGACAAGGAGAAGGCCACCCAGGTTGCGGCCGACTACCTGAGCGAGGCCGGCTACACCGGCTGATCCCCGGGAACACCGAACGGGCCTTCGGCCCGAACGAAGGCGGGGGTCGCACTCACGGACGAGGTGCGGCCCCCGTTTTCGCTGTCCGGTAGCGCTCCCGGTCAGCGACCTATGTGGAACCCGATCAGGCCTGGGATGCGCGAGATCCCACCGCTGATCGGGTCTGGCGCCACCCCGGCCATCTCGGCTGCCTCACGGTTCTCGAGTGCCGCCCGGATGACCGCACCGCCCAGCCAGCGGAAAGGCTCCGGCGGTACTCGGGTCAAAGCCTCGACCGGCTCGACCAGCGGCAGGGTCGAGTAGCGATCGTCGACCCCCCGGGCGAGCGAGGCCAGGCACCTGCCGACCATCTGGGACGGGCCGACCCCGTTGCCGGTGTACCCGATTGCCCCGAACACCCGGCCGGAAGGGAAGGTGACCACATGGGGCAGGTGACTTGCAGTCGCGTCGATCGGACCGCCCCAGGCATGATCGAAGGCCTTCCCTTCGAGACCGGGGAAGTAGGCGACGGCGTGCTCGATCACCCTCCGGGTCACCTCGGGGTCGACCTCGGCGGTGCCCCGGCGTCGCCCTCCCGCAGCGATCCGGCCACCTCCCCAGCCGAAGGCGATCCGTCCGTCCGGAGTGGTCCGGAAGTAGTTGAGGAGCGCACGGCAGTCGCTGATCGCCTCCCCGCCTGTCCAGCCGATCTCCTCGAGCAGTTCCGGCACCGGCTCAGAGATCACCATGTGGCTGGATGCCATCGTCACCCTGCCGGCAAAGGGCCAGCCCGACCCCGCCATGACCGCCCCACCGGCCAGTACCGCCCGATCGGCCCGGACCGAGCCGAGTTCGGTGTGGGCCACCACCCCACCGCTTCCATCCTCCACTCCGATCACGGCGCTTTCCTCGAAAAGCGAAGCACCGGACTCGAGCAGGGCTTCCCGCAGGCCGAAGGCGAGGCGGGCCGGCTGGACGGTCGCAGCCTGGCGGTAGAGGAGGCCCTCGCGAAAGGCCGGTGAGCGACAGATCGCCGCGACCCCCTGCCGATCGAGCTCGGGCGGAAGATCCCGGAACCCGGCAGCCTCCATAGCTGCCACGTTTCCTGCCCAGCTTCCGTCCTGAGCCGGCGAGGTGGAGACGTTCAGGTAACCGGAGCGATTGAACCAGCACTCGATGCCCCGCTCCTCGGCGAAAACGCCGATCTGTGCAATCGATTCGTCGGCGGCACGGCCTACCTCGGTCGCGGCCTCGACCCCGAACCGATCTACGAGGCTGGCGAAGCTGACCCACATCGCGTCGCAGAACCCCCCGTTTCGGCCCGATGGCCCGAAGCCGAAACGGTCGGACTCGAGCAGTACGACCGTCGCCCCCGGTTCGGTCGAGATCAGGTGCCAGGCGGTCCACATTCCCGTGAATCCACCGCCGACCACCACGATGTCGGCTTCGAGGTCGTGCCGCAGAGGCGGCAGCGGTTCCGGTTCGCCGGCCTCCGCGATCCAGTATCCCCGGGCATCGTGGATCCCGACTTCCATCAGGTCGCAGAGGGTATTCGACCGGTACGGCCGACCGACTCCGCGCCGGTAGATGAGGCAGGACCGTTGCGGGGGAAGGCGGAGAGCCCTGCGGGTCGAATACCGGCCAGATGTCGGAAAACGGACTCGACAAGAACCCAGCCGGAAAGGACCCGACGGACCCGGTCAAGAAGAAGGGCCGCCTGAGGACCCTCTACGACGATGCGAACGCGGACATCGCGGCCCAGATCAAGCCTGGCGGGGGGGTCGTCGGCGAAAAGGCAATAAAGGCACAGCGTGCCCTCCAGGTCCCGATGATCATCGCCGCAGCGCTGACCCTGCCCAGCCTCGTCCTCCTGGAAACCCGGGAGTCCGGAATCCTTTACGACATCTCGGTCTTCTTGAACTGGGGAACCTGGCTGGCCTTCCTGATCGAACTGATCGTGATGCTCGCCGTCGTCCCGAATCGTTGGCGATACATCAAGTACCACCCGGTCGAGATCGCCATCGTCGTCCTCACCCCACCGGTGCTCCCGGCCGGGTTCCAGTTCCTTCGAATCTTCCGACTGTTCCGGCTGCTGCGACTGCTGAAGCTGGCCGAGCTCTCGCGTTCCGCGTTCTCGACCCGGGGGCTCGGCTACGCAGCCCTGATGACCTTGATGGTGGCCCTGGCTGGGGGAACCCTGTTCCGATCGGTCGAGGCAAAGAATCAGGACCTCACCGAATGGGAGAGCATCTACTGGGCGATAACTACGATGATGACCCTCGGGTCGCAGTACCAGCCCACGACGACGATCTCGGAGGTAGTCGAACTCGGGCTCCTGATCATGGGGGTCGGATTCATCTCGATCCTCACCGGCGCGCTGGCCCAGAAATTCATCAGGCCGCCGGGCGGGAGTGCTGCTACCGCCCCCGACTCAGGATCAGACGGCAAGCACGAGGCAAGTTGATCCCGGACTGACCGGGGTTCCCTAGAGTCCGGCCGGATGCCGGGGAATGAATCCGGCGCTCGAACGCATCGAGGTGTGCCAGCTCGGCCCGGTGCCGCCGGTGTCCGAGGTGTCCCACCGGAGCCCGGCAACCACCATGTAGACGTGGCCGGAGTTGCCGTAGACCGAAATCCAGTTTCCCTCCCCTGGCTCGCCCCAGGTGGTCAGGCCGGTCGAGTCGAGCGGACTGGAGATAAGGCCGCCTCCGTGGAGTGCGTAGCTGACCGCACCCGAGCAGTCGTAGCCCGAGGACTCGAACGATCCGTGGCCCCCTCCCCAGACGTAAGGAAGGTGGGCGATCGCGTTGGCGGCCTGGATCACCTGCTGGACGGCCGGCGGGGCACCGGCCGGAGGGGCGGCCTGGCCGTTCGACTGCAGGACCGCGGTCTGCCCGGGGACCGGGGCCGGGAAGCTTCCGGCAGAGCTGCTGGCCGGGTCGCTGGTGAGGTCGGGGAGGCTGTCCTCGAGGCTTCCGGCCCGGGCCTCCAGGGCCTGGATCCTCGCCTCGCGGGTTTCGCGGGCCGCGATGAACTCGGCCCTCTGGGCCTCACCCTCATCCCGTGCTGCCCTCGCCAGTCGCTCCTCGGCGACGATCTCGTTCCGAAGCGCGACCAGCTCGACCCTGCGCTCACGCATCTGCTCGACCAGCGAGCGGATCTCGTTCCTCAGGGCCTCGACCCGGGCGATCACGTCCTCATCGCGATCCTGGATGCTCTGGGCGTAGGTCGAGTTGGTGACCAGGCCCGAGAAGTCCTCTGCTGCGAAGACGAACTCGCTCACCGTCGGAGGTCCGGCGACATAGAGCGATACGAGCTGCTTCCTCAGCACCGAGAGCGCACGCTGGAGCCTCTTGCGGACGACCTCGAGGCGCTTTCTCTCCCTCTCCAAGGCAGCCTCGAGGCGATCCAGCCTCGCCTGCCTGCGCTCCAGTTCCGCGGTCAGCTCGGCCGCCTCTATCCGGAGGGCGGACAGGGTTCCGATCAGGCCGTCGATCCGACGGTTGTCCTCGGCGACCTGGGCCTTGAGGCCGGAGATCGAGCCCGAGATCTCGCCGAGTTCCTGGCGGACCTCGGACTGGGTTATCGCCGGAGCCCGCTCGGGGGTCCCGACCGCAACGAGGACGGCGAGCAGCACCAGGAGCAGGCAGAAGATTGACGGCCTCGAGATCGCGGTCGAGGCGAAGGAAGCGATCGGGGGCTTTCCGCTGTCACTGGGTCGCATGCTGGCCTGGGCCCCGAACGGCACAGACTCTGCCGGAGGGGGATCGACGACCGTAGAAGACGGCGCTGGAGGGGTGCCGGGCGCAGGGACCCGGTGGGACGGCTCGTGCAGCGGGAGGGATCCGAGATCGGACCGACGACCCCGTCAGTCCCCTCGGCCCCCGCCCCCCTCAACGACTGTCGCGGGAGCGTCTCAAGTCGGCGACCTTCCAGGCCGCCGGCATCAACAGCGCTGCGATCGCGGCCTTGAGGATCTCCCAACCGAAGAAGAAGACGAAGCCGTCCTCGAGGACCGTCCCCCAGCTCGAGCTCGCCATGAATCCGGCCTCTACCAGCTCGGGTGCCGCCATCTTCAGGCCGATCAGCCCGAAGGCGAAGATGATCAACTCGCCGACCACGAATGCACCGAGGGCTGAGGTGAACTTCCGGTCCCGGCCCTTCTCGGAGAGCCAGCCGACGACCCCCGCGGCCACCACGAACCCGATCAGGTACCCGGCGGTGGCGCCAGTCGCGGTGCCGATGTCGGTCAGCACCCCGCTCTCCCCTCCGGCGAGGATCGGCAGGAAGAGTCCGAGTCCCAGGTAGAGGAGCATCGAGACGACTCCCCGAACCGAGCCGAGGGCAGAACCGACAAGGATCACGCCGAGCGTCTGGCCGGTCACCGGGACCGGGGTGGTGGGGATCGTCACCTGGGCGAGCAACGCGACGAACCCGACTCCGGCCAGGACCAGGATGGCATTCAGCAGGAAGTCCGAGACCGACTGGATTCGGCTCGGGGCGATCAGGTCTCCGAGGACCGAAGGGCCGACGGGGACGGACTGGGGAGCGACGGCGGACGCGGTTGACATCTAGTGACCTTCCTGACTGGGGTTCCGGGAACGCCGGGATCCTACAAAGCAAAGGGCGGTCCCCGCTGGGCGCCCGGCCCGACTCAGTCCGAAGCGGCGACGTCGAGTGCGAAGAGGCCCGCCGCGGTGAGGGTCGCCGCTCCGGTCAGGAAGGCGGTGACCGCTACCCCACGAGGGTCGAGCCTCCGGCGGGAGAGGACGGTCGCGGTGAAGTCACCGAGATCGGAGAGCGCTGCCACCGCGAGCCAAGGCGCCGCTTCGTCACGGAGCGCTCCATCGACCATCCCGGCACCGAGGGCGATGTCCCGCAGCCCGAGCGCGCGGAAGATCGTCCGCATCGCAGGCCGATCGGCGTCCTCGCCGACCCAGGTCCGCCCCACCACTTCAGGGACAGCGCTGGCGACGATCCCGAATGCGACCCGACTCGCCCCGAACCCCAAGTTGAGCAACTGCCTCGCTTCCACGGCCGCAATCTATCCGACGGGGACCGGTCCAAGGCAGTGGCCCGGCCCTGCAACGTTGCGGCGCGCTAGGTTTGCGAAATGGCCGACGCGCCCCAGGTCGAACTTCACCTGCTCACACTCTCGCATCCCTGCCTCACCGCCAAGGCCGGGCTGGAAGCGAAAGGAGTCTCGTTCGAGGAGGTCGTCTTGACCATGGGAAACCACCACGAAGAGATGGAAGCGATCTACGGGGAGGGGCGGGGAACCGTCCCGGGGATGACGATCGACGGCGAACAGGTCCACGGCTCGACCGCGATCCTCGCCCGGCTCGAAGAGCTCTTCCCCGATAACCCCCTCTATCCGGAGGGGATCGCCGACGGAGTTCGCGAGGCCGAGGTTTGGGGAGACGGCGAGTACCAGGACCTGGGTCGCCGGCTGCCCTGGGCCGCCCTCCACTTCCGACCGGAGGCAACTGGCTCCTTTGCCGGTGCCGGACCGCTGGATCCGGCCGGGGTCGACTTTGCGATCCCGACCATCCGAGCCTCCTGGAAGCTCCACTCGATCACTGCCGAGCGGACCGCGGCCGACCTGGCCGGCCTGCCGGAGATGGTCGAGCAGATCGAGAGCTTCGCTGCGGAAGGTCTGATCGGCGGACCGGAGCCGACCGCGGCAGACCTCCAGATCGGTGCCACCACCCGGATCCTGTTGACGATCGGCGACCTCGATCCTGTATTCGATGGAACCCGGATCCGCGAGGTCGCCCTCCGGCTGTTCCCCGACTACCCCGGCCGGATCCCGGCAGGCGCCTACCCGAACGGCTGGGTCACGACCGGGTAAGGCCCCTCAGTACCGACCGGCCCGAGTGCTGCGGACTGCCGTTCTCGGGCTGGATCGAGATGTCGTAATAGCGGTAGCGGTCGGGGTCGACCGGCACCGGGACCTCGATCTCCGAGCTCCCGTCCGGGCCGACCCTGAACGATCCGAGCGCGACCAGCTCGCCGTCCTTGCCCATCAGCCAGAGCTCGTAGAACTCACGGGGCCCGGTTTCACTCAACCCGGCGACGGACAGCCGCAGCCGGTCCGATCCCGAGCTGACGAGTGACACCTCCCCCGTGGCTGCTGCAGGCGCCTCCGGACCGATTCCCGAGAGAGCCAGTCGCTGCTCGACCGCCGGAGCGGGGCCATCGTTGCCGAGGGACGTACCGAGCAGGGTTCCGGCAGCGAAGAGGACGACGGCTGCCAAACCTCCTGCGAGGGCCTGCGGCCACCCGAACCCGCCACTCGGCCAGAGCGATCCCGAACGCTTCCGTCGCTCCCCGGTCGGAGATTCAGCCCCTCGCGAACCGGCGAATACCGATCGATCGAGTGCAGGGGGCTGGGGAGGATCCCAGGCCTCTCCCGGGATCGACCCAAGTCGGCCGATCACCGTCGACATCGACTCCACCTCCCGGGCGAGTGAGGGATCGGCCCCGATCCTCTGTTCGAATTCGGCCCGCTCGTGACCATCCATCTCGCCGGTCAGGAAGCGGACGACCTCTTCGCCCTCGGCTCCCGCGCCCGGGCGGCCCGATCTATCTTCACTGCCAGTCATGAGACCCCCATCTCCTCGCGAAGCGTATTCAGTCCGGCAACCATCCTCGCCTTGACGGTGCCGAGCGGGATACCGGTCCGCTCGGCGATCTCCGTCTGGCTCAGATCTTCGGAAAACCTCATCTTCAGGAGCTCGGCCTCGGCCTCGGGAAGCCGGCCGACGATCCGGGCGAAATCCCAGTCGGCCAGGAACTCCTCGACCCCATCGGCCCCGCTCGGGGCCTGCGCGTCAGGCAGGGAGACGGGATCGCGCGGTTCCGGAACCCGCTTCCTCAATGAATCGATCGATCGACTGCCAGCGATCGACATGACCCAGGAGACGAGGCTTCCCCTCGAGGGGTCGAACCTCCCGGCCTTCTCCCAGACTTCGACGAAAACCTGCTGAAGAACGTCTTCCGCTGCCTCGCGCTGGCCCAACCGCGAGACGAGGAAGGCAAACACCACCCCGCCATGTTCCTCGTAGATCTGCTCGAGCGCCCTCTCGTCTCCTGCCTGGACACGGCGAGCCAGGGCTCCATCCTCTTGGTTGGGGTGGGCGTCCACTGCCACCCGGGAGCCAATCAGATGGGGACCCCAGAAGGACAACAGGGGCGACACGAACGTTTGCTCTGCTCGTGCCACCCCGGTCATCACTGCCTTTTCTCCATCCCCTAGGGGAGGAGGACCTTGTCGATCACGTGGACGACTCCGTTCGAGGCCGGTACGTCGGCCTGGACGACCGTCGCGTCATTCACCTTGACGGTGTTCCCGTTGATCGTGACCGTAAGGGTTCCGCCCTCGACGGTCTTCGCCTTCTGGCCATTGGTCAGATCCGAGGACATGATCTCGCCCGAGACCACGTGGTACTTCAGGATCTTCGCCAGCTCGGCCTTGTTTGCCGGCTTCAGTAGGCGGTCCAGCTCCCCTGCCGGAAGCGCGGCGAACGCCTCGTTGGTCGGGGCAAACACCGTGAAGGGACCCTCACCCTGAAGCGTCTCGGCGAGACCCGCGGCCGTCACTGCCTCGACCAGGGTCGAGAGGTCCGGCGTGTCGGCTGCGACGTCGACGATGTCAGCTGCGTCCGTCGGCGTCTTCGCCACGTCGTTCATCCCACCGTTGTTCGATCCGGAATCGCTGCTGTCACTACAGGCAGCCACCCCTAGGCCCAATGCCGGAATCGCCAGCAGAAGGGCAATCATCTTCTTGTTCATTACTTCTCCTTCCTTTGCACTTGGATCCGGCCCTGAACCGCCGGCCTTTCCCCCTATACGGAACGGGAACCGAAATCGGTTGCCGCTCGACCGAATTGATTGCGCCGACTCCCTAGAGTGCGCTCGATGGGCGTGCAGCCAAATGGAGAAGCCGACGGAGGCGAAGCGATCACGGCCGAGGGCCTGGAGGCGCTGAAGGCCGAAGTCGAGCGCCTCGAGGGCGAGGAGAGGGAGACGATGGCCGCCCGGCTGAAGACGGCCCGGGAGCTCGGCGACCTCAAGGAGAATGCCGAGTACCACATCGCCAAGGAGGACCAGGCCCATCTCGAGACCCGGATCCGCGACCTGAAGGAGAGGCTCGCCAACGCGGTCGTGACCGAAGGCGCGGAGAGCTCCCCCGACACCTTCTCCTTCGGGACCACCGCCGAGGTGACCGACTCCGAAGGAAGGACCCACACCTGGAAACTCGTCGGCTCGACCGAGGCAGACCTTGCCGCTGGGTTGATCTCGGCCGAATCGCCGATCGGCATGGCCCTCCGCGACTGCAAGGTCGGCGAAGACGTCGACGTCGAGACCCCAGCCGGGACCCGGTCCTACCGGATCGACCGTCTGGTCTGAAGGGCCGATGGCAAGGGGAAAGTCGACCAGCGGGTCCCGGGCCAGGAAGGCCGGAGTCGCTGCGGGCCTCGCCGGGAGGGCCTTCGAGTACGCCCGCCGGGTCGACTGGCCCGCGGTCTGGGTCCGGGCGAAATGGCTCTCCCACCACACCCGGCGGCTCTACTCGAACCTGACCCCGGAGGAGCGTCGCGAGTTCCTCGCGATCGTCGTCCCGACCCGGGACGCGACCTACCTGCCGAAGGAAGAACGCGACCGACTCCGTTACCTGGTCACCAAGGCTTTCTCCGGGAACGGTGGGCGCCGCCCCTGACCGGCCCCGCCGGGGCCGGTGCGGTACCGGCTCAGGCGATTCCCTCCAGCAGGCGGCCGACCACGAAGGCCAATCCAGCGGCTATACCCCCGAGCACGACGGTCTCGACCGAACCCCTGATGACCCCCTGCCCCACGACGGCTGCCTTGAACGCACCGACCAGGAGGAATGCCGCCGCAGTAAGGACCGTGCTCACCAGGAAGGGCTCCGGAATCGTCCCGGGGAACGCGAGGTTGACCAGGTAACTGATCAGGGGGATCGCTCCGACCACCAGGAAGGCGATGAAGGTTGCGACTCCGGCCCGGGCCGGCGAGCGCTCCACGGGGGCGAAACCCAGCTCCTCGTTCATCATCATCTCGACCCAGCGCTCCTCGTCGCTGGTGATCACCTCGACCGCCCGCTCTAGGTCCTCACCGTCGAAGCCCTTGGCCCGGAAGAGCTGGCGAATCTCCTCTTTCTCGCCCTCGGGCATCAACCGGATGTGGCGCTCCTCCTCCCGTCGAGCCTGACTCTGGCGATCCTGCTCGGCCCTGCTTCCGAGGTAGTTGGAGACGGCCATCGAGAAACCGTCGGCGAGCAGGTTGGAAACCCCCAGGATGATCACGACTGCCGCTCCGAGATCGGCGCCCGCCGCACCCGCGACCACGGCAAAAGTGGTCACGGTGCCGTCGATCGCGCCGTAGACGAAATCCCCCAGGTGGCTCCCGGTGGGTTGCTTCACGAGCCTCTCGGCCACCCCGTCGGGGGTGTGCTCGCCCTTCAGGTCCCGGTTCGATTCCGACCGACCCAGGAGCCGGTCGATGTTTCTGGTGATCACCCGACCAGCCTATTCCGGAGCAATCCCGAACGGCGCCGGGCGGCCTCACGGGGCCGGCCGACCCGGTGATAGCCTCGCTCGATGGCGGAGGACGGGAGGGTCAAGGTCGAAAGGGCCGACGGCGTGGCCGAGGTAACCCTCGACAATCCGCCCCTCAACCTCTTCGACCAGGCGATGATCGAGGCCGTGATCGGGGCGATCGCAGAGCTCGCAGCCGACCCTCCCCGGGCGGTCCTCTTCCGGGCTGAGGGCGACGTCGTTTCGGGAGGGGTCAACGTCGAGGAGTTCCGCGGTCTGACCGGGGATCAGGGTCGCGAACTCTGGACCCGCCTGATGGACCAGGTGATCGAACCGGTCGAGGAGCTGCCCTGCCCGGTGGTCTTCTCGGCCCACGGCCTGACCCTTACCGCCGCCTTCGAGCTCGCGCTCGCATGCGATCTCCTGATCGCCGCCGAGTCGGCCTCGTTCGGGCTGGTCGAGATCGTGGTCGGTCTCACCCCCTCGATGGGCGGCCCCCAGAGACTGGCCGAGAGGGCCGGGCCGGCGAGGGCGGCCCAGCTGGTGATGACCGGCGGCCTGTTCGATGCCGAAACGCTCGAGGGCTGGAACGTCGTCAACGAGGTCTTGCCCGACGAGGAACTAGATGATTACTCGCGCAAGCTGGCCCGACGGCTGGCCCGGGGTCCGACTCTCGCCCACGCGATGACCAAACGGATCCTCCGGGCCCGTACACGTGGCGGTATGGAGGCGGCCGACCGGGTGACCCGTGAGGACGCTGGCGAACTCTTCGAAAGCGAAGACCTGATCCGGGCGGTCGACACCTTCCTCGAGGAAGGTCCCGGCAAGGCCACCTTCGAGGGTCGCTAGACGCCCCTCTCGACCGGGAACCTGCCCTGGTCGACGGCCTTCTCGAAGGCCTCGAAGTCCCGCTCCATCTGGTCTGCGTAGGCGTTGCTCCACTTGGCGATCGCCTTGTCGAAGCGGTCCGAGTTGCCGAGGTAGCCCCCGATCGCAGCCGATCCCGGGGACTGGCTGTGACCGCGGGCGAGCATCGCGCCGCAGAGGGTCCCGTAGCCGACGAACTGCTCGGGATCCATGGTCGAGAGGTCGGCCGAACCCTTCATGTCCTTGAACTGGCGGACGTAGAACTGGCGGCCGGCTTGTGCCCCGGGCGTCCAGCCCAGGAAGGGATCGGATGCGGCCTGGAGCACTTCCTGGCCGGAGACGACCCGGTAGCCGGCCATCCAGGCATCCTGGTCGCCTAGTCCCTGGATCGTCCTCGGCGTGATCTTTCCGTAGGTCTCGAGCACCGACGCCGTCGCCTCCTTGATCTGGAGGAAGAGAGGCGAGCCGTCCGGACCCAGCAGGAGCAGGATCAGGCAGCGGGTCCCGACGCTCCCGACGCCTACGACCCTGAGCGCCATGTCGACCAGCCGGAACTGGGAGAGCAGCGTCGCCCGATCGGGCGGGAGAGTGGTCAGGTACCGCTCGTAAGCGCCCCGCACGATCTCTTCGAACCCGTCGATTCGCTGGAGGATCGGCGGGTCGGGCACGATCCGGGGCTCCCCCCCTGATGAGTCTGTGGTGATCTTCGAGAGGACCTTCTCGGAATTCCTCCGGCTGGCCTTCTCGAGGCCCTTCTCGAGCATCTTCTTGCCCTTCTTCGTGGATGCTGCCTCGACCAGGGTCTGGCCCTCGAGCCTGATGAAGTACCGGTCGACCGCCGACATCGCGTGGAGCCGGCCGGTCGTCTCCCGGTAGGAGCGAACCGAAGCGATCGTCGCCGTCTCCGTGTCCTTCTTGCCGATCCCGGAGTCCCGGCAAGCCAGGACGACGCTGGTCGCCATCCTCTTCACATCCCACTCCCAGGGGCAAGCTCCGGCTTCGTCGAAGTCGTTCATGTCGAAGAGGATCCGGCGGTCCGGCGAGCCGAACAGACCGAAGTTGGCGATGTGGGCATCTCCACAGCCGGTGACCAGGAATCCCGACCGGGCCTCCCCGGCGAGATCGGCGGCCATCGGGCCGGCCGTTCCCCGGTAGTAGGCGAACGGTGACTCGAGCATCCTGCCGATCCGGACCGGGATCAGGTGGGGCAGCCGGTCTTCGTTCTGCTCCTCGATTATCCCCAGGGGATCGCGCGTACCGGCCGGCTTGAAGGTCGCCTGCTCCGACCGGGGCGCATTCTTCCGGAGGCCCTTCCCGAATGCCCGGGCCTCGGGCTCGGTCGCCGTCTTGAGCAGCCCGGTCGGGGCCTCCTCACCCTTTTCCGTCTTCTCTGCCTTCTTCTTCCTGAACATCGGCCGATCCTATTCGGCTTCGGCCGGTGACGGCAGGAGCCAGAGGATTACGGCCTGGAGCAGGGCCAGAGCGACCAACAGGCCGGTGGCGACCGTCCAGAACCGCGTCGGGTAGAGGGCGAGCAGGGTGCTGTCGGCTGGGAACTGCCAGCTGCCCGGCTCGAACAGCGCTTCGTGGAAGCTCCGGAAGAAGGTGTCGAAGGAAGCGAGGGCGAACAGCCCGACCACGGCGAGCAGCACCACGGTCGCCACCGCTCCCCTTCTGAGGGCGGTCCGGATGGCCCCGACCCGGTCCCGCAGGATCGCCAGGGAGGCAATCATCGCCACAACACCGACCAGCCAGATGACCAGCGCTCCGCGGACCACGGTACGGACATCGTCCATGTGGGTGACCTCGTCCGGAGTGAAGGCCGGCCGTTCGGTCGGCAGTTCAGCCTCAACCAGCAGTTCGGTACCCGGACCGATAGGCCAGATCGACCGGATCCCTTCACGGGCGAGGTCGAGCCTCTCGCCTGGAGTGAGGCCGAGCGGGTCTTCCGGAAAGCCGGGTAGTGCGTACTGGAGGTCCGCCAGCCAGGGTACGAGCAAGAGGACCAGCGAGTTGCCCGCAAGGACCAGGGGAATGGCAGCAACGGCAACTACGCCGGGAAGGCCGATTCGTTCCTCCCTGGTAGTGGGTCCGTCCTCTCCCTCTCTGCCCGTCATGTTCCTCACCGCCCGATCGTAGAAGGGGTCGAATCCCCGGGGCCTGCGGGCCGGTAGTTTCCCTATATGGCCACCTACCGCACCGTCGTCGAGAGTCCCCTGACCCCGGAGGAGGCCTTCGACTACCTGGCCGACTTCGAGAACGTCACCAAGTGGGACGAGAACACCGTCAGCTCGGACTGCCTCGGCGATGAGCCCTACCAGGCTGGCGCCCGGTACCGGGTCGTCACCAAGTTCGGCTCCCGGACCATGACCCTGACTTACGAGACGATCGAGTTCGAACGACCCGGTCGGGTCGCCTTCAGGAGCGGTACCTCGATGGCAACGATCGAGGACACGATCACGATCACGCCTAACGGGGAAGGGTCGAGGGTTGAATACGTCGCCGACATCGGCCTGAAGGGAGTGTCCCGCCTGCTGGACCCGGTCTTCTCGCTGATCTTCAAGCGGGTCGGTGATCGGGCGGCGGAAGGTCTCAGGGTCGCCCTCGACGCCGGATGAACGAAGGTCCTCTGGGCCGCGTAGCCGTGGTCGGTGCCGGGCTGGCAGGGCTTCGGTGCGCCGGGCTGCTAACCGAGCGGGGATTCGAGGTCGACGTCTACGAAGCCTCCGACCGGGTCGGGGGCAGGGTCAGGACCGATGAGGTCGATGGCTTCCTGCTGGATCGGGGCTTCCAGGTGCTCCTCACCTCCTACCCCGAGGCGCGGGAGGCCTTCGACTTCGAGGCGCTGGACCTCGGTCGGTTCGAGCCGGGAGCGTTGATCCGACACAACGGTGGGTTCGTGCCCCTGGTCGATCCCCTCCGGCGCCCGAGTGGGGTCTTCGCGTCCCTCGACTCCCCGGTGGGCACCCTCAGGGACCGGCTCCGGCTGGCCCGGATGCGGTTGTCGTTGGCCGGAAGGGACCCCGAGAGGATCGCGGCCGAACCGCAGGTCCCGGCCGGCAAGTACCTCGAGGACCAGGGCTTCTCCGAGGACATCGTCGAGTCGTTCTTCCGGCCGTTTTTCGGGGGGGTCCTGATCGATCCCGACCTGGCCACCTCGAGCGCACTACTGAAGCTCTACTTCGGCTACTTCGCGACCGGGGATGCAGCACTCCCGGCAGAAGGGATGGGTCGCCTCGCCGCGCAGCTCGCCTCGAGACTGCCCGAGGAGTCGATCGTCCTCGACTCTGCAGTCGAGGAGGTAGGCCCCGATTCGCTCAGGCTCGCCGACGGAAAGACCCGCCAGGCCGACGCGGTGGTCGTCGCGACCGACGAGCGATCCGCAGCCAGGCTGCTCGACAGGCCCGACCCGGGCCCGGGCTCGGTGACCGCCTGCCTCTACTTCGATGCCCCGGAGGAGGACGTCTACAGTCGTACCCTCTTCCTCGCGGGCAGGGACGATGGTCCAGTAAACGAGGTGGCGGTCCCGAGCTCGGTCGCTCGCGGTTACGCGCCGCCAGGTCGTTCACTCGTCTCGGTCAGTGCCATCGGCGACAACGCACTCAGGGATGACCTGACCGAGTCGGCAAGGGTCCAGCTCGGCAACTGGTTCGGTCATGGTCGGGTAGCCGGTTGGCGTCACCTCGACACCACCGTTGTCACCGATGCCCTACCACCCTTCCCCCCGGGACGCTTCGCGCCGGGCCGGATCCCTCCCCGCCAGGGGACGGGGCCATTCGCCTGCGGCGACTACATGGAATCCCCTTCCATTCAGGGTGCCCTGGTCTCCGGCAGTCGGGCCGCCGAGGCGGTCGCTCGGGAGGTTGGGCGCGCCGCGTAGCATCCCAGTGGATGAACCCACTCGGAGGACTGCTGGACCTGGTCTCACCGGTCATCCCCGGCCGGGATGGCACCGACCGCCCCACCGCCGAACAAGTCGACGGCTATTTCCCCGCCGACAGCATGATCCGGCGGCTCCACCGGGAGCGGATCGTCGCGATCTCCGGCGTCAGGGCCCTCCTGATGCAGGCACTCGACCCGCTCGCGGTAGTCGGTTTCGACCGCCACTCGGTCCTCTTCGAAGATCCCGAGGCCCGGCTCGTCTCGACCGATCGGATGATGAGCCGGATCTACTTCGGGACCAGGGAGACGGCACTCGCCACCGGAAGGGCGATCGAGGGGATGCACGGCAGGGTGAACGGGGAGGTCGAGGAGGACTACGGACCGATTCCGGCCGGTACCCCTTACTCGGCGAGCGACCCCGAGCTGATGCTCTGGACCCTCGCGACCCTCGCCGACTCGGCGATGCTCTATGCCTCGCGTTTCATCTCGCCCCTCTCGGACAACGAGCGGGAGGCCTACTGGTCCGACTACCGTCAGGTCGGCCAGCTCCTCGGGATGCCGACCGACTCGATGCCGCCGACCGAACCGGAACTGCGCGAGTACCTGCGCGGCAGGCTCCGGGACGGCTCCCTCTACATCTCCGACGACGTCCGCGAACGCGCCGTTGCGATCATCTTCGATCCGCCCTTCACTGGCTGGACCAGACTAGCCCTCACTCCCCTTACCGAGGCGGTGAAGCTCAGTTCGGTCGGGCTCCTGCCACCGGAGGCCAGGGAGCTCTACGGCTTCGGCTGGGATCCAGTCCGCCAGGCTGCTCTCGACTCGCTGCTGCTCCAGGTTCGCCTTGCCAACCCGACCTGGCCCTCCTGGTTCAGGCTCCACGACGCTGCAAGGGCCCCAGCCGGGACGACCTTCCAGGGGCGAGTGGCGGTCGAATCCACCGATCGCCCCGGTGCCCCCTAGTATTCGGCCCGTGAACGAGACGCCCGAGAACAGCGAGTCAACGGGGAAGCAGCCGGAGGCAGCCCCCGAGAAGCAGAGCAAAGGGAGTAGCGACCCGCGGGTCCGCTTCCTGATCGGTGCGGTGGTCGTCCTTGCGATCGTGATCGGTGGAGGTTTCGCTCTTGGGTTCTTCGGAGTCGACAACTCGGACCTCTCCCAGAAGCCCCTCATCCAGGCGGGCAGCGGCGACCCCCCGACCGAGCTCGAGATCGACGACATCGTCGAAGGCACCGGTCCAGCAGCGAAGACCGGTGACACGGTCGAGGTCCAGTACGTCGGCGCGCTCTTCGAGGACGGGACCGAGTTCGATTCCTCCTGGACCACCGGCCAGCCGTTCACCGTAACGCTCGGCTCCGGCCAGGTGATCGAGGGCTGGGAAGAGGGCCTGATCGGCATCCGCAAGGGCGGCCGTCGGGAGATCATCATCCCGTCCGAGCTCGGCTACGGCGCTGCCGGACAGCCGCCGACCATTCCGCCCGATTCGGCTCTGATCTTCGTCGTCGACGCAGAGAAGGTCACGCCCAAGAAGGGCGGGGGCGACTCCGCCCAGTGATTCCGCAGGGTGACCCGGGACGGTTGCCCCCGAGCAGCAGACGGGAAGCCGGGGCCTTCGGGGTTTCCTTGCCCATCATGGGAGGGTCTTCGCGATGAGGGTGATCGAGGAGCTCCTCGCCAACAACCGGAGTCTTGCCTCCGAAGTCGAGGCCTCCCACCTCGACGTCAAGCCGAGCCTCCGCCTCGCGGTCGTCACCTGCATGGACTCCCGCCTCGACGTCTTCCAGGCCCTCGGTCTCCGTGACGGCGAGGCTCACGTCTTGAGGAACGCAGGCGGCGTGATCACCGATGACGTGATCCGTTCCCTGTCGATCTCCCAACGCAGGCTGGGGACCGAGCGGGTGATGCTGATCCACCACACCGACTGCGGCATGCTCCAGGTCTCCGACGATTCCTTCCGGGCCGAGCTCCAGGACGCGACCGGGGTCGCCCCTTCTTTCGCAATCGAGTCCTTCAACGACCTCGATGCCGACGTCCGCCAGTCGGTCCTCCGGGTCCGACGCTCGCCCTTCCTGCTCCATACCGACCGGGTTCGGGGCTTCATCTACGACGTCGACAGCCACCTTCTGCGCGAGGTCGAAGTCCCAGAGGATTAGGCGCCGGTCCGGTCGGCTCAGGCGCGCTCCAGGTGACGGATCGCCCGCCGGGCGGCGTGCCAGCCACACATCCCGTGCACCCCGCCACCGGGCGGCGTGGCCTGGGAGCAGATGAACACCCCGGGAATCCCGGTCGAGTAGGGGTCGAGTCCGACCCGCGGCCTGAAGAGCAGCTGCCTGGCCGAGTTCTCGCCGACTGCGATATCGCCGTTTACGTAGTTCTCGTTGTAGCGGGGAAACTCGAGGGTGGACCGGGTGAAGGTGGCTCGGATACGCTCCCGGAAGCCGGGGGCGAACCGTTCGACCTGGTCGAGGATCTGATCGCTCGCATCTCCCGGCCAGGCACTGGGCACGTGGCCGTAGATCCAGAGGGGATGAAGGTCACCGGCCGATCGCGACGGATCGGCAAGGTACTGCTGGCCGACCAGAACGAAGGGTCTCTCCGGCATCCGCCCCCGATTGATCTCTGCCTCGGCGATCGCGATCTCCTCGATCCGGCCGCCGACGTGGACCGTCCCTGCCTTCCGGCATGCCTCGTCCTTCCAGGGGATGCCGCCTTCGACCGCCAGGTCGAGCTTGAAGGATCCCGGTCCGTAGCGGTAGCTGCGGTAGGCCCTCTCGATCCTTCCGGGCAGCCGTCCGCGAGCGAGCTCCAGGACCCCCTGGGGCGCGAGGTCGAGGAGGACCAGGTCGGGGCTGCCCAGCTCCCCCAGGTCGGCGACCCGACGTCCGGTCTCCAAGGCGACGCCGCGCTCCGCGGCCAGTCCGAGCAGGGCATCGGCGATCGCCTGGGTACCGCCTCGGGCGACCGGCAGGCCGAAGGCGTGACCGGCGGTTATCAGTGCTGTCCCGATCGAGGCACTCATCGGCGCCGAGAGCGGGCGGAACGAGTGGGCCGCCGAGCCGGCGAAGAGGGCCCTTCCCCGGACGGTGCTGAAGCGCCGGGCGTATGACTCGGCCGACCGGAGCGAAGGCAGGCCGAACCGGGCCAGCTCGAACGGTCGCCTCGGGAAATGGACGATCGGACCGAGGATCTCCTCCCTCAGCTCGCCGAAGGCCTCGGCATTCGCCCGAAAGGCCCTCAGCCAGGCCGGGCCATCCTCGCCCAGCCCCTCCGCGGTCCGTTCGACCGACCGGTACATCGCCCCGCCCGGGCCGTCATCGAGTGGGTGGGCTACATCGACCTCGGGCCAGAGCCACTCGACCCCGTGTCGCTCGAGCCCGAGCGCCTCGAAGGCGGGCGATGCGACCCCCATCGGATGGATCGCCGCACACTCGTCGTGGATCAGGCCGGGCAGGGTCAGCTCGGTGCTGCGGGTGCCGCCCCCCGGTCGCTCGGCCGCCTCGATCACCGTTACCGAAATCCCTTTTTCCGCCAGCAGGCAGGCGGCTGTCAGTCCGTTCGGCCCGGAGCCGACGACCACCGCCTCGCTCACCGCGCTACCCAGGCCCTTCCCGAGACGATCGGCCGGGCGACCGGTGGCATGAGGGTGCCGTCGGCGACGTGGTCGAGCTCGACCTCGAACCCGGCTCGCTCCATCGTCTCGACTGTCCTTCGGTTGCACTGACAACCGTCGGCGAGGGCGGCCCAGGAGCGCCTGAGCCGGTCCTGGAGCCTTCCGAGTCCGGGACGCTCGGAGCGCACGTGTTCCATGAAGAGCAGATTGCCCCCGGGCTTCAGGACCCTGGCGATCTCGGCCAAGGCTGCCTCGGGCTCGGGCACCGTGCAGAGGCAGAGCGTCACCACGGCCGTGTCGAACGAGTCGGCTTCCAACGGCAGCGCCTCGGCCGTGGCCCGGATCACCTCGGTCTCCACCGGGATCCCACGAGCTCTCTCGGCGAGGGTCAGGGACTTGTGTAGTTCCGGTTCGATGAGGACCAGCCGCTCTAGCGCCTCGGTCGGGTATCGGGGCAGGTTCAGCCCCGTTCCGGCTCCCACCTCGATCACCTCCCCCCGGGCACCGGAGAGGAGGATCTGCCTGCTCCTGGCCAGGCCGGTCCGCTCACCCAGCCAGAGGATCGGGTCGTAGAGGCGCGCCGAGAGGCTCGACCCCGGCACCCGGTCGGCCAGGGCGAGCGCCTCTTCCCGGGTCGGAACGGTCAATCAGGCGGCCGTCTCGAGGTGGGTCCTCAACTCGATCGGGTTCCTGATGCAGAAGGCACCAGGGCAGCGCTCATCGGAGATCTCCTTGATCTCGGCTAGCTCCTCCTCGCTTGCGTCGGCGTCGACCTCGAGGTACCAGTCGATCCCTTCCACCGGGGGCAGCTCACCTGCCCCGAGTGCCCGACTCATGTTCATCTCCGTCCTTACCCGGGCCTTCAGCGATCGAAGCTCGACGCCTTTCAGGGCCGCCTCCTGTGCGTAGGTCATCGCGAAGCAGGCAATGCCACCCCAGAAGCAGTAGGCGAGTGGATTGGGGGCCTGACCGCGACCCCCCATGTGGGGAGGATAATCGGCCTCGAAGGTGACTGAACGACCGTCCGGGAGGGGGATCTCGGCGGTGAACTGGACGGCTCCCTCGGCGGTCTGCCATTCGCCGTCGAATGCGACCGGCTGGACGGCAGCCCCTGGGTCCGCTTCGGCCTTTGCCGCGGTCTCCTCGACTGCCTCGACGTTCACATTGTGCATCTACCGCTGCTCCTTTCCCGACTCCCCGGACTCCCAAGCCCTCTGGGGATCCAGTGCCGCATCCTGGGTCGATGGTTCATCCCGACCTGGCGATTGTCTCAGGAATCGAGTCCCGCGATTTCGCGCCCACGGAACCTGCCGGCGAGGAGCTGACGACAAGACGCCGAATCGATCGGTAGCTTTTCCGTCCAACTACCACTTACCTTTCATAAGTAGATAACCAACAGTCAACCGAACCCGGCCACGGTCGGGCAGTCGAAGGAGAGAGACAGACAAATGGACATCGTTTTCCTGGTGGCCCGCATCCTGTTCGCGGCTATCTTCCTGGCCGGCGCAATTGGCCACTTCACGAATCAGAAGCAGATGGCCGAATACGCAAAGGCGATGGGCGCACCGGCCCCCGGTCTCGCCGTCCCGTTAACCGGCCTGATGCTCCTTGCCGGCGGCTTGATGATCCTGCTGGGGATCTGGGGCGACCTCGGCGCACTGCTGCTGATCGCCTTCCTCTTGCCGACCTCGTTCATCATGCATGCCTTCTGGAAGCACGAAGACCCCCAGATGGCCCAGGTCGAGCAGATCATGTTCCTGAAGAACATCTCGCTCACCGGAGGGGCGCTGGCCTTCTTCTGGCTGTTCGTCGAGTACGGCAAGGACCTGCCGCTGACGATCACCGGTCCGCTCTTCTAGAGCGCGACCAAACCGATTCCGAGGCGG
>JBMSXD010000006.1:0-25435 GCA_049425265.1 Solirubrobacterales bacterium
GAACGCCGGTGGGCGGACGGTAGGTGCGCCGAAGGCATTCAAGGTCTACCGCGATCGGCTCGGCACCAAGTCGAAGGTAGTGGAACAGCGGAGGCCCCAGATGGAGTCGATCATCAAAACGGCCGTCAAGAAGGGCAAGGTGAAGCGGACAGAGCTCTACATGGCCTGGGACTTCACTGTCGCCAGCCGGGACTCCGTCGTCGGACGAGCGCTGGAGATTCGTGACGATGCCTTTGCAAGATTGGGTGATACCGATCTCGCCAACCGGACGATCGAAGGCATCTCTCCCCAGGTAAGTGGCATTGCCGACACAGGATCAGCTGCCAACTCCAACCGGCTAAGACGGGTTCAGGGCGTCATGGAGAACGTGCCCTGCTACATCGATTCGGCCGACTGTGCTCCCGGTGGCACCTTCCAGTTCGACGCGAACAACGAGTTGACCTGGAACCCGGCCTCGACCACCGACGTTCCATTCGTCTGTGAGATTCCCAACAGCGTCAATACCAGGGGACCAGGCTCCTCCGGGACCTACGGCCACGGCCTCCTCGGTGACCGCTTCCAGATCGGCCAGCAAAGCCTGATCGGTAACCAGGCAAATACCGTCTGGTGCGCGGTCGACTGGGCCGGATTCTCGGACGAAGACCTCCAGCAGATCGTTGGCATCCCCGGATCCCTTACGGGGGTGCTAACCGACGTCTCCTACTTCAACAAGCTCGCCGACAGGATGCAACAGGGCTTCGTCAACTTCCTCTACCTCCAGCGGCTGCTGATCCACCCCGATACGCCGCTGAAGAACGAGCCCCTCTTCCAGAACGGGAGTGGTCAGTACGTGGTCGACCTCTCGAAGGGGGTTTCGACTCGCGGGCAGTTCATGGGAATCAGTCAGGGGGGAATCATGGGGGGTGCCCTTACCGCGCTGAGTCCCGATGTCGACCGAGGAGTGCTCGGGGTCACGGGCATGAACTACTCGACCCTGCTCCGGCGGTCGGTCGATTCCGACGAGTACTTCAAGGCCGCGAGCTTCGGCCTCTACGCCAACTATCCCGACCTCGCAGAGCGGCCGGTCCTCTTCGCCTTGATGCAGCTGCTTTGGGACAGGGGGGAGGCGAACGGATACGCGCACTTCATGACCGGGACTCCCCTGCCGAACACGCCGCCCCACGAGGTATTGATGCGGATAGCACTGGGGGACCACCAGGTGACCAACTTTGCCGCCGAGGTCGAAGGCCGGACGATCGGGGTCAAGATGTACGCCCCGGCTCTTCTCGAGGGCCGCCACTGGGCGAAGAACCCCTACTTCGGGATGGGTAAGGCCGAGCAGTTCCCGGCCAGTGGCGACTCCTACCTCGTCTACTACGACTCGGGACCGGTCGGCTGGACCGGGGTGGGTCGCCCGGGAGTCGCCGTACCTCCGCTGGAGAACGTGCCACCGAGGGAGGAATGGGGCTACGGAGACGACCCCCACAGCCTTCCGAGGCGAGCGAGCACCGGGCTCGGGCACGCGATCTCGTTCCTGTCGGATGGTTCGATCCAGTCCTGCAGCAGCCTGAACTCGGCCTCGAACGGTGGCGACCTGCCGCTCCAGCCTGTCGCCCCAGGCGACAATCACTGCTACTCGAACGGCTGGAACGGAATCCTGGGGCTTCCCTAGGGCAGTGCCGCAAGACCTGATGGGCAGACGAGCGCCCTCCGCGGGGCGCTCGTCAGGTTTGTCCCGATCTTCGATCCGCCGGCCCGGGGCCGACGCCAACCGCTCCAAGTAGGGACCAGGTAGAGAAAAGGACCGGCCCCCTCAGACCGGTCCCTTCCTTCCCTCTCTCCTTCGAGGCCCCTCGCCTTTATCGAAGACCGTCTCTGGTGGATAGCGATCGGCTATCCCTGTGTGTGACGGTAATCACATACTACAAGGATTCCGCGATTTGCGCAGTTTCCCGAAAGCCGACTTCAGACGACCTCGAGCAGGTCCTTGGAATGGCGTGAGAAGTTGGATTCCACGCCACTTTCACCGACCAGGACGAGGTCCTCGACCCGAACGCCGAACTCCCCAGAGATGTAGATGCCAGGCTCGATGGTGACCACATCGCCCTCGAGGAGCTCCTCGCTCGAGCGGGGCCCGAGCCGCGGCTCCTCGTGCACCTCGAGGCCCACCCCGTGGCCGAGGCCGTGGACGAACCGATCACCGAAACCGGCCCGCTCGATCACCCCGCGGGCGACCTCATCTAGAGCCGCGCAGCCGACCCCGGCTGCAGTCTCCGAAAGCGCGGTCTCGTTCGATTCGACCACGATCCCGTAGACCTCGCGGGCCTCGGCTGAAGGCGGGCCGGTGAAGACCGTTCGTGTGCAGTCCGAGCAGTAACCCTCGAGCTTGGCCCCCAGGTCGAGGATGACCGGCTCCCCGGCTTCGATTGCCCGAGCGGAGGGCTCGGCATGTGGGGAGGCCGAGTTGGGACCTGCCGCGACGATCGGGGGGAAGGAGGGCTCCCCACCCTCCTCCCGGATCCGTCCGGTTATCGCCCCGGCAACCTCTGCCTCGGTCCTCCCGACGAGACCATGTTCGAGGACCTCACCCAGGACCTGATCGGCAAGCCGCGAGGCCTCGGCGATCAGCTCGATCTCGATCGGGTCCTTTACCCGACGGAGCCCCTCGACCAGGTCGCCGGCGGGGATCAGTTCGATCCCTGCCGGTCCGTGCTCGGCCAGCTTCGTCTCGATCCTGACCGTCATGAACCCGTCCTCGATCCCGGTCTTCGGTCCGATCAGGCCGGCCAGACCCTTGAGCCAGTCCCCCTGGAGGATCTCGACCTCCAGGCCATCGATTCCGTCGGAGACCCATTCCCGATAGCGGGGATCGGTGACGAACAGTCGCCGGTCCTCCCCCACGACGAGGGCGCCGTTTGTCCCGGTGAAGCCAGTCAAGTACTCGACCGAAACCGGGCTGGTGACAAGCATCAGGCCGAGTTCCCGCTCCACGACGAGGTCGGCAAGTCGATCGACCCGTTCGGTCCGGAAGGGCTGACGGTCGGCGGTAGAGCCCATCGGGTTCAGGAATTCGTCCCGAGGAGTCCGGCGACCACCTCGAGTCCGTCCCGGTAGCCCTCGGGGCCCCGTCCGGCGATCTTCTCGACCACCATCCCGTCGAACACGGAGACCCTCCGCCAGTCCTCGCGCCCGTCGACATCAGAGAGGTGGACTTCGACCGTGGGCACCCGGCTCACCCCGAGCGCATCGGCGATCGCCCGGCTGTAGTGGGTCCAGGCGCCGGCATTGAGCAAGGCCGCATCCGCCGTGTCGTCGAGGCGGTGGAGGAAACTGCAGAACTCGGCCTCCGAGTCGGTCTGGAAGAAGATCGGATCGAGGCCCATCTCTCCGGCCCAGCCGGAGATCCGGTATTCGAGCTCGGAGAGGGAGAGCCCCCCGTAGAGCTCTGGATCACGCTTCTCGAGCACCCCGAAGTTGACCCCGTGGAGGACAGCGACCCTGTTCTTCGCGGTACTCATGGCGACAGGGCCTCGATTGCAGCCCGTACGTCATCGTCGGGCATGACGGCGCCGGTCCGGGGGCTGCCGGGCTCTTCCAGAACGATGAAGGCAACTCCATCGCCGGTCCGCTTCTTGTCGAACCCGACAGCGGTCAGGACGTCCTCGGTATCGACCGCTGGGTCGAGAGCCACCGGTAGACCGTGGCGGTCGAGTACTTCCCCGACCTCCGAGCGAAGACCGTCTGCGCCCGAGAGTTGCAGAGCTGCCAGCAGCCCGAGCGAGACTGCCTCGCCATGCCGGTAGCGGTCGTAGCCGGTTGCGGTTTCGATCGCATGACCGATCGTGTGGCCCAGGTTTAGGGTCGCACGCGCTCCCCGGTCCTTCTCGTCGTCGGCGACGACTTCGCACTTGTGGAGGGCGCACTCGAAGATCACGTCAGGGCGCGATCGTATCTCGCCCGGCTGGAGCCCCCTGACCGTCTCCCAGAGGGTCCCCCCGGCAAGCAGCCCCGTCTTGACCACCTCGGCCATCCCGGCCGCGAGCTCCTCCTCCGGGAGGCTCTCGAGTAACCCGGTATCGGTGAGAACGGAGACCGGCTGGTGGAATGCACCGACGTAGTTCTTGCCCTCGGGCAGGTCGACCCCCGTCTTTCCGCCGTAGGCAGAGTCGACCTGTGCAACAAGGGTCGTCGGAACGTGGACGAGGTCGATTCCCCGCTGGTAGGTCGCGGCGCAGAACCCGGCTAGGTCCCCGGTCACTCCCCCTCCGACCGCGAGGACCCGGTCGGTTCGGGTCGCTCCGAGAGAGGCCATCTCCCTGAGTACCTCCTCGGCGACCGGGAGCGACTTGGACGACTCCCCCGGGGGCACCTCGACCTGGCCAAGGGTGTTCCCGAACCGCTCCCCGACCGCTCCGGAAACGTTCGAATCCCAGACCAGTACCGACCGGCCGGCACCGGGGGCAAAAGGCCCCCCGGGGGCCAGCAGGCTGGCGAGGTCGAGTCCAGGGCCGATGGCGATGGGATGGGAGGAGGCCCCAAGGTCGAGCCAGATAAGCCGAGCGCCATCGGGAATCGCGGCGTCGAATGCCTGGAGAGCCGGCAGGGCCGCTTCGACTGCATCCGGACGGGGGCCTACGACCACGGCGTCGGCCAGCTCCCGGTAGAGCGGCTCACGTTCCTCATAGAGCTCGATGAACCGGCCGCGATCGCGGGCAAGCGGGCGGTTGCTCCCCTCGACCCTCGCCCAGGCCTCCTCCACGTCCTGCCTCAACCAGACGACGGTCCGATCCGGATTCGCCAATGCCTGGCGAACCTCGTCGGAGAGCACTGTGCCACCTCCGAGCGCCAGGGCATCGACCTCCGGGTCCGAAAGTACCTCGAGGGCCAAGGCGGCCTCGGCCTCCCGGAACCCCTGCTCACCCAGATCGGCGAAGAGGTTCGGGATCGATCCGCCCTGGCGCTCCTCGAGCAACTGGTCGAGGTCCACCGTTCGGAGGCCAGAGCGTTCCAGCGAGCGCAGTGCCGTCGACTTCCCGGCACCCATGAAACCGATCAGGCAGATCATCGCCAGCCGATGCGTTCGCAGTAGGACTCGACTGCGGAAAGTACGTCGACCATGCTGTCGCCGCCGAACTTCTCCCGGTAGGCAGCGGCCAGGACCAGACAGACCATCGACTCGGCAACCACGGCAGCGGCCGGGACGACCGTCGAGTCGGTCCGCTCCTTGTGGGCCTGTCCCGGCTCCTTCGTCTCGGTATCGACCGAGCGAAGCGGCTTGGTCAGGGTCGAGATCGGCTTGACCGCGGCGTTGACGGTCAGTGGCTCCCCTGTCGTCATCCCTCCCTCTAGCCCCCCGGAGCGATTGGTTTCCCGATGGAAGCCCTGCTCGTCGGAGAAGAAGATTTCGTCATGGGCTTCGGAACCCGGACGTCCGGCGACGTCCCAGGCCGGCCCGATCGCGGCACCCTTGATCGACTGGATCGAACAGACGGCCTGGGCCAGGCGTCCATCCATCCTCTCCTCCCAGGAGATGTGGCTCCCCAGCCCCGGAACCAGCCCGAAGACCCTGACCTCGAAGGTGCCTCCGAGGCTCTCGTTCTTCTTCCTCAAGACGTTGATCTCCTCGACCATCGCAGCTGAGGCCTCGGGGTCGAGGCAGCGAACCGGATCATCATCGACACCCTCGAAGTCCTCGAGGACGGGATCGAGGGGTCCGGCCTCTACCGAGGCCACCCTGGTCACATGGCTCCGCACCGACACCCCGAGCGCGTCGAGGAATGCCCGGGCAAGGGACCCTGCTGCGACCCGGGCGGCCGTCTCCCTTGCGCTCGCCCTCTCGAGCACGTTCCTCAGGTCGGAATGGTCGTACTTCCACATACCGACCAGGTCGGCATGCCCCGGCCGGGGGAGGGTGATCTCCGGAACCTCTTCATCGACCGGCCAGGGGTTCATCCGAACGTCCCAGTTCTCGTAATCCCGGTTCGCCACCAGCGCTGCGATCGGACTTCCCAGAGTCACCCCGTGGCGCACTCCTGAACGGATCTCGATCGTGTCGGTCTCGATCTTCATCCGTCCGCCCCGACCGTGACCGAGCTGGCGCCTTGCCATCTCGTGGTCGAGCATTTCCCGGTCCAGGGGCAAGCCCGCCGGAAGCCCCTCGACGATCGCGACCAGGCCCGGTCCGTGAGATTCTCCTGCTGTGGTGAATCGGAAGCTCATTGCACCCCTAGGGTATTCGGCGCCGATTCGGTCTGCCGGTCGCGAATCCGGCTGACCGGTGGCTCCCCGGCGCCTGATCATCGCGATGGTCCTGCTCCTCGCGTTTTCGACGGCCCTTGCGGTACTGGTCCCCGAGCCGCGAGCGCCCGAAGGTACGGGGAGCGGTAACCGGGCCACCGACCCTTCCCGAGGGAGTCAGGTCGAGCCGAGGGAGAAGCCTGAACCCGAGCCGAAACCCCCGGAGATGGCGCTCAACCAACCCCGAGATCCCGTACCGGGAGTGGTCGAGGCGTCCGTGACCAATGGGGAGCGGCCCCGGAAGATCCGGGTGCGACCGGGTGACCGGCTCGTCCTCCAGATCCGGTCCCGGCGCGCGGCACTGGTCGAACTCGGGGGTACCGGTCTGGTGGATACGGCCGGACCCTACGACCCGGCGGTCTTCGACGTGCTGGTCCGCTCCCGGGGGGAGCGACTCCTGGCACGCGATCTCGACACCGGCAGAAGGATCGCCCTGGTCGTCGTTCGCTAGGCGGCCCGGGCCGCCTCGTCCATTACCTGCCGGGACGGCTTGCGCCCGGTCCAGGATTCCAGCGAAAGGGCGCCCTGGGCGACCAGAACGGAGATTCCGTCGACCGCATCGGCCCCTGCCGCCCGTGCCGCCTCGACCAACTCGCCCGGCCCATCGCCGTAGACCATCTCGATCAGGAACTGGCCTTCGCTGAAGTCATCTGGCCCGAAGGGTAGGTCGGCAAAGGGGTCACCTCCGCCCAGGCCAGCTGCCGAGGCATTGACCACCGCTTTGAATCGGTCGAGCTGCGGTTCGGGGTCGACCTCGATTCCGGTCGAGGTCGCGAGCCCTTCGGCGCGTGAAGGGGTCCTGTTCCAGATCGAAACCTCCGCCCCGCTGTCGGCGAGAGCCCAGATCGCCGCCCGGGCAGCCCCACCGGCCCCGAGCACGAGCGCGCCCTTGCCGCCCAATCCCTTCGGAAGTAACTCGGCCAGGGCCGGACCGTCGAAGTTATCGGCCGTGATCCCGTCCGCTCCGAAGGTAAGGGCGTTCGCCGCCCCGATGTCCCTGGCCGTTGTCGACGCCGACTCGCTCAGCCGAAGTGCCGCCTCCTTATGGGGGACCGTGACGTTTACCCCGATGAACCCCGAGTCGGCCAGTTCACGGATGCCCGATTCGAACTCCTCCGGTTCGATATCGACAGCCGAGTACTCCCACTCCCCGGCCAGTCCAAGGTCGGCAAGGGCCGCATTCTGCATCGCGGGCGATCGGGAATGGGCGATCGGATGCCCGACAACCGCGAGCCTCCTGGTCCCCTCCGTCCCCGGGTTCGCCTCAGCCACAGTCGATCGGGGACCCCCCGGCCTCTGTCTGGGCTGCCTGATAGCGGGCGACCTTGCGGTTGTGCTCGGCGAGGCTGGTCGAGAAGTCGTGTTCCCCGCACGTACCGGGCTTGACCACGTAGAGCCAGACGTCGGTCTTCGCCGGCTTGGCCGCCGCCTCGATCGAGGCGAGGCCCGGACTGCCGATCGGGCCGGGAGGTAGTCCTGCGTTCAGCCGGGTGTTGTACGGCGAGTCGATCGCCAGTTCCGACTCGGTCAGGGGCGTCTCCCAGTTGTCGGTCGCAAACCGGACCGTGGCATCGATGTAGAGGGGCTCACCTCGCTCGAGGCGGTTGTAGATGACTGCGGCGACGATCGGCCTCTCGCGGGCCACCGTCACCTCCCGCTCGATCATCGAGGCGATGATCAGGACGTCGTAGATGGTGAGGTTCTTCGACTTCGCGTAGGAGAAGTCCACCCCGGCGATGTTGTCTCGGAAGGCGTCGACCTGCCGCCTGACCAGGCCCTCCGCGCGGACTGCGAGCGGCAGGTCGTAGGTTGCCGGGAAGAGGAAGCCCTCGAGGTTCCTGGCCCGCCCCTGGGCCCCGTACCGATCGGGGTCGAAACCGGCAAGCCCGATCGAGGCCTCCATGTAGTCGCCGTCCACTCCCTCGGCCTCGGTGACCTCGGCGGTCTCCCCGCGACTTAGACCCTCGGGTACGACGACCGTCCTCACCTTCTCCCCCGGCGCCTTGCCGAGCTCGTCGATCACCGCCGAGTAGCTCATGTCCTCGCGGAAGGTGTGCTCACCGAAGTAGAGCTCCGACCTCTTTCCCGACAGGGTCACCCGGGCCTCGAACAGCAGTGAGTTGTCGATGATGCCCTTCTCGGAGAGCAGGGATCCGATCTCACTTACGCCGAGCCCCGAAGGGACCTCGAGGCGGAACGGCCTTCCCTTCCCCTCACCGGCGAAGGGCTGGAAAAGGGCAAGCAGGAAACCGAGGACGATGACGCAGCCTGCGCCGATCGCGATGAGCCGCACGGTTAGGCCTCGTCCCGGTCGTCCCCCCTTCCCCCCCTTCCGCCGATGCCTTGCCCGCTCGGCGATCCGGGCCCTTCGAAGTTCGGCTTCGGGGTCGTCGTCGGGTGGTCCCTCGAGGTCGTCGAACCAGAGATCCCGGCTCATGCCGTGCCCCCGGAGGCTTCGACTGCCTGAAGATAGGCCTCGAGAAGGTGGGCTGCGGCGATCGAGTCCTCGTCCGAGGAAGCTCCGCTCTCCCGGCGGGTCCTGGTCGCCATCCGGGTCGTGAAGCGCTCGTCGTAGTACTCGATCGGGACGCCGGTCAGCTCGATGAGCCGGTCACCGAACCGACGGGTCTCGGACGCCTGGCCACCTTCAGCCCCGTCGAGCGAGATCGGAAGGCCGATCACGATCCGCTCGGCCCCCAGTTCATCGGCGAGCGCCGCAAGTGCGCCCGGTTCTCCCGAGGGAACCGAGGGGATCGGGGTGGCGAGGGTTCCACTGCGGTCCGAGACGGCGCACCCGATCCGGGCAGCCCCGTAGTCGAGAGCGAGGATTCGCATTACGAGGACTCCAGCCGGGTGCGTGCGGTGACCAGGGCCTCGGAGACGCCCTCCGGCTTCGACCCGCCAGCCTGGGCAAGTTCGTCGCTACCGCCGCCACCGCCACCGATCAGGGGGGCGAGCTCGGAGATGACCTCCGACGCAGAGATGCCCTCGAAGGTGCCATCCGGTACGAGCACCACCAGCCCGGCCCTTCCCTCGTCTGGGCTGCCACCGCCCAGGACCACGGCGGCTCCGGGTCGCTCTGCCGCAACGGACTTGGCCAGCCGGATGATCTCCTTCGGGTCCGAGAGCGGGACCTCCGAGAGCACTGCCTCGCCGGACCCGACTGGGCCGACCGACTCCGCGAGTTCCGAGGCGAGCAGGGCCTGGCGGCGATCCGCATCCTTCCTCGCTTCGGCTTCGAATTCAGCCAACCTCTCACCGGAGCGGCTTGCCGCCGCCAAAGCCGCCCCCCGGCCCCTTGCGCGGCGCGCCGCCCCGACCGGGTCCCGGGGATCACCGAGCAGCTCACCGACCTCACCCAGCTCGGCCACCTTTTCCCGGTGCCAGTCGATCGCCTCCGGGCCGGTGATCGCCTCGATACGCCGGACGTTGGCGGCGCTCGAACCCTCGGAGGTAATCGTGAAGATCCCCACCTCGGCCGTGTTGGTCACGTGAGTGCCTCCGCAGAGCTCGCGGGAGACGCCCTCGATCTCGACAACCCGGACCCAATCCCCGTACTTCTCCCCGAAAAGTGCCATCGCGCCGAGTCTTTCGGCCTCGACTCTTTCCATCACCATCCAGCGGACCGGTTCGGCGTCCTTGATCCAGCCATTGACCCGGTCCTCGATCCAGGCGACGTCCTCGGCGGAGAGCGACTCGTTATGGGTGAAGTCGAAGCGGAGCTTGGTCGGGGTGACGGCCGAGCCGGCCTGATGGGCGTGGTCACCGAGCCGTTCGCGGAGGGCGGCGTGGAGCAGGTGGGTCGCAGTGTGGTTGGCCATCGTGCTCATCCGGGAGGACCGGTCGACCGTTGCTTCGACGCCCTCGCCCTCGGGGGGCACCCAGTTCCCATTCCCGGAATCCGGACCGATCTCGACCACCTGGTCGTCGCCGATCCGGACGACATCGGTGACCTCGGCCGATCCGCCTTCCCAGACGAGCCTGCCGGAGTCGGCCACCTGACCGCCCCCCTCCGCGTAGAACGGACTTCGGTCGAGCTTGACCAGGGCCCTCGCATCGTCTTCCTGATCGACAGCCGCCACTCCCGTGGTCGTTCCGAGGGTCTCGTAGCCCACGAACTCTGTCTCCGGGGCCGATCCCGCGAACTCGATCAACTGGTCGTGGCTTTCACCCCTGCTCCCGGCCGCAGCACCCGAGCGGGCCCGCCTTCGTTGACCCTCCATCAGTTCCTCGAAACCCTGGTCGTCGACCGAGAGGCCCCTCGAGGCGATCATCTCCCGGGTCAGGTCGAAAGGGAACCCATACGTGTCGTGAAGAAGGAAGGCATCGTCGGCTCCGATCCAGGAGTTGCCCTCTTCCTGGGCCCGCTCGACCACCGGGTGTAGCAATTCGGTGCCGCGGTCGAGCGTCTTGCCGAAGGCCTCGCCTTCCGAGCGCACCCATTTCGTGACCCTCTCGCGCTGGTCGACGATCAGGGGGTGGGCCGGTCCCATGATCTCGATCGTCCGGTCGGTGAACCGCTCGAGCCAATCGCCCTCCAGGCCAAGGACCCTGCCCTGCTGGATCGCCCGACGCATCACCCGCCGCAGGACGTAACCCCGCTCCTCATTTGAAGGAACCACACCTGCCGCGAGAAGGAAGGTCATCCCCCGGGAGTGGTCGGCGATGATTCGCATCGCCCGGGTCGCCTCCTCCGAGTCCTCGAATCCGACCCCGCTCATCTCGACCGCCAGGTCGACCAGCGGGGAGAACAGGTCGGTCTGGAATACGGAAGGCACGCCCTGGAGTGCGGCGGCCACTCGCTCCAGGCCCATGCCGGTGTCGATGTTCCGTCTCGGCAGGGGCAGCACCGACCCGTCTTCCTTCAGGTCATATGTCATGAAGACGTGGTTCCAGTACTCGAGGAACCGGTCGGTGTCGTCGCCGGGACGGAGGTCGTCGGAGCCGAATTCCGGCCCACGGTCGAGATACATCTCCGAGCAGGGTCCGCTCGGGCCGGTCGGGCCGGCCTGCCAGAAGTTCTCCTCGCGGGAGAGCTTCACGATCCGATCATCCGGAAGGCCCAGCTCCCGCCAGATCGCGATCGACTCCTCGTCCGGACCGATTCCCAGCTCCTCGTCGCCGCCGAATACGGTGACCCAGATCCGCGACGGGTCGATCCCGAATCCCTCGACCGAGAGCTCCCAGCCGAAGGGAATCGACTCCTCCTTGAAGTAATCACCGAAGCTGAAATTGCCGAGCATCTCGAAGAAGGTGAGATGGCGCATCGTCTTGCCGACCTCTTCGATGTCGGGGGTCCTGAAGCAGGCCTGGGAGGAGGTGAGCCGGGTCGCTGGTGGGCTCTCGGTCCCGAGGAAGTAGGCCTTGAAGGGCTGCATTCCGGCGACCGTCAGCATCGTCGAGGAATCCTCGGGCGGCGGGATCAGCGAGGCAGAGGGCATCCGGCGGTGGCCCCGCTCCTCGAAGAAGGCAAGGAAGGTCTCCCGTATCGAGTCGGCTTCCATTCCGATCGAGCCTATTCGATAGTCCCGTGGCCGACGATCGCAGAACCGCGCATTAGGACTGCGGTCTGGCCGGGGGCCGGTCCGGCGAAGTCCTGCTCCAACTGGACCTCCAGCCGATCGTGCCGACCGCGACCGGCCGAGACCGTGGCCCCGACCGGGTCGGAGCGGTAGCGGAGCCGTACCCGGTCGACGCTCGATCCCTCCCGGAGCAAGGTCACATCCCGAAGTTCGACCCGGTCGGTAAGGAGGTCGTCGTGGGTGCCGATGGTCACCGTGTTCGACTCAGGATCCAGCCCGGTTACGTAACGGGGCTCCCCGACCGCGACACCGATTCCCCTTCGCTGACCGACCGTGAACAGGTGGTGGCCCTGGTGGGACCCGACCTCGACCCCGTCCCCGTCGAGGATCGGTCCTGGCCGTCGCGAGAGTCCCCCCTTGTGCTCCAGGAACGCGTCCTTGTTCGTCCCGGCGAGGAAACAGAGGTCCTGACTCTCGGGCTTTCGTGCCACCGGAAGGCCGTTCTCCGCGGCGACCCGTCGGACCTCCACCTTGGTGGTCCTGGCGAGGGGGAAGTCGAGGCTTGCCGCGGTCGAGGGAGAGAGGCCGGCCAGCATGTAGCTCTGGTCCTTGCCGGGGTCTTCGGCCTCGGCGAGCAGGGGCCCTTCCCCGTCATCGATCAGGGTGGCGTAATGGCCGGTGGCCAGGCGGTCGGCGCCGAGGCGCTCGGCCAACTCGACCATCGCATCGATCCGCACCGAGCCGTTGCAGGCGATGCAGGGGTTGGGTGTAGTGCCGGACCGGTAGCCGTCGAGGAAGCGGGCGACGACCTCGGAGCGAAACGACTCCTCCAGGTCGAGGGTGAAGTGAGGCATCCCCAGCGAGTGAGCGAGCGAGCGGGCCGAGAGGACGGCTTCCGGTGAGCAACAGGCCTTGGTGCCGTCGGTCTGGGGGTCGGCCCAGAGCTTGACCGTTATCGCCACGGGCTCCCGGCCACCGTCCCGAAGCATCAGGGCTGCCACTGCGCTGTCGACCCCACCCGAAAGCGCGACACCGACCCTGCCCGGTGAGGGCTCGGCCAACGGCAGCCCGGCCGATGCGATCGAGGAGAGCGCCCGGTGCAGGGCGTCGCAGGCCAGCACGACCGCGTGCCTAGTCCCGTTGCCCGGTGAGCCGAGCTCCCGCTCCAGGGCATCGGGGTCGAGTCGTGCCGCCTCGAGCAGAGTTCCTCCCGCGACTACCTCTGCCCGCGCCGGGGCGGCGCAGCCCTCGGCTTCCCAGGTCACCCGGTCAACGTCGAACTCCACCCCGGGAAGCAGGGAGACCCGGACCAGGTCCCCACAGGCAGAGCCCCCGGCCGCCCCCGAGAACGACCCTACGGGCGGGTCGCCCTGCCGGGAGACATCCTCGAGGAACTCCCGGTACGCATCCCCGGCAAGCGATGCAGTCTGGTGCTCTAAGCGGCTCACCCCCAAAGGGTAAAGCGGTAGCCTCGGCGCGAGTGCCGATGGGCTGGAGCGAGGCGGACATCCCCGATTCGAGCGGACGGAACGCGGTCGTAACCGGTGCAAACGTCGGCCTTGGGCTCGAGGTCTCCCGTGCCCTGGCCGGGGCCGGGGCGACCGTACTGATGGCCTGCCGGGACATGGGGAAGGCCGAAGTGGCCGCAGCGACGATCCGGGACGAAGTCCCCGGGGCCCGGGTCGAAACGCGGGAGCTCGATCTGGCCAGCCTCGACTCGGTCAGGGAGTTCGCCTCGGGGGCCTCGTCCCGTTTTCCCGATGGAATCGACCTCCTGATCAACAACGCCGGGGTGATGATGCCGCCGAGACGGGAAACCGAAGACGGTTTCGAGCTCCAGTTCGGGACCAATCACCTCGGGCATTTCGCCCTGACCGGGCTCCTGCTGCCGCGAATCAAGGAGTTGCCCGGCAGTCGGGTGGTCACGGTCAGCAGCACGATGGCCCGGGTCGGGCGTATCGACTTCGACGACCTCCAGGGGGAGAGCGGCTACAGCCGGACCGGTGCCTACGCACTCTCGAAGCTCGCGAACCTCTCCTTCGCCATAGAGCTCCAACGAAGGCTGGACCTGGCCGGATCGCCGGTCGAGAGCATGGCCGCGCATCCGGGCTACTCGGCGACCAACCTCCAGAAGGCCGGGCCGAGGATCGGGGGCGGCCTCGGTTCGGCAGTGGCGGCCCCCCTCATGGCTCTCGGCCACCGACTGCTTGCCCAGGGTGCGGCCGCCGGCGCGGCGCCCATCCTGTTCGCTGCTACGGAACCGGAACTGCCAGGTGGAAGCTACGTGGGACCTGATGGTCCGGGCGAGATGCGCGGCTCCCCGACCGTGGTCGAGCCGGTGGAGAGCGCTACGGACCGGGATGCGGCCGAGCGCCTCTGGATCGAGTCGGAGCGACTGACCGGCGTCTCCTACGAACTGCCAGCCTGAGGTCCAAGAAAAAGTCGGGTCCCGACCCGCCGTCGCCGCCTCCGGCATTGATCCCTTGTTTTAAAGGTGGGTGCCTACCCCCGGACCTCCACGGACCGGGGAGATTCGGCTCCCATGCCGTTGATGTTGGGTCAATTTATGAGGCGGACGTCGTACGGATCCGGACCCGGCGGTCACCGTAGCACCGCGCTACCCCCGGCGAACGAACCGCCCTTCAATCCAGATCCAGGCCGGAGAGGATCTCCTCGGCCTCCGACCACCTCCCGGGAGGGACCTGGAGCTGCAGGTCCCCACGACCGAACTCGTCCGGCTCCCAGTCCGCGGTCAGGACCGCATCCAGCCCCGCTTCACGGAGGTGCTGGGCGAAGGCCATCCCGGTTTCGACGTCTTCGAACCCGGCCACTGGCTCCCAGTCATCGAAACGGGGGTCGCCGACGTGGACCTTCGGATCCCCCCGGGAGAAGAAGCGCCTGAAGGGACCCATCCGACTCAGTCGTCGGAGGACTGCGCCCTGGCGGCCCGGCCACGGGTGAGCCCGAGCTCCTTGAGCTGGGGCTCCTCGACCGGCGACGGGGCCCCGGTCAGCGGATCGCTACCGGAGGCGGTCTTGGGGAAGGCGATCACGTCCCTGATCGAGTCGAAACCGGCGAGCAGGGCAGCGAACCGGTCGACCCCGTAGGCAATCCCGCCATGGGGAGGCGCGCCATAGCGCAGGGCCTCGAGCAGGAATCCGAACCGATCGGCCGCCTCCTGATCGTCGATTCCGATGATCGCGAAGACCTGCTTCTGGAGGTCGGGGTCGGAGATCCTGATCGATCCTCCACCGAGCTCCACCCCGTTCCAGACCAGGTCGTAGGCAAGTGCCCGGGCCGAACCGGGATCGTCGGGGTCGAGCTCGCCCGCTGGGGAGGTAAACGGGTGGTGGAGCGCAATCCACCTGTCGGTCCGCTCGTCCCTCTCGAACATCGGCCAGTCGACGACCCAGACCAGTGAGTTGCCGGTCTCCGGGATCAGGTCCCACCGCTCGGCGAGCCTGCTCCGAAGTCCCCCGAGGATCCCGGCAGCGACCGCCGGGCTGTCGGCGGCAACGAGCATCAAGTCGCCCTCCGAAGCACCGAGCGCCTCGTTCAACCCGGCCTGCTCGTCGGCCGAGAGGAACTTGGCGATCGGGGCGCGCCAGCCGCCGTCCTCGCAGTAGGCCCAGACCAAGCCCTTCGCGCCCAGCTCCTTTGCCTCTTCGATCAGGCCGTCGAGCTGCGCCCTCGGCAGGTCCCGCGGCCCGAAGTTGATCCCGACCACCGCTCCGCCCCCTTCGATCACCCCACCGAAGGCCTTGAACTCGGTACCCCTCAGGATTTCGGTCAGGTCGACCACCTCATACCCGAATCGCATGTCCGGTCGATCGGTACCGAATCGGGCGACTGCCTCGTCGTGGGAGATCCGGGGGAACGGGATCTCGACCTCGACACCCATCTCGGACAACACGTGGGCCATCAGTCGCTCGTTCAGGCCGATCACGTCCTCGATCCCGACGAACGACATCTCGATGTCGAGCTGGGTGAAGTCCGGCTGACGGTCGGCTCGCAGGTCCTCGTCCCTGAAGCATCGGGCTATCTGGAAGTAGCGCTCGAATCCGGCCACCATCAGCATCTGCTTGAAGAGCTGTGGTGACTGCGGGAGGGCGAAGAAAGATCCCTGGTGCAGCCTGCTGGGAACGAGGAAGTCCCGCGCTCCCTCCGGGGTCGACCGGGTGAGCACCGGGGTCTCGATCTCGAGGAAACCCTCGCCGTCGAGGAAGCCCCTCATCTCGGTGACCAGGCGGTGGCGGATCTCGATCGCCTCCTGCATCACGGGTCTCCTCAGGTCGAGGTACCGATGACGAAGCCTCGCCTCCTCGCCGACCTCCGACCTGAAGCCCTCGATCTCGAAGGGTGGTGTGTCAGCCTCGGAGAGGATCTGGGCCTCGGTCACCTTTATCTCGAACTCACCGGTACCGATCTCGGGATTGACCGTTTCGGGGTCGCGCCTGACCACCTCGCCCTCGGCCGAGAGAACCCATTCCGGCCGAAGGGCATGGCCAAGCTCGAAGTACTCCGAAGACTCCGCCGGGTCGAAGACGAGCTGAACGATCCCCGTCCTGTCCCTCAGGTCGATGAAAACCAGGCCGCCGTGGTCTCGTCGCCGGTTGACCCAGCCGGCGCCCCGGACCTTCCGGCCGACCAGATCGTCGAGGACCTGTCCACACCAGGCGTCCCGGTAATCGTTCTCGGGCAGGAATGGAGCTCGGTCGGCCATCGCGTGAGTCTTTCAGGAATAGCCTGCCCGAACGGCTGGCAAGACGGCTCAGTCCGCGACTATCGAGGCGAGCTCGCCGAGCTCCGCCGCCCGCTGATCCCCGGTCTCCATCTCCTTCAGCTCAGCGGAGCCATCCGCAGCCAGGATCGCGGTCCAACGGGCCCCCGCCCTGTCGGCCTGCTTGAGCTGCCCCTTGAGGTTCCGCTCGGCCAGGTCGAAGCCGACCGAGATCCCTCCGTCTCGCAGTTCACGGGCAAGTGCGGGAATGCGGCTGGCGACGGACTCCTCGGTCCAGGCAAGGAAGAGGTCGAGTTCGGGGGACTCCCCCTCGCGGTCCAGGGCGAGCAGGATGCGCTCGACCCCGGCCGCCCAGCCGATCGCCGGGCTGTCCGGGCCGCCCAGCCTCGTGATCAGCCCGTCGTAGCGACCGCCGCCGCCTACCTCCGACTGGGCGCCGAGCCGGTCGCAGGTGAACGAGAAAACTGTCCGCCCGTAGTAATCGAGCCCCCTGACCAGGGTCGGATCGACGGTGTAGCCAACCCCCGCTTCGTCGAGCAGCTCCCGGACCCGCTCGAAGTGTTCGCGGTCCTCCCCGTCCAGTCGGTCGAGGAGGAGCGGAGCCTCCTCCATCACCCTGGCAGTGCCCTCGTCATCGGAGTCGAACGCCCTGAGCGGGTTGCTGCCGACCCGGTCCCTGACATCTTCGGAGAGCTCGGACTCCCTCGACTCGAGGTAGGCGGTCAGCTCCGAGAGGTATTCCTTGCGGGCTTCAGGGGAACCGAGACTTCCAAGGTGGAGCTCCAGGTCAGGAACCTCCAGCTCGCCGAGGAAGGCATCCAGCAGGCAGATCACCTCGGCATCGGCGAGGGGCGAGTCCGCCCCGATCACCTCGACGCCGACCTGGTGGAACTGCCTGAACCGGCCGGCCTGGGGGCGCTCGTGGCGGAAGAAGGATCCCTCGTAGGCGAGCTTTACCGGCTGGGGCAGCCTGCTCATCCCGTGCTCGATGTAGGCCCGACAGATCGGGGCAGTTCCCTCGGGCCTCAGGGTAAGGCTCCTGCCCCCCTTGTCCTCGAAGGTGAACATCTCCTTGCGGACGATGTCGGTCGAGTCGCCCACGCCCCGCTGGAACAGGGCTGTGTCCTCGAACGCGGGGGTCTCGATCGACCGGAACCCGGCCCGGCCGGTGATCTTGCGGAAGGTCTCGACCACGAAGCGGTGGGCTTCTTCGCTTACGGGAAGGAGGTCGGCCGTCCCCCTTGGTGCCTGGAATTCACCGGCCATCGTCAGACCTCGATCCCGGCCAGGAAGGGGTTCCCGGCGAGCTCGGCCCCGATCGTCGTGACACCCATGTGGCCGGGGTAGACGGTCGTCTCGGGGGGGTGGGACTCGACCAGCAGCTTGAGCGAGCCGAGCAGGGTCTCCCAGTCGCCTCCGGGCAGGTCGACCCTGCCGACCGATCCCTGGAAGAGCACGTCACCCGAGAAGACGACACCGAACTCGGGGAGCGAGTAGGTGACGTGGCCGGGGCTGTGTCCCGGGGTGTGGATCACGTCGAACTCGAGTCCGGCCAGCTCGAGCTTCTCCCCGCCGGTAACCGTCTCCTCGGCCTCCCAGCTCTCGAACGGTCCGAATCCGGGCCAGGGGACGTAGGTCATGATGTCGGCGAGGACGCCGACCTCGATCTCTGGACAGTAGACCGGGGCCCCGGTCGCCCGGGCGATCGGGGCGACTGCGCCGATGTGGTCGAAGTGGCAGTGGGTCAGGAGGATCGCGTCCAGGGTCAGTCCACGCTCGGCCAGCGGAGCCATCAGGCGATCCGGTTCATCACCGGGATCGATCATCACGGCGCGGTCCGAGCCGTCCTTCCAGACGGTGAAGGAGTTCTCCGCGACCTGGCCGACGGTCGTCCCGACCACCTCCAGCCCGGAGTCGGTCACTGCTTCCTGCCGGACCTGATCCTCGCCCGCTCCCTTCGACGCCACATGAAGGTGTCCATGTAGTAGCCGGCCGGGATGTAGAAGACGAGCATGAAGAGGGCAAGGCCTACCGCCTCGGTGAGCGGGCGACCGAAGAGGACGATCAGCAGCACCATGAACACGACGGCGGCGATCACTCCGCGGATCGTGGCTGACTTCCAGGTGGGTGGGCGGTCGAGCCTGGTAGCGGGCTTCCGCTTGGATCCGGAACGAGCCTGGCTCTTTGCCTCGGCCCTCGACTTCGGCCGACTGCGCCGCTTGGTGTCGATCTGACCGGCCTGGGTGCCGCGCCGTTTCTTCCTGCGCTTCTTCCTGGTCTGCGCCATCTCCTGAAATCTACCCGGAGAAGCGGGTCACGCGGGGGCGGCGGTCCCTTTCCCTCCCCCATCGAGCCGGCGTTCGATCACCTTCATATCGGGATCGAAATCCCGAATCGGCACCGTGTCGGGATAGTCGAGCAGGGCTGCCTCGGGTGCCAGGCCGATCAACTCGGCCTCGACCGCGACTCCTCCACCGGCCCGTGCCTGCTCGGCTACCAGTCGGGCGATCTTCCCGAGCGAGCCCTCCGAAGGGTCACCGACGTTCATCGAAACCTGACTCCTGCCGGTCGAGAGCTCGAGACCGATCGCCCGCAGACCCCTGGGCCCGCCGCCTGACTCACGAAGTTCCGCCGCAATTCCCTCCGCCAACCCCGGCTCCCCGCCCTCCACCTCGATGTTGAACGCGACGAGTGGTGGTCGGGCCGTGACCAGGGTTGCGCCCATCACCGGGTGGGGCCGGAGCGGTCCGAAGTCGGGACGGAGCTCCCCGGACTCCATCCGCCTGCTGAGCTCCGCCGGGCCTCCCCTGCGTAACCAGGCCCTCTCGCTGTTCTCCGGAGAGGAGGCGAGCTCGCCGTAGAAGAAGACCGGGATCCCGGCCTCGCTGAGCCTCTCGGCGGCCAGGCCGGCGGCTGCCTGGGCTTCCTCCTTGGTCTCGGGCCCGAGCCAGACGAAGGGCGCCACGTCGAGCAGCCCCACGGTCGGGTGGATGCCCTCCCACTCAGCGATACCGGCTCCACCGGAGAGGCCTGCCGCAAGGCCAGCGACCGCGCCGGCCGTCTGGGCACCCTCCCCGGCCAGGGTAATCACGGAACGATTGTGGTCGAGGTCGGAGCTCCAGTCGAGCAGCTCGACCGGACCGGCCTCGACTGCCTCGACCAGGCGTCCCAATCGACCGAAGTCCCGTCCCTCGGCAACGTTTGGAACGGCGAGGATCACGATCCGACCAGCAGGCGGCCCTCGAGCGTCACCGGGAGCTGGTCGACCGTCACCTCCGGTCGGAGTGAGACGACGTCGAGGTGGACCGGGACCTGAACGGTTCCTCCGATCGCTGCCGATGCACCGAAGGCGACATGGGCCGTGCCGAGGATCTTCTCGTCCTCGAGTACGTTCCCGGTCAGGGTCGCCCGTGCATTCGTCCCGATCCCTAGTTCGGCGATCGTCGTCGCTTCCGGTCCGTGGACTTCGAGCAGTTCGAGCAACTCCTGGCCCTCCTCCCCCTCGGCCTCGACCAGCCGCCCATCCCTCACCTCGAGCCTGACCTTCGAGGCAACCCGACCGATGGAGGCGATCGTCCCGTCGACGACGAGCGTTCCCTCGGCCGTCACCGGAGCGATGAAACCTTCTCCGCACGGAAGGTTGCCAAACGCGCCTGGCTGCCCGAGGCGCCCGGAGTCCGAGATCGCCCTTCGCTCCTGGAGGTCGAACCGAATGTCCGATCCGTGATCGCAGGTCAGCCTGGCCTCTGTCCCCCGGTCGAGGATCACGGCCACCTCGTCGCTTCTCCTCCTGAGTGCCTCCATGTCGTCGGACATGAGCCGGGTCAGCATCTCCGGGGTAACCCCCGGAAGGGTTGCGATCCTCGTGCCCGATTCCGAAGCCCTCTTCCGGGCATCCGTGTGGGAGAGCGACTGCACGGTCGGGGCGATGACGACATCGGCCTCGACCATCGCGGAAGCCACCCCGGCCGGTGGCTCACCGGCGTGCGACTCACGCTCCGAGATGATCACCAAGACGGCATCCGCCCCGCTCCGGTCCGCCTCTTCCCTCAGCGCCGTTCCGAGGCCGGAGGTAGCCGGGTTAGCAACGACCAATACCTCCTCCCCGTCCCTGACCTCGAGACAGTCCTGGACCACGGTCTCAACCGCCTTGTCGAGTCCAGCCTCCACCGGCCGAATGTACCGACGCCGCTCCCGGAAGAAGGCCGATCCGGCTGGCCCAGGCAGGACCACAGCCTTGGTTAGGGTCCCCGGAATGGAAATCGGAATGGACGCCGAGAAAGAGGATGTGATCCTCACCCGGGGGCTGGTCAAGCGGTTCGGGTCTACCGTGGCCCTGGACGGGATGGACCTGACCGTAAAACGTGGCCAGGTTCATGGCTTCCTCGGTCCCAACGGTGCCGGCAAGTCGACCTTGATCCGGGTGCTGCTGGGGCTGATCCGTGCCGACGGTGGCGAGGCCGGGGTCCTCGGTATGGACCCCTGGAAACGGGCCCGGGAGGTACACGCGAGGGTCGCCTACGTGCCGGGGGAGATGAACCTCTGGCCAAACCTGACAGGTGGCGAGGTCCTGGACCTGCTGGCCTCGCTCAGGGGAGGGGTCGACCTAGAACGCCGGGCTGAGCTCTGCCGGAGGTTCGAACTCGACCTGACTGCGAAAGGAGGTTCCTACTCCCGCGGCAACCGACAGAAGGTCGCCCTGGTCGCCGCCCTCTCGACCGATGCCGAGCTCTTCCTCTTCGACGAACCGACCGCCGGACTCGACCCGCTGAAGGAAGAGGTCTTCCAGGAAGGCGTGACGGAGCTTCGCGGCCGGGGAGGGACCGTGCTCCTTTCCAGTCACATCCTGGCCCAGGTCGAGCAGCTGGTCGACACCCTGACGATCATCCGCAAGGGAAGGGCAGTGGAGTCCGGGTCGCTCGAGGAGATGAAGCACCTGGCCCGCTCCCGGGTGGCGGCAACCCTTCGCTCCGAGCCGGACGGACTCGAGCTGATGCCCGGGGTGCACGAGGTCGAAATAGAAGGGATGCGGGTCAGGTTCTCGGTCGATAGCGACAGGCTGGAGGACGCAATGCGTTGGCTGCTCGACCGCGGGTTCGAGGACCTCTCGACCCGGCCTCCGAGCCTCGAGGACATCTTCCTCGAGGAGTACCGGGCAAACGAGGACTCCGCCTAGGCATGGCCTCGGATTTCAGCGGCACCATGGCACTGGTCAAGGCCGGGCTTCGCAGGGACCGGATCATCCTGCCGGTCGCAATCCTCGGGCTGGTCGGCTGGGCCGTGCTCTACCCGATCCAGTACGACACGTACTTCCCGACCCAGGCCTCGATCGAGAGTTATGCCCAGACGATCGAGTCGAACCCGGCCTTCGAGGCCTTCTTCGGGCCGGGGAGCGCGCTCGACACCTTCGATGGCCTGGTCAGCTGGGAAATGGGGCCGGTCCTGTCGATCGTCGCGGCCCTGTTCGCGATGTTCATGCTGGTCCGCCACACCCGCTCCGAGGAGGAAGATGGGCGGACGGAGCTCCTTCTGGCCCAGACCGTCGGCAGGCTGGCCCATCTCGGCTCGGCACTGGTGATCACGGTCGGGGGACTGCTCGTACTCTCGGTGCTCTGGTGGGTCGGTCTGGTGCTCGCCGGCCTCGACCCCGGGGGAACAGCAGTTCAGGTTGCAGCCATCCTCAGCTGCGGCCTGGTCTTCGCCGGGGTGACCGCGGTGGCCGCCCAGGCGATAAGCCACGCCCGCTCGGTCCGGGGAATGGTCGGTGCCCTGCTGGGGGCGCTTTACGTGCTGAGGGGCATCGGGGACCTGACCGACAGTCCGATCTCCTGGCTCTCGCCGATCCAGTGGGTGATCGCAACCGATCCGTACGCGACCCCGAACCCCTGGCCGCTCTTCCTCGCCTTCCTGGTGGCCGTACTGCTCTGTCTGTTCGCCTTCCGGATGGCCTCGAGCCGGGACCTGGGGGCCGGACTGCTGAGACCCCGACCGGGCCCTCCCGGCTACTCGTCCCACCTGCCCCCTTCGCTCGCGATGGCCTGGCGGATTCAGCGGGGAACGGTGCTCGGCTGGGCCATCGGGCTCTCGATTGCCGCCCTCCTCTACGGGGCGATCGCCGTCGACATCGAGGATCTGCTCGGTCAAAACCCGCAGTTCTCGAAGGCTCTGCTCCAGGCCGGTGGCGGCCTCCTCGATTCCTACTTCGCGACCATGCTCGACTTCTACGCGATCGTCGCTACCGGATTCGTCATCGCCTCGACCCTCAGGCCGGCGTCAGAAGAAAAGTCCGGGCGGGCGGAACTTCCGCTTGCCTCGGCCCCGAGCCGGGTGAGGTGGGCGGCCGGCAACCTCGTGGTTGCCCTCTTCGGTGCGGTCCTCTTGATGGTCCTGACCGGGGCCCTGTCCGGAGTCGGCTACGGGTTGGCTGGTGGCAACTGGAGCATGGTCGGCGAACTCGCTGCGGCCGGCCCGACCTTCGTGCCGGCGATGCTGGTCCTGGGTGGGCTGGCCGCCCTCTCGTTCGGAATCTCGCCGCGGGCGGGCTTCGTCGCCTGGGCCTTCTACGCGCTCTGTGCCCTCCTGCTGACACTGGAGAGCCTGACCGTCGTCGTAGGACGCCTGGCCGACGTCTCGCCCTTCACCCACCTGGCGCTCGTTCCGGCAGAAGCGATCGCGGTCCAACCGCTTCTGGTGCTTTCCGGAATCGCGGTTTTGCTCTCGGCTGCCGGACTCAGCCTCTGGGGACGACGCGACCTGACCTGAGTCCGCCCAAAGAAAACGGCCGGACCCACCAGGTGGTGGATCCGGCCGGAATGAAAGCCCATCGCGGCTTCGATCAGCCGCCGTACTCCTTCTCGTACTTCTCGCCGATCGCTTCACCCTTCTTGCGCCAGTACTCGCCTTCCTTCTCGCCCTTCTTGCGCCAGTACTCGCCTTCCTTCTCGCCCTGCTGTTGCCAGTTGTTGCCCTGGTTGTTGTTCTGGTTCTGGTTGTTGTTCTGCTGCTGCTGACCCATCTGCTCGCCCATCTGCTGGGCCTGCTCGCCCATCTGCTCGCCCTGCTGCTGGGCCTGCTGGCCGATCTGCTCGCCCTGTTGGGCCTCCTGGCTTCCGTCGTTGCCACTGCAGGCAGCGAGCCCGATAGCTGCCGGCACGATTGCCAGCCCGAGCAGCAAACGGGGGTTGATCCTCTTTGCGTCAGTCATTCGTTTCCTTCCTCTTCCCGGGCGACTGGCCCTGGGCCCCACCCGTCGTCGTAAAGCACTTTTCTTGTCCCACTAGGTCTGCGAAAGCAGCCGTGACTAACTGAATTCAGGCAGAGACTCTACCCGGGCGGTCCGGCGACCACCGTCATTGGAGCCGACCTGAACGCCAGCGCCGCCGAGGATTGTCAGTCGTCGTTCTCGTCCTCGCGCTCGTCCCGGCGGTCGTCCTGGCGGTCCTTCCGATCGTCGCGGCGGTCCTCACGGCGATCCTCCGCGTCCTCACGGCGATCCTCACGGCGGTCCTCCGCGTCTTCGCGGCGATCCTCCGCGTCTTCCTGACGGTCTTCCTGGTCCTCACCCATCTGCTCGCCCATCTGCTGGGCCTGCTCGCCGATCTGCTCGCCCTGCTGGGCCTCCTGGCTTCCGTCGTTGCCACCACAGGCGGCGAGGCCGATGGCGGCCGGCACGATCGCCAGCCCGAGCAGCCAACGGAGCTTCGTCATTCCCTCTTTCATCGATTTCCACTTCCCTTCCCCGGGGCCGGCGGATGAAGGCCTGCGCCCAGCGTGATTGACCCCAATTCGCTTCCCGACAATCCAGAACTTCGCCGAAGCTTCGGGAGGCGAGAAGACCCTATCCCGAAAGCACGGCGGAGGAGGCGGCGGCGGAAAACGCCTCCCACTCCCGGTAACGAAACCTGCACATCTGACCTCCGACCGGGGTCTTAGATTCGACCCAGGTGATGGCCGCACTCTTCATCGTCTGGCTGGCAGCCTTCGGAGTGGCCGCGAGAGGCAAACGGAACCTCTCGATAGTGCTCGGCCTGATCGCCCTGCTCCTCTCGCTTGCGATGTTCCGCTTCCACGTAAGCGACAACATCACCCTGAGCCTTTGACCGGGAGCTCGGCCTGGGACACCCGGAGCGTCGTCCGACTGTTCAATGCCCTCGGAGCGCTGGTCGTGTTCAGCGTGGTCTTCGGTGCTTACGGGATCCAGTTCATCTTCCTCGAGCCCCCCTGTCCGCTCTGCCTGCTGATCAGGATCGGGATGCTCGCTACCGGTCTGGGCCTGGTCCTGAATGCCCTTTTCGGACCGAAACCGATCCATTACGGATTCGCCCTGCTCGGGGCGATCTTCGGGATCCTGGTGTCGCTCAGGAACATCGCTCTCCACATCGTTCCCGGAACCGGCTCCTACGGGGATGCCGTCTTCGGCTTCCACCTCTATACCTGGGCCTTCCTCGTCTTCATGGCGATGGTCATCGCGATCGCCGTGGTGATGTTCTTCCAGCGCCAGTTCGATCCGCCAAAGGGGGAGGCCCCGAAGGTGGTCAACGTCCTCGCCGTGATCGCCCTGGCCTTCGGGATCTTCCTGGCCGCAGCGAACACCTTCACCACCGCCGTCGAATGCGGCATCGGCCCCTGCCCCGACGATCCGACCAGGGTGCTCTGAGTAGATGGACCTGCCCACCCCGCTGATCGCCTCGGCCTCGCCCTTCTACTGGATCCCCTTCCTCTTCCTGTTTGCCGCTTTCATCATCGCCCTCTGGGGAACCCTTCGGGAGGACTCGGGCGAGCTCGGCGAAGTCGAGGAGCGGGAGAAGTAGAGGGCCCTGCGACGGCTAGAATCGGCGATCCCGCCGGGGTAGCTCAGCTGGTTAGAGCAGCGGAATCATAATCCGCGTGTCGGGGG
>JBMSXD010000007.1:0-25208 GCA_049425265.1 Solirubrobacterales bacterium
GTGCCGTACCAGAAGGGTGAAGGAAGTCCGAACCACCTGGGAATCCCGATCGCCTCCGGGATCACGCCCTCCGATGCGAGCGCACCCAGGCCGCCGTAGATCAGGAAGATCACCAGCAGTAGCGGGATCCCCCTAAGGCCGTCGATGTAGGCGACGGTCAACCACCTGACCGGCGCTAATGCCTTGCCGGGAAGCTGCCGCAGTACGGCGAGGATCAGCCCCCAGAGGAGGGAAAGGATCCCGCCGAGGATCGAGAGTCGAATCGTCCACCAGAAACCCTCGAGGACGTAGCCGAAGTTGTCCTCGATGATCGTGAAGTCGAAATAGGTCTGGAAAAAAGCGTCCATCGTCGTTCAGCGAATGGCGGTCCGCCCCATCCTGGCGGACAGCATTGGGGCGGTATGGGGAAAGAAGAGGGGGCGCCGGCGGCGCCCCCTCTGACTTTCTTGCTTGCCCTTACGAACCCCCGCCTGGGTTCTCGGTCGTCCCGTCGACCACGCCCTTGGGCGGCTTCGTCTTGAAGTACTTCTGGTAGACGGCAGCCAGGCGGCCGTCTTCCTTCATCTTCTGGATGATCTCGTTGACCTTGTCGAGGAGCGCCGTGTTCTTCTTGGCGAATGCGAACCCGTAGAGCTCACCGGTCGGGATCAGGGTCGCGATATCGAATCCGGTCTGGCCCTTGTCGAGTGCATCCTGGGCGACCGGTTGGTCGATGATCGTCGCGTCGACCTGTCCGGCCTTGACCGCGTCGATCGCCGCCGGCCCGTTCGGGAATCCCCGAACCTCGGAGGCATCGGTCTCGTCGTTCGCGTAGGCCTCGCCCGTAGTGCCATCCTGGGCGCCGACGATCTTGCCCGAGAGATCCTCCACCGTGCTGATGTCGGAGTCGGGTGGCACCAGCAGCGCCTGCTCGGCCTCGTAATAAGGGTCCGAGAAGTTGACCGTCTGCTGACGCTCAGGAGTGATCGTCGCGGCAGACGCGACCATGTCGAACTTGCCCTGCGCCACGTCGGTGAAGATCGTGTCGAAGCCCGTGTCCTGGACGTTCAACTTCAGATCCATGTCCTTGGCGATCTCCCGGACGATGTCGATGTCGAAGCCCTTGTAGTCAGGCGCACGACCGAACTCGAAGGGCGGGAACGGGATGTCCGAACCGACGGTCAGCGTCCCGGACTGGATCAGTTCGGAATCGACCGAACCCCCGGAACTGGAATCACTGCTGCAGGCGGTAAGGGTGGTGGCTCCGGCGAACAGCGCGATGAACGCAACGATCGCCGCAATGCGGGACGACTTCATTGGTGTAACTCCTCCTCTTTCTCTGGTGCTGGGACGACGGACAGCCCGGGAAGTATGCCACCGATCACACAAACGGTGCCCCGACCGGTCGCGCTGGGGGCTAAACTCCTAAAGGCGGTCGGAATGACCGTGTTCGAGGCGAATCCGAGATGAATCCCTACTACGACCTCCTCAACAAGCCCTGCGGCGGCACCTTCCACGACCTGGTCGAGTCGATCGGCCACACCCCGATGGTCGAGCTGAGTTCCTTCTCGCCCAGGGAAGAGGTCAAGGTCTTCGCCAAGCTCGAGTCGGCCAACCCGACGGGTTCGGTCAAGGACCGGGTGGCCCGATCGCTGATCGAGAGCGCCGAGGCGGAGGGCGCGATCGAGCCAGGGGTGACGATCCTCGAACCGACCTCCGGGAACACCGGAATCTCCCTGGCGATGATCTGCCGGGTACGTGGTTACCCGCTGAAGGTGGTGATGCCCGACAACGTCACTCCGGAGCGGACCGAGATCCTGAGGATGTACGGAGCCGAGATCGTCTACTCGGAAGGGGCGAAGGGCTCGAACGGTGCGGTCGAACTCGCCCTCGAGATGGCCTCGGATCCGGGCTACTACATGCCCTACCAGTACGGAAACGAGGCGAATCCCCTGGCCCACTACAACGGGACGGCGGTCGAGATCCTCGAAGAGCTCGATTCCGTCGCCGCCTTCGTGGCCGGCCTGGGCACCGGGGGGACCCTGATGGGGAACGGACGGCGACTGAAGGAGAATGATCCCGAAACCCTTCTGGTGGCCTCCGAACCGATGCATGGTGAGGCCGTCCAGGGACTCCGCTCGCTGGAGGACGGCTTCATCCCGCCGATCCTCGACATCTCCCTGCTGGATCGAAAGATCATGGTTTCGAACCTGGACTCGGTCCTCTGGACCAGGAGGCTGCTCGAACAGGAGGGCATCTTCGCCGGGGTCTCCGCAGGGGCGACCGCGGCGATAGCCGCGAGGATTGCCGGGGAGATCGAGGAGGGAAACATCGTCTTCCTGGTTCCCGACGGCGGCTGGAAGTACCTCTCGTCCGGGATCTACACCCAGCCACTCGACGACCTGGGTGACCTGGACGCCACCAACTGGTGGTGAGCGGGTGAGGTTCAGCCGGCACCTGACGGACAGGATCGTCCGGCAGGCCCTAGACGAACGACCGAACGAGTGCTGTGGCCTGGTCGGTGGTCGCGACGGGCGTGCCGAGACCGTCTACCCGGCGACCAATGCCGAGGACAGCCCCTTCCGGTACTCGATCGCCCCTGCGGAGCAGCTCGAGCTGGTCAACCGGATCGAGGAAGCGGGCGAGGAGATTGTCGCGATCTACCACTCCCACACCAAGACCGAGCCCTACCCCTCGGAGACCGACGTGAACCTTGCCGCGGGCTGGCCCGGCGTAGCCTGGATCATCGTCTCGCTGAAGGACCCGGAACGGCCCGAGCTCCGCGCCTTCCGGATCGTCGACCGCCAGATCGAGGACGTCGACCTTGAGATTGGGTAGGTGGTCCCGGCGGGAGCGACCTCCCGCGCCGGTCAAGGTGGCCTGGGCACGGAACCTCGCCGAGGCCGAGCTGATCGAAGGCCTGCTCGACTCGGAAGGGATCCCCTGCCTGATCCAGCGAACCGCAGCTGCCGATGTCCCGGACTTCCTCGCGGCCGGCCCCAGGAACATCCTCGTCCCGGCTTCGGCTGCCGAAGCGGCACGGGAAATCCTCGAACGGGGTGAAGGGGTCGGGCTTCCCGGCGAGTAGCCGGGGCTCAGCCGCCGGCCATCGCCGGCAGGATCATCACGGTGTCATCCGCAGACACCGCCGTATCCAGTCCATCGAGGACCCGGACGTCCTCGTCGTTCAGGTAGACGTTGACGAACCGGTTCAGCTCCTCGTCCTCGCCGAAGAGCTGGGGCCTGGTGTCGGGATGCTGGGATACGAGCGCGTCGAGCACGGCCCCGACGGTGTCGCCCTCCAGCTCGACCTCGGACTCGTTGCCGGTGTGCTGGCGGAGCACGGGTGGAATCTTGACCTTGGCCATCGCGAAGATCGTAACGGGAGCGTCAGGAACCCGTATGGCCGCCGCAGAAGGCCTCGTAATCGGGGAACTTCCCGAGGTCGTCGAGCTCGGGTGCCTCGGAGCCACAGACCGGGCAGTCGGGGTCCTGTCGGACCCTTAGCTCGGTGAACCTGGTCGTCAGCGCTTCGTAGAGGAGGAGTCTGCCAACCAGCGGCTCGCCGATTCCCAGCACCAGCTTGATCACCTCGTTCGCCTGCAGCAATCCCATTACGCCGGCCATCACCCCCAACACCCCGTTTGCCGAGCAGCTCGGTGCGAGCTCCGGTGGCGGTGGTGTCGGATAGAGGCACCGGTAGCAGGGGCCTTCGCCGGGTACGAAGGTCGATATCTGTCCATCGAAGCCCAGGATCGAGGCCGAGACGACCGGCTTGCCCAGACGGACGGACGCGTCGTTCAGCAGGTAACGGGTCGGAAAGTTGTCGGCCCCGTCGACGATCACGTCGTAGGCACCGATGATCTCGAGGACGTTGTCGGCATCCAGGCGGGTGCCGTACTCGACCACCTCGACGTCGGGGTTCAGCGCCTCGATCGCCTGACGGGCCGAGGCGGTCTTCGGTTCACCGATCCGGGTGGTGTCGTGGATCACCTGTCGCTGCAGGTTTGAGGCATCGACCACGTCGTCATCGACGATCCCGATCGTCCCGATCCCCGCCGCAGCCAGGTAGAGCGCCGTTGGGGCGCCGAGCCCTCCGGCCCCCAGCAGGAGCACCCTCGATTCGAGCATCCGGACCTGGCCGTCAGCGCCGACCTCGGGCAGGAGCAGGTGGCGTGAGTAGCGGTTCCGCTGCTCGGGTGTCAGCGAGGCTTCGGAGACGACGGGAAGGCCCTGCTGCTGCCACTCGGCGATTCCACCGATCATGTTGGCGACGTTTTCGTAGCCCATCTCGATCATCTGCCGGGCAGCCGCCTCTGATCGCATGCCGGCGGCGCAGTAGACGATCACCCGGGCCGATCGGTCAGGGATCTGCTGCTCGACGTTGTCGGCGACCATCGCCGGGGGGATCAGGATGCAGCCGTCGATGTGTGCGGCCGCGTGTTCATGGGGCTCACGAGTATCGAGGAGGACGACTCGACCGGCTTCGATCTCTTCACGGGCACGCTCGACCGGGATCTCCTCGAGCTCCGTGCCCTTCTCAGCTGACTTCGATTCCATCGTTCCTTCCCCGACCCCGGGCCGGCCGGGGAAGGAGGTCCGGAAGGCCAATGGGTCTAATCCCTATCCGATATTTGGACTTGATCGGAAGAGCTTACAGGTGGGCAGAGTCAGCCCGGGACGATTACTCCTCCCGACTCAGAGCGAGGGGCGCATCTGGCGGAGCCGCTCTACCCGCTCCTCGATCGGCGGATGGGTCGAGAAGAGTCCGGCCAGGCCCCTCGCCTTGAAGGGCTTGACGATGTAGAGGGGCTCGGTCGCGTCGTTCACGTGGCCCTGCATCGGGATCTGCTCGGTACCGGCCTCGAGCCGGAGCAGAGCGCCGGCAAGGGACTCCGGCTCGCCGGAGATCTGGGCTCCGCCGGCATCGGCTGCGTACTCACGCTGACGCGAGACCGCCAACTGGATGATCGAGGCGGCAAGCGGGGCCAGCAGGACCATCGCCAGGACCCCGACCAGACCCAGGGGCGAATTGTTGTCGCTGCCGAACCACATCAGCATGTAGCCGAGGTATGTGATCGCGGCGCCGATCGTGGCTGCGACCGACTGGATCAGGATGTCCCTGTGCTTGATGTGGGCGAGCTCATGGGCGACGACCCCTCGAAGTTCGTTCTGGGGGAGGAGCTGCATCAATCCCTCGGTGACGGCCACTGCCGAGTTGTTGTAGTTCCGGCCAGTGGCGAACGCGTTCGGCTGCGCCTGGGGGATCGTGTAGAGCCTCGGCATCGGCAGGTCGGCCCTCTGGCAGAGCTCGCGGACCATCTCGTAGAACTCGGGGTGCTCGGACTCCTCCATCGGCACGGCCCGGCTCATCTTCAGGGCCAGCTTGTCGCTGAAGAAGTAGGTAAAGAAGTTGATCGCAGCCGCGCCGAGCAGGAAGAGGATGGCCATGTCGGGGCCACCGATCAGGAAGCCGATCGCAACGAGGAAGCCAGAGAGCAGGGCCATGAGCATGGTCGTCCTCAGGGTCGCTGCGAATGTCGATTCACGGGTGGTCTTCATCTGTGGTCCTCCTTGGTCTTGCGGCTGCTTCTTTGTCGGTACACGACCCCCCTGGGACGGGCCGAGTCAGGCTCCGAGACCTCTTCAGATATTACCCGACTGATCGTCTAGGATTTCTTAGGTGCTGTTCTCGACGAAAGCGGAATACGGCGTTCGCCTGATGGTCGAACTCGGTCGCGACCAGCGCGATCGGCCACTGTCGCTCGCCTCGATCGCCGAGGCCGAGAACCTGCCCCTCTCCTACATGGAACACCTCGTGGCGAGACTGAGGCAGGCCGGCCTCGTCGAATCGACACGGGGTGCGCGGGGCGGCTACTCGCTTGGGCGCGATCCCGCCGGCATAACGATGCTCGAGGTGGTCGAGGCCCTTGAGGGGCCGATCGTTCCGATGGAGTGCTTCGAGGCCGAACCTGCAGGCAGGGTCCAGTGCTCGCACCTCGCCCCGGAGGACGGGCCATGTGCGACCAAGTTGCTCTGGACCCGTGTCCACGGCGGAGTCACCGACGCCCTGCGGGAAACGACGCTCTCCGACCTCGTCGAGTTCGCCGGAGAGCGCGGCCGGAGCCCCCAGCCGGTCGGCAGCACGGCCTGAGGCCGACCGGATCGAGTCACGGGTCCGGGAACGAACCCCGACCCGAATCGAAGGACCTGAAAAATCAATCAATGAAACGGAGCTAAGGACAGATGGCAGACCTCGAGATCAAGGACCTCCATGTATGCGTTGACGACAAGGAGATCCTCAAGGGGATCGACCTCTCGGTCGGCAAGGGCGAGGTCCATGCCCTGATGGGCCCCAACGGATCCGGCAAGTCGACCCTGGCCAACGCGATCATGGGCCATCCGGCGCTCGATGTGACCGAAGGCTCGATCCTGGTGAACGGCGAGGACTTGACCGAGTCCGATCCCGACGAGCGATCGCTTGCCGGGGTCTTCATGGCCTTCCAGTACCCGGTCGCGATCCCCGGGGTGGCGGTTTCGAAGTACTTGAGGATGATCCTCAACGCCCACCGTGAAGCCGCCGGGGAGGAGCCTCTGAAGATCAAGGAGTTCGCCGATCAGGCCCGGGAGGCGATGGACCTGGCGAACATCCCCCAGGACTTCTCCAGCAGGTACCTGAACGACGGCTTCTCCGGCGGCGAGAAGAAGCGGATGGAGATCCTGCAGCTGGCGCTCCTGAAGCCGGAGATAGCGATCCTCGACGAGACCGACTCCGGACTCGACATCGACGCGCTGAAAACCGTGGCGGACGGGATCAACAAGTTCACGGGCCCGGACATGGGCGCCCTGGTGATCACCCACTACCAGCGACTCCTGCACATGGTCGAACCCGATGTGGTCCACGTCATGTACGACGGCAGGATCGTCAAGGAGGGCGGTGCCGAGTTGGTCGACCAGCTCGAGGCCGAGGGCTACGGCTGGATCCGCGAGGAGGTCGAGGCGGCGAGCTGATGGAGGCAGCCTCCACCACCTCCCCCTCCCTTCCCCGGTCGGTCGAGGAGATCCGATCCGAGTTCCCGATCCTCGGCCGGGATGTCAACGGCGTGCCCCTGGCCTACCTCGACAACAGCGCAACCGCCCAGAAACCAGTGGCGGTGATCGACTCGATCTCGGAGTTCCTGCGGAACCACAACGCCAACGTCCATCGGGGTGTCCATACCCTCTCCGAGGAGGCGACCGCGCTCTACGAGGGGGCCAGGGGAAAGGTGGCTGGGCTGATCGGGGCAGAGGCCCGGGACGTCGTCTTCACGCGGAATGCGACCGAGGCGATCAATGTCGCCGCACAGGCCTGGGGCGAAGGGAACCTCCAGTCCGGCGACCTCGTGGTGTTGACCGAGATGGAGCACCACTCGAACATCGTGCCCTGGTACCTGGCCGCCCGTAGGGCCGGAGCCGATCTCGAGTGGGTGCCAGTCGACGACCAGGGCAGGCTCGACCGGGAGGCTTTCTCGAAGGCGATGGAAAAGGGCCCGCGCGCGGTCGCGGTGACCCACGTCTCGAACGTGCTCGGGACGAGGAATCCCGTGGAGGAACTGGTCGCCGAGGCGAGGCAGGCCGGCGCGCTGACCCTGGTCGATGGGACCCAGGCGGCACCGCGGATTCCGGTCGACGTAGACGCGATCGGAGCCGACTTCTACGCGTTGACCGGACACAAGCTGTACGGGCCGACCGGGGTCGGGGTGCTCCATGGAAGGCGCGAGGTCCTGGACGGACTCGAGCCTTTCGAGGGGGGCGGTTCGATGATCTCGAAGGTGGGGAAGGACGGGATCACCTGGGCCTCCCCACCGGCCCGGTTCGAGGCCGGGACCCCGATGATCGCCGAGGCGGTCGGGCTAGGGGCGGCCGTCGACTGGGTCGAAGAGATCGGTGCCCACGAAAAGGCGGTCGGCTCCTACGCCCTCGAACGTCTTGGCGAGGTGGAAGGACTGACCGTGTTCGGCCCACCAGAGGGAGACGACCGTGAGGCGATCGTCTCCTTCGACTTCGAGGGAATCCACCCCCACGACGTCGCCCAGATACTCGATCGCCACGGGGTTGCGGTCCGGGCCGGCCATCACTGCAACCAGGTTCTGATGGAGCGCCTCGGGGTTCCGGCCCTGACCCGGGCGAGCTTCGCGGTCTACAACACACCCGAGGAAGTCGACCGCCTGGTCGAGGGACTCGAGGACTGCAGGCGGATCTTCTCCGACGGGGAGTGAGCGAGGTGGACGAGCTCTATCGCGAACAGATCCTCGAGCACTACAAGCGACCCCACAATTTCGGGCGGATCGACGATCCGGACCTCGAGTTCGAAGACAACAACCCCTTCTGTGGCGACGAACAGCACGTGACGATCCGGCTCGATGAAGACGATCGGGTATCCGAGATCAGGTTCGAAGGGAAGGGCTGCGCGATCTCGACCGCGGCGACCTCGATGCTGACCGACGAGCTGACCGGACTCTCCCGGGACGAACTGGTCACCCTGCCGAAGGAGAAGGTGCTCGACCTGCTCGGGATCGAGATCTCTGCCACCAGGATGAAGTGTGCGCTGCTCGGCCTCAAGGTGGTCAAGGGTGCGGGCCTCGGCCGGGAGGTCGACTGGGAGGCCTGACCGGCACCCCGGACCGATATCATCTAATTCCTACTTTGGCAGTAGGGAAAACTGCCGAATCGAAGTTGTGAAAGGAAAAGTCCGGTACCGACAGAGGGTGATTTGAACGGCAAAAGCGAGAAGATCGAAGTCTGTCCCGTGGCCGAGTTGACTCCCGGTTCGGTTCGGGTCGTGGAGACCGGGGACGTACCCGTAGCGGTATTCAACTGCGAGGGGACGATCCTGGCGATCGAAGACCGCTGCTCGCACGACGACGGACCCCTCGCCGAGGGTACCCTTGACCAGTCCGGGTGCACTGTCGAGTGCCCGAGGCACGGATCGCTCTTCGACTTGAAGACCGGGCAGCCGAAGACGCTGCCGGCCTTCCAGCCGGTAAGGACCTTTCCGGTGGATACCAGTGACGACACGATCAAGGTGGAGGTCTGACGATGGCAACTCCCGAGGTAATCGAAGAGAAGGAGAAGGTCCAGGGGATCAACGCCGACTACGAGGAGAAGTTCGGCTTCCACGATCCCGAGACCGGATATGCCTACAAGGCACCAAAGGGTCTGACCCGGGAGATCGTCGAACAGATCTCCGAGTACAAGGATGAACCGGAGTGGATGAGGGAGTTCAGGCTCAAGTCGCTCGACTACTTCGAGTCCCGGCCGACCCCGCAGTGGGGCGGTGACCTCGACCAGATCAACTTCGATGACATCCACTACTTCGTTCGCGCCTCGGAGCGGGCCGAGCGCGACTGGGACGACGTGCCAGAGGACATCAAGAACACCTTCGACCGGCTCGGCATCCCCGAGGCCGAAAGGAAGTTCCTCGCCGGCGTCGGCGCCCAGTACGAGTCCGAGGTCGTTTACCACCAGGTAAACGAGCAGCTCGAGAAGCAGGGCGTGATCTTCCTCGACATGGACACCGCGCTCAAGGAGCACGAGGACATCGTCCGCGAGTACTGGGCGACGGTCATCCCGCCAAACGACAACAAGCTGGCCGCCCTCAACTCGGCCGTCTGGTCGGGCGGCTCCTTCGTCTACGTGCCGAAGGGCGTCAAGGTGGAGATGCCGCTACAGGCCTACTTCCGGATCAACACCGAGAACATGGGCCAGTTCGAACGGACCCTGATCATCGCCGAGGAAGGTTCGGACGTCCATTACATCGAGGGCTGCACGGCCCCCGTCTACTCGACCGATTCGCTCCACTCCGCGGTGGTCGAGATCATCGCCAAGCCCGGCTCCAGGGTCAGGTACACGACCGTCCAGAACTGGTCGCAGAACGTCTACAACCTCGTGACCAAGCGAGCGGTTGCCCAGGAGGGCGCGACGATGGAGTGGGTCGACTGCAACCTCGGATCGAAGCTGACGATGAAGTACCCGTCGATTTACCTGACCGGGGAAAGGGCCCACGGCGAGGTGCTCTCGATCGCCTTCGCCGGCGAGGGGCAGCATCAGGATGCCGGGGCCAAGATCATCCACGCAGCCCCGAAGACGACATCGTCGATCTTCTCCAAGTCGATCTCGAAGGACGGCGGTCGCTCGACGTATCGCGGCCTGCTCGAGGTTGCCGACGGGGCAACCGAGACCCGGTCAAAGGTGGTCTGCGATGCACTCCTCCTCGATGAGGACTCCCGCTCGGACACCTACCCGACGATCCGGATCGACGCCGACGATGCCGACATCGGCCACGAGGCGACCGTCTCGAAGGTCGGCGACGACATGCTGTTCTATCTCCAGAGCCGCGGTCTCTCCGAGGAGGAGGCCTCGAAGATGATCGTCAACGGATTCATCGAGCCGGTGACCAAGGAGCTGCCGATGGAGTACGCGGTCGAGCTCAACCGGCTGATCGAGCTCCAGATGGAGGGCTCAATTGGGTAGTCCGGTGGCGGCCGAGCCCGAGTGGCTGGCCGGCCGGAGGGAGAAGGCGAGGGGGCTGGTCGAAACCCTGCCCCTGCCCGACCGCAAGGTCAAGGGCTGGGAGTTCACCTCGCTGGACGGTCTGGACCTCGAGGCCTACTCGGCCACACCGGCCGGTGCGACGATCGATGGAGGGAACGGCGAGATCACCGTGATGCCGCTTGTCGAAGCCATCGAGCGGCACAACGACCTGATCGAACGGCACCTCGGATCGCTGGTTTCGGCGGACGACCCTTTTGTCGCCCGAAACGAGGCCGAATGGACCGACGGGGTTTTCATCCACGTCCCCAAGGGCGTCACCGTCGACCAGCCGATCCGGATCGGGCTCGACCTCGACCAGGTCGGAGCTGCCGTCTACTGGCGGACCCTGGTCGTTCTGGAGGAGGGCGCGAGCGCCGAGGTCTGGGAGGACTACCGGTCTTCCGATGACGGCACCGACGCCCTGCTGAACACGGTGGTCGAGGTCACGGTCGGCCAGGCCGCCAGGCTCCATTACGTGACCTCCCAGGACCTCTCCGAGAAGGCCTGGCTGTTCTCGACCCAGCGGGCGACCGTCGATCGCGATGGCCTGCTCGACTGGGCGGCACTCGGGTTCGGGTCCGGGAACGGGAAGGTTCGGATGACCACCCGACTGGTCGGAACGGGCTCCGAGGCGCGGGTGACCGGCGGCTACGCCGGCGGGAACGGACAGCACCTCGACTACGACACCCTGCAGGAGCACGCCGCCGAGAACACGATCTCCGACCTCGCCTTCCGCGGAATCCTCGCCGACCAGGCCACGGCCGTCTGGCGGGGGATGATCAAGGTCGAGGAGGGTGCCCAGAAGACCGACGCCTTCCAGGAGTGCCGGAACATGCTGCTCTCCCCCGACGCCCACGCCGACGCGATACCGGGGCTCGAAATCCTTGCCGACGATGTCGCCTGTACCCATGCTGCGGCGATCGCCCAAGTCGATCCGACCCAGATGTTCTACCTAGAGTCCCGTGGACTGGATGAGGAAACCTCGCGTTCCCTGATCGTCGAGGGCTTCCTCCAGTCCCTGCTCGAACGGCTCGGCGAAGGCCCTGTCCGGGATGAGATCGCGGGGAAGCTCGAGCAGCGGCTGACTGAAGTCCTCTGACGAGTACTGGCCTGAGCTCCCGGATCGGGTTCCTGCTCAGGCGTTGGTGACCGAAAGCAGGAAGAGGCCGAAGCAGGTGAAGGCCACCATGACTCCGAGCATCCAGTACTGGGACCGGGTGGCGGACCGATAGTCGCCCCAGATCGCGAGGGCCCGATCGTGGGCGAGCGCGAGCGCGGCGACGTGGCCGGCGATCAGCGCGGCGACCTGGACGTACCAGGTCAACTCGGGGGTAACCAGTCCGTAGTCCACCCCACTGCCGGCCGTCCCGAAAAGGTCGGTCGTGCCCGTGCCGAGCGGATCGGACAGCAGAAAGGTGAACTGGGCCTGGACCTGAAAGGCGAACAGGCTGAAGTAGTGGGCAACCAGGTAGGCAAAAGCGATCGGGATCAGGACGTGGCCGAACGACCGGACGAGCTCCGGCCGGGATGGTGCCCCGGGCACCGTAGACATGCCCCGGATCCCCACGGTGAAGATCAGCGCGACGATCAACACGCTCAGCCCGAGTACTGCGGTCGCCCCCAACCGACCTGAGGCCAGCGGGCCGAACCCGATATCTCCCATCCAGACAGTGACCGTGTCGAGAGGGCCCGAAAGGACACCCTCCTGGGCACCATCGAAGGTCGTGGATCCGACGGCAGCGACGGCTACTGCGACCGATCCGGCGCCGGCCACCCAGGTCGTCGTCCCCGACATGAACTTCCTGATCCCGAGGCGCCCCTGCCTGACCGCCAGCTTCCCGAGCGATCCGTACATCCCGAAGTAGACCGAGAAGACCTCTCCGTTCGCAAACCACTTCTCCCGGCCGAAGAGGGCGACCATGGCCAGCGTGTAGACGGTGTAGAGAATCGTCGCCGTGGCAATCGCCTTCGGCTCCACTCCGATCGCGACCGAGTTGCCGGACCCGTAGATTAGCTCGAGCCAGACCACGGCCAGGAGTCCGATCGCGGCTGGCCACCGACCCAGTCGCTCCGGGTAGGTGAGGTGCGATGGCTCCCTCCCCAGACCCCTCCTAACCAGCCAGCCGACCGGGGTCGATAGGGCCCGCCAGGGGTTGACCAGCTGGAAGACGTCCCCGAAGGCGACAGCCACTGCCGGGAAACCGAGCCAGACCGTCACGAAGACGAAGGTGGTGGTGAAGTTCCGGTCGGGTGCCTCGGTCCCTTCGAGTCCGGCGTAGATGACCAGCCAGAGCAGGAAGACACCGGTCAGGCCGCCGAGGAGCCGGAGGGGCCAGAAGGTCGGAAGGCTGCCCAGAAAGCCGCCGAGCGGCCGCCATGAATCCTCTTCGTACCTGACCTTCCGCCAGCCGGCGGCGATCACGAAGAAGGAGACGATCAGTACGAGCGATGCTCCCCAGGCGAACAGCCAAACCGGCAGGGGTATTTCCTGGCCGGTGGCCAGGGCATGGGCGAAAAGGGGTTCGATCAGGAGGCGTCTACACCGTCGAGGAGGCGCCAGTTGGCGCGGAAGGCCTCCTCGGCGGCCCGGGCTAGCTCATCCTCGTCGAAGTCGGCCATGTACCGCTCGACCAGCTTGCGCCCTTCCTCAGCGTGCTCAACGTCCATCGTCGCGTGAACCGTGAAGTACTCCCTACCCGGAGCATCCTCGATCCCGTAGAACTCCGAGAGACCCTTCGACTTGGTCTTCGAGATCTCGGGCTGACCCGACTCGACCGCGAACAGGCGGGCGAGCTGCGGTCCGAAACCGTCAGCCTTCGTCCACGTCTCGACGCATTCGACCGTCTCGGGGTTCGGCTCGGCCGTGGCGTCGCCGCCGACCGCATCAACGAACTGGTCCCACATCGCGATATGGGCAGCCTCTTCGCGGGCATGGGCCTCGAGGCCCTTGCGCTCGGCCTCCGGCGCCGCTCCCGCCAGGCCGGCACTCATCGTCGCCACGGCCTCGGTCGCATACCTGTACTGGCCGGAGTAATCGGCCAGCTCGTCGAGGGTCAGCTCTCCCGCCGACCACCGCTGGTAGAAGGGGTGTTCGAGGACGTTCCACCTGGCTCGGGACTGTTCGATGCGATCCCAGAGGTTCATCTTTTTCGGACTCTCCTTGCGGTCGTTGACGGACCCCGATCATAGAACAGCGGGCGGCCCGCCCGGGCGCCGAGGGCCAACCCCCCGTCCCTAGAATCGGAAGGGTGAACGGGACGGTGGAACGGGCCAGGGACGACATTCGAGCGCCCGACCTCCCGGAGGGGGGAGTCTGGGTCGGGGACGACCCCGGCCGGATGGATGGGCTGGTCTCCAGGGGCCCCGTTCTCGTCCACTTCTTCGACTTCTCCCAGCTCAACTCGGTCCGTACGATTCCCTACCTGAACGGCTGGTTCGAACGCTACGGCCCGATGGGCCTGACCGTGCTCGGGGTTCAGGCCCCCCGTTTCCCCTTCGGTGGCGATCCCGAGGAGGTAGCCGAGGCAACTGAGGAGCTCGGAATCGCCTTCCCGGTCCTGGTCGATCCCGAGATGGCACTCTGGAAGCTCTACGGCTGCGAGGGGTGGCCGTCCCTCTTCCTCTGGGGACGGGGAGGCGCCCTCCGCTGGTTCCATTTCGGGGAGGGTGAGTACCGGGCGACCGAAGATGCCCTTCGGGAGAGCCTCGGCCCGTCGAAGGCTCCCGAACTCCCGGAGCCGATGGGGCCGATCAGGGATACCGACGAGGAAGGGGTAGAGGTGATCGCCCCTACTCCCGAGCTCTTCCCGGGCAGCGATGGCCCGTGGACCGCCGAGTCGGGAGGTCTCGAGTTCGAAGTCGAGTACGAAGCCGGATCGGCCTGGACTACCGCTACGGGAGCGGGACGACTGCAGGTGGAGGTGGACGGAGAACCGGCGGATCCGGTCGTGGTTCGGGGGCCCGGCCTCTACCGTCTTGCTCTGCATGACGGGCATGAGAGCCACCGGATGCGGGTGACGCTCGAGGGCGAACCCCAGATCTGGAGCATCTCCTTTGCCCCGGCGCGCGCCCGGGGCTAGCCAGCCATCGGGAGACCCTTCCGGATCTCCTTCGGCAGCATGAACCTGACCGACTCGTCGACGGTCCTGCTCTCGCCGATCTCTTCCACGCCCATCTCGCGGAAAAGCCCGACCAGGTCCTCGACCAGCTCCTCGGGGGCACTTGCCCCGGAGGTGATCCCCACCGTCTCTACGCCCTCGAGCCATTCGGGCCTGACCTGGCTGTGGTTGTCGATCAAGTGGGAGTCGGCCCCGTACTCCCGGGCCACCTCGACCAGGCGATTCGAATTGGAGGAATTGGTCGAGCCGATCACCAGGACGAGGTCACACTCGGCCGCGATCTCCTTGACCGCTATCTGGCGGTTGGTGGTCGCGTAACAGATGTCTTCCGACTTTGGGGTGACGATCTTCGGAAACCGCTCCTTGAGCCGGGTAATGATCTCGGCCGTCTCGTCCACCGAGAGGGTCGTCTGGGTAATCAGAGCCACGTGGTCGGGATCCTCCAGTTCCAGCACGTCGGCGTCCTCGACCGTCTGGACCAAGACGATGCTCTCCGGGGCCTCCCCCATCGTTCCCTCGACCTCCTCGTGCCCCTCGTGGCCGACCAGGACGATCGTGTAGCCGTCCTCGGCAAACTTGCGGGCCTCGACGTGGACCTTGGTGACCAGAGGGCAGGTCGCATCGATCGTCCGGAGCTTCCTCCGGGCCGCCCGCTCGTGGACGGCAGGGGCCACACCGTGGGCCGAGAAGACGACGATCTCGCCCTCCGGAACCTCGGTCTCCTCCTCGACGAAGATTGCACCCCTCGCGGCGAGCTGTTCGACCACGTGCTTGTTGTGGACGATCTCCTTGCGCACGTAGATCGGGGAGCCGTGCTCTTCGAGCGCCTCCTCCACGGTCTGGACTGCCCGGTCGACCCCGGCGCAGTAGCCGCGGGGGGCGGCCAGGATGACCCTTTTCGGTACCGATGCGGGGGTTTCGGGCATATCGGAAGGTTAGCCGGAGTAAGGTGCCATCCGGGAGCTGGGATCGGGATCGACCGTTCCCGACCGCCCTGAGGATGATGGAAGAGCTGACTACACCGCACATGGACCGCCTGACCGGGCTGGACGCCTCGTTCCTGACCAACGAGAACGAGGCAAGCCACATGCACATCGGGGCGGTCCTGATCTTCGATGGGGAGCCCCCTGCCTACCGCGACTTCGTTGCCCACGTCGAATCGAGGCTCCCGTTGGTGCCCCGCTACAGGCAGAAGCTCGCCTACCCCCCGATGGACATCGGTCGACCGCTCTGGGTGGACGACGACGCCTTCAACCTCGCCTTCCACATGCGTCACACCGCGCTGCCGAGTCCGGGGAACGAACGGGAACTGATCGCGCTCGCCAACCGTGTCTTCTCGCAGTCGCTCGACCGCGAAAAGCCGCTCTGGGAGATGTACCTGGTCGAGGGACTGGAAGGCGACCGATTCGCGGTCCTGATCAAGAGCCACCACGCGATGATCGATGGCGTCTCCGGGGTGGACATCGGCACGGTCATCTTCGACCTCACTCCCGACCCCGAACCGGTCGAGCGGGTCGAGCCGTGGGAGCCGCGCCGATCACCGTCGGAGTACGAGCTGCTCGGCCAGAGTGCGGGCGAGGTCGCCGGCGCCCCGCTCCGACTGAGCTCCAGGGCGCTGGATGCGATTCGAAATCCTCAGCAGATCGCAGCCAAAATCGGTGAGGGGATCGAGGGCCTGGCGGAGATCGCCAAGCAGTTCGCCGACCCCGCTCCGGACGTCCCACTCAATACCGAGATCACCCCCCACCGGAGGATCGCCATCACCCGGGCCAGCCTCGAGGACCTGAAGACGGTCAAGAACCACTACGGCACGACCGTCAACGACGTGGTCCTCGCGACCGTGACGGGGTCGCTGAGGAACTGGTTGATCAACCGCGGGGTCGACGTGGAGGGACTCGAGCTGAGGGCGCTCGTGCCCGTCTCGGTCCGGGCCGAGGACGAGCACGGGGCGCTCGGGAACCGACTTGCCGCGATGCGCGGACTGCTGCCGGTCTACGAGAGCGACCCGGTCCGAAGGCTCGAGATCGTCTCGGCCGCGATGGACGGCCTGAAGGAGTCCAAGCAGGCCCTTGGAGCAGAGGTGATCGCCAGGCTCAACGACTTCGCCCCGCCGACCCTCCTCGCCCAGTCGGGACGACTCAACTTCTCGACAAGGCTGTTCAACCTCCTGGTGACCAACGTCCCCGGTCCACAGATTCCCCTCTACATGCTGGGAAGGGAGATGAGCGAAGTCTTCCCGATCCCCTTCCTGGCGGAAAACCACGGCCTCGCGGTCGCGGTCATCTCGTACAACGGCAAGGTCGACTTCGGCCTGCTCGGCGACTTCGACGCGATGCCGGACATCGAGATGGTCTCCGAGGGCCTGAACGAGGCCCTGGCCGAACTGGTTGCGACCTGCACCGAGGACTAGTCGGAAGACCAGGTCGGGATCCTGCCTAGGAAGCCAGCTTTAGCAGGCCGGTGACGATCAGGTAGGCGCCCAGCAGGCCGAATATCAGGACCAGGACCAGGCGGCCGCGGCGGTGGAAGAAGTCGCCTAGTGCCTTGAGGAACCGATCGGCCGGACCGGGGGCGATCAGGGTCAGCACGATCGGAATCCACGCAGGGATCGCTGCGATCACGACCACGATCAGGCCGAGGACCGCATTGTCGATGAGGCCGTTCTCCCTCTCCGAGATGATCTTTGCGGCAGGGATGAGTGCGGCCAGGGTCGTCACATTGGTCGCCATTCCGAGCACCCCGAAGCCGAAGGCCTGAGCTGGACCGACCGCCATTCGAGCATCCTGCTTCTCCTTCTTCTCCACCCTTCGTGCGGCCTTGACCTTCCCCCTGTGGCGAAGGAAACTCGCGAAGAGCAGCAGGGCAATCCCGAGCCCGAGGTCGACCGAAGCACTGAAGGACTCGTGGGCCGGAAAGGAGATCAGGTTGCCGAAAAGCAGGAGCAGCGAGATGTAGACGGTCAGGACGAGGACTGCCCCGGCCGCGTAGATCGAGGCCGTCCTCCTTCCTCCGGCGGTCGTCAGGAGGACCGTCTGCTCCGTGAGCACCATCGGACTGATCGCCCCCGCCAAGGCGAACGGGAGCATCAGGAGGAAGGTCTGGAGCAAGGTCCCGTCAGGCGGTCAGAACCCGAGGGCGAACTTTGCGTCCTCGGACATCATCTCCGGCGACCACGGTGGATCGAAGATCATCTTCGGGTGGACGTCACGAACGCCGGCGAGGCGACCGACCAGTTCCTTCATCTGTTCCGAGACCTGTGGGCCGATCGGGCAGGCCGGCGTGGTCAAGGTAAAGGTGACGTAGACGTCGGGGTCCTCCACCTCGACGTCGTAGACCAGGCCGAGCGATACGAAATCGAGTCCGAGCTCGGGGTCGATCACCTCCTCGAGCACCTCGAAGACCTGTTCTTTCGAAGGCATGGATGAACCGTTTTCAGACATGGGTCAATCCTAGCCGGAGGTTTCCCCTCCGGAGCCGAAGACAGCCGTACGCATCCGACACTCCGTAACCTCCCGGTCGATGATCCTGCTGGTAACCCTGCTGATCCTCTGGCCGATCGCCGAGCTGGCGGCGATGGTCGGGGTGGCGCTCTGGCTGGGCGTGCTGCCGATGTTCGGCCTGCTGTTCCTCTCCACAATCGTCGGACTGTTGATCCTCCGGTACCGGGGCGAGGCCCATTGGCGCCGCTTCAGGGGCGCCCTCTCGGAGCGCCGACCACCGGCTCGGGAGGCATTCGACGGAACGATGATTACCTCCGGCGCACTGCTGCTGGTCCTGCCTGGATTCATCTCCTCGATCCTCGGGCTGGTCCTCCTCTTCCCCCCGACCCGGTACCTGGTCCGGATCGTCGCGGTCGCCCTCTTTGCCGGGCGGTTCCGCTGGGCGGCAGCCGGAGCGACCTGGGGCGGACGGGCCTGGGAAGCGTGGCGGGTCCGTGGTCGGGATTTCGACATCGAAGGCGAAGCGGTCGAGGTCATCCTCGATCCATCGGCGATCCCTGCCCAGACCAGGACGGCCGACGAACCGGCGAACCGACCCCCTCCCCCATCCCTACCGGCCCCGCGCGAGGGACCCGATGCCTGAGGAGATCCCCCAACGCCGGATCGAGATGCTGATCTCGGACTTCGGCGGCGTACTCACCTCACCCCTCGTACAGTCTTTCGCTGCGGTCCAGGACGATGCGAACGTCCCTCCCGAGAGTCTCGGGCAGGCCCTGGGGACCTTGACCAAGTCGGAAGGCAAGAACCCTCTATTCGAGCTGGAGTGCGGTCGGATGACCGAGTCGGATTTCATGGCGATGATGTCCCGGCAACTCTCGGCGGACCTGGGGCGGGAGGTCGAGTTCCGGGACCTCGGGGAACGCTTCTTCGAGGCTCTCCACCCGAACGAAGGGATGATCGACCTGGTTCGGGAGGTGCAGCGAAACGGGATCCGCGCCGCCCTGCTCACCAATAACGTCCGCGAATGGGAGCCGCTCTGGCGCTCGATGCTTCCGGTCGACGAGCTGTTCGAGACCGTTGTCGATTCGGCTTTCGTCGGCTGTCGGAAGCCCGACCCGCGGATCTACGAGCTGACCCTGGAAAGGGTCGAGCTGCCGCCCGAGGCCTGCCTCTTCGTCGATGACATGGAGGTCAACTGCGAGGCCGCGAGGGATCTCGGGATGAAGGCCGTTCACTTCCGTGAAACGGCCCAGGCCCGGGCCGAGGTCCACCGGCTGCTCGACCTCGACACCACGCCGGGTAGCCCCGGCTGAGCAACCGGAACTACCGGCTCAGTTCTCGGAGCCGATCCGGTCCCAGACGTACAGGTCGAGGGCCTGCTCGGCCAGTTCCATCAGCCGCTCCGAGGAGAGCCCGCCGACCACCGTCTCGAGCGCCAGGTCCTCGGTGATCCCGTCCTCGACCGCGTCCTCGCCCCTGAACCCCGCCGCCAGCTTGAGCGCCTCCCGACGATGCTCGCCGAGCGACTCGAAGGCCCCCATCAGGAAGTCCCGGCTGGGCACCGGGTGCCCCACCTCCATCGAGCTGTGCCAGGCCGCGAGGAGCGAAAGGTCATCCTGATCGAGCTCGGCCAGGGCGCGGGCGTACTGGTCGCGGAGTTCGTCCTCCGGAATCTCGTCGACCCAGGCCCTGAGGGCTTCGCCGAGGAGCTGCCGACGGGCTTCCCTGCCGACGGACTCGGAGACGACATGGATCGCGTCGGCTGGATCGACGAAACAGAGGGGCATCGTCAATGGCCTTCCGTGCTTTGAGTGAGGGGCAGGATGACGACTTCGAAGATAGACCGCGGAGTGGACGAAAAAGGCACCCCGATCGCTCCCCCGTGTCAGTTCCGGGGCGTTTCCCGCGACAGTAGGGTCGTGCCATGCCCCTGCACCTGATCAGCGGCCTTCCCAACACCGGCAGGACCGAGAGGCTCAGGGAGGAGTTCGAAGAGGCCGCGAGGGCGGGCCGGAACCCGATCCTGCTCGTGCCCTCGGTCGACGACGTGTTTGCCTGGGAGCGGCGCCTGACCCAGGCCGGGGAGTCCGGGAACGACGGCCCGGTCGAGCGAGCGAGCAAGCTCGAAGCGCCGGCCGGGGGCTTCGCCGGAGGCGTGGTGATGCACTTCAACGACCTCTGCCGGGAGATCGTCCGCCGGGCCGATGGCGCCGGGCCACGGATCGCCGGCGAGATGAGGAGGCGGCTGGCCCTGGAGAGGGCAGTTGCGCAGCTCGCGGATGTGGCGGACGGACCGGCGGCGAGGATCGAGGGAAAGACCACCAACCAGCCCGGCCTGCTCGACGCAGCACTAGAGCTAGTCGACGAATACCGGGCCGAACGGATTGAGATGGGCGACCCCTTTCGGGCAACCGGCGAGTCGATCGAGGGCGAAGGCGTCGAGGACGGGACGATCGAGGAAATCCGGCGCGGCATCGAGCCCCTTGTCACCGCGTTCGAACTCGACCTCGCAGACGAGGGCCTGACCGACCTGCCGAAGACCGCCGAGCGGGCGCTCGAGACCGTGGTCGGACTGTTCAGGGAAGAGGCTGACTGGCGGGCGCGGCCGGTCTTTGTTGCCGGGTTCGACGACATGACCGGCCAGCAGCTGGAACTGCTGAGGAAACTCTCGAACGAAGCCGGGGTCGAGGTGCGGATGGCGGTCACCTGGGCTACCGATCCCGGCCGGGGATTCCTGACCGACCGTTTGCGGAGCAGGCTCACCGACCGGGTCGGAATCGATTCCGAAGACCCTTTCAAGGCCGAAACGGATGGGGACTCCCCCGCCCTCGCCCTCGCTGGGCTGGCCGACGCACTGATCGGCGCCGGCGAACGCTCCCCGCTCGAAGGGAATCCACCGGTGACCCTGATCAGGGCCGCCGGAGAGCGGAGGGAGGCCGAAGCGATCGCTGCCGAGATCGCACGGCTGCTGGCCGACCGGGACCGGGAGGTGCTGCCGGACCAGATCGCCGTGGCCCATCTCGACCCGGGATCCTCCGGTCGACTGCTCGAGGGGATCCTTCGCCGGTACGGCATCCCGGCCACCCTCGAGACCGAAACCGGGGCGCTGGAGACCACCGTGGGTGCGAGCCTCGCCGCACTTCTCCGGGCTGCCGGGCCGGATGGAACGGCCGAAGACCTGATGCTCTGGCTCCGCGGGCCGCTCGGTCCGGAGCGGGCGGAGGTCGACCGGATCGAGGCCGAGTGGCGTCGCGACGGGGTAGGGAGCGCGGCCGAGGCCCTTGGCAAAGTGAAGGAAGATGACAGGGGCCGGTGGGCCTCCCTGTTCGATGAAGGCGGCGACCGGGGCAGTGCGGCCCTCGAGCTGACCGCAACCCTTGCGCGGGAGGCCGGCCGCCGGATACTGGAGAACTCGACCCAGGGCCCCGGGGACCTTCGCAGACCGACGCCGGAGCTCGAACTCGAGGTGCGGATGGCCGAGACCCTGGCCGAAGCGGCGACGGACCTGGCCGTCTCCGATACCGGGGGCAGGAGCGGAGCAGCGCTGATGCTGGAAGCGATCCGGAGGGGCGACGTCTCCGTCTGGACCGTTCCCACCCAGGGAACGGTGCGGATCACCGGACTCTGGGCGATGCGGGCCAAAAGGGTCAGGTTCCTTTTCGTGGCCGGACTCCAGGAGGGCGGTACGCGGGACCTGACCCGGGCCGGGCCGTTCCTGTCCACCGCCGAGCGCCGGGGCCTGGAGATGCTGGAGAGGGTCGATCCCGAGGTCCAGGCGCGCTACCTGCTCTTCTCCTGCCTGAACGTGCCGACCGAGGAACTCTGGCTCTCCTGCACGATCAGCGATGACGGCGGCAAGTCGACCGCCCCCTCCCCACTGCTGGCCGAAATCGAGGCGTTGTGCCCGGACCCACTGCAACTGATCGAGCGGAATGGCTCGACGGTCTCTTTCCCCGTCGACCGGGCACCGACCGCGGCCGAGCTGGCCCGTGCGCTCGCCGTCGTCTCGGGTTCGGTCGAGGACCTCGACCTCGATGCCGGTGTGGCGGACGAGGTCCGGTCGAGTCTCGAGCGGGCCGGGGACCTGGCCAAACGAAGCCGAACCTTCGGTCGGTTCGAGAATCCCGAGGTCCTCGCCGAGCTGGCAGGAACCGAGAGCTTCTCCCCCTCAGAGATCGAAGCCTGGCTGGCCTGCCCCTGGACCTGGTTCATCGACCGCCGGATTCGGCCCGGCCGGTTCACGCCAAACGAGGAGTACCTCGCGGCAGGGAATCTCGTCCACGAGGTGCTCCAGACCCTCTACGAACGCCACCAGGGCGAGAGGCCCGAGCCCGAGACCGTCGCCGACTGGATCGCCGAGCTGCCCGCGCTGTTCGACTCGCTACTCGCCGGCGGAGAGGGAAACCCGCTCGCGGGCGACGATCCATCGGCCCGGCTCGCCCGGCTGTCTCTCGAGCGGAGCGTGGCAGGCCTGCTCGAGAGCGAGGCCGACAAGGCGAGCCCGAGTTTCGTCCCGGCCCTGCTCGAGGCGCCGCTCGAGGAGGTCGAGATGGGCGACTGGAAGCTGAGGGGCAAGGTGGACCGGGTCGACACGGAAGATGGCCGGAAGCCGGATGACGGGGTACGGGCACTGGTGATCGACTACAAGAGCGGACAGGTCGGCTCCCGCTACTCGCCCGAGGGGATGGAAGAGAAGGGAAGCGTCCAGATCCCGCTCTACATGGAGGCCCTGCGTCGCTCGCTCGGGATCGAGCCGGTGGCCGGGTTCGTCCTGCCGGTAAAGGACGGGGTCGATCGGAGGCCGCGCGGGGCGATCCCCGCGGGAGAGATCGAGGTGATCGGGGAGCGCGGCACGTACCGGAAGGGCACGGTGGCCGACATCGACGAGGTAATCGCCAGGGCACTCGACCTCTCCAACGAGGCGATCGAGGGGATCAGGGGCGGCGAGATCGAGCACTCCGAGGGTGGATGCCGCAACCACTACGACAACTCAAGACCCCTCCTGCCCCCATTGCGACCAGTCGCCAAGCCGAACTTTCATCCCGAGCAGATTCCCGAGGAGGAAGACCGAGAGAGGGACTCCGGCGACGCCGGGGAGAGCGGGGATTTCGATTTCTCCGAGCAGCAGGAGCGGGTGATCGGTTCGGATGCGGACGAGATCATGGTCTCGGCCGCCGCGGGATCGGGCAAGACCACGGTCACGGTCGAGCGCTACAAGAGACTGCTGGACGATCAGGGCCTGAACCCCGACCAGATCCTGGTCTTCACATTCACCGACCAGGCGGCGGCCAAGCTGCGGGAAGAGGTACGACGGGCCCGCTCGGCCGCGACCGGGGACCCGGTCACCATGAGCGACGCCTGGGTCGGAACCTTCCACTCGATCTGTTCCCGAATCCTGACCGCTTACCCGCTCGAGGCCGGTGTCGACCCCGGCTTCTCGGTAATCGACGACATCAACTCCTCGATCATGAGGAGAAAGGCCTTCGATCGCGCCCTTCGGCGACGCCTCGAGGCAACCGAGGAGGAAGGGACGGAAGAGGCCGAGCGACGGATGGCCGCTCTGGCCCAGGTGTCGCGCCACACGCTCCGCGACACGATCGACTCGATCTTCGACCTACTCAGGTCGCGCGGAGACGAGTTCCCCCGCCTGGAGATCCCATTCGGGCGACCGGACTACCCCGAGGCGGAGGTGGTAGCCCTGGGCAAGACGCTCAATAAGGCGCTCTCGCTGGAGGGCGTAAAGCGCTTCTCGGACGATCAGAAGGAGAACTGCCGGAAGATGCTGGCGCTGATCGAGGACCGGGAGACCCGAACGCTGACGGCGGCCAGCTTCGACGAGCTCTCCTTCTCGAACAAGGACCTCCAGGAGAAGACCGGCCTGATCGGCTCCTGGCAGACGATCGAGACGAAGCTCGCCGAGCGGGAAGCCTGGCCGTGGCTGATCGAGTTCAGTGCCCTGCTCGAGGAGTTCGGGCGTGAGTACGCACGCCTCAAGGATGAACGGTCGGCACTCGACTTCGAGGACCTCCAGATAAAGGCGCTCGGCCTGCTCGAAGGAAACGAAGCGATCAGCGCCGAGTATGGGTCTCGCTTCGTCGAAATCATGGTCGACGAGTTCCAGGACACCAACCGGCTCCAGATGAAGTTGATCGAGGCCTTGAGGGGCGGGGCCGGGAAGGGGGAGAACGGGGCGCGGCTGTTGACCGTCGGCGACGAGATGCAGGCGATCTACGGTTTCCGCCATGCCGACGTCAAGATCTTCAGGGAGCGGCGCAGGGAGCTCGCGGGTGGCGGCGACCGGGTCGACCTGATCGACCTCCCGGAGAACCACCGCTCGACGCCGGCCGTGATCGAGGCCATCAACACCCTCGGCAGGGAGATCCACACCCGGCCCGGCGAAGGAGACGAGGCCGGGCTCCCGCCCTTCACTGAACTCCAGGCCGGGCGGGACGATGCCGGGAACGGACCGGCGACGACCCTGCTCCTCACCCCGAAGAACGGCTGGGAGGAGAGCGACCTGGGGATTCTCGCCCCGTCAGAGTCGGACCTCTCCAAGGACAAGAAGGCGACCGTCGCCGAAGCCCTGGCCCTCGCCGCCACGATCCGCGAATTGATCGACGAAGGGAAGTACTCGCAGGGCGACGTTGCTGTCCTGCTCCGCTACACGACCGACCTGGCGACATTCGAGGCGGCGCTCAACCAGTTCGGACTCAGGACCGTGGTCCCGGCATCGAAGGGCTTCTGGAAGTCGAGGCCGGTGGGCGAGTTGATCGCCCTGCTGGCGACCGTCGCAAACCCACACGACGACGAGGCCGTGATTTCGGTCCTAACCTCCCCCGCCTGTGGGGCAGGGCCGGATGGGCTCTGGAAGGTCAGGAAGGCGGCGGGGCAAGGCGAGCCGCTCTGGACCGGGGTCGCCAAGATCGCCGGGGAGAACGACGGAGGAGGGACCGACGGCGAACTGGCGGCGATCGCAAGCCTCTACCGGGTCGTCGAGGAGGCCCGGACTGAGGCCACGACCCTTTCGTTGGAGAGCCTCGTCGCCAGTCTGCTCGACCGGTCGGGACTCGATCTGGCAAACCTGTTCCGGGACCGCTCC
>JBMSXD010000008.1:0-23769 GCA_049425265.1 Solirubrobacterales bacterium
GCCAGACGGGGTCGGTCACCGCTCACCCTGGGGCTGGGGGCGGCCGTCCTGGTCTACCTCCTCTCCCTGCCCTGGATGGGCGACTACTCGCTGGCCAAGATCCTGGTCCTCGCCTCACCCCTGGCGATGGCGGTGATCCTGACCGGGCTCTTCTCCCGGCCGGCCCCGACCGACGGCTGGCTGGCCGCGGGGCGGACCGGGCTCGCCTGGGTCTTCGTCGTGGTCGCCTCGGCCTCCAGCCTGCTCGTCCTCCGGGACGCCCCGGTCGGGCCGACCGAGCGGACCGACGAGATCGCCCCGATCGCCGAGCGGGCCTACGGCGGCCGGGTGCTGTTCGCAACCCAGGACCGGTTCGCCGGCTACAAACTCCCGGGCTCGAAGGTCTTCATCCCGCTCGCCGAGTTCCCGGACTCGCTGGTGACCCAGAGCCAGAAGAAGCCTTTCCGGGGCGTCCTCGGCGAGAGCGCGGTCGACTTCGACTCCTTCACCAACCGGACCCTGGGCAGGTTCGACTACGTGGTCACCACCTCGGCATTCTGGAACAGCCAGGCGCCGCGCTTTTACCGGGAGGTCTTGAGGACCCCGTCCTGGGTCTTGTGGGAGCGGACCGGCAGGTCCCGACCCAGGGGAACGCTGTTCGAGGGAACGATGGCGGCGAAGCTGGCCGACTGTTCGACCCCCGGTGCCCGGTTCTATTCGGGGCTCGACGGCTACGCGGTCCTGATGCCCGAGACGGTGGTCGGGTTGAGGGAGGACTGGAGCCCGGAGTCCGTGCTCCGCCCGGGCCGCTCCGGCTCGGTCGAGCTCCGACTGGGGCGGGGGGACTGGAAGCTCTCGCTCCAGTACTTCACCCCGGACCGGCTGACGATCACCGGGCCGGGGCTTCGCAGGGAGCTCGAACCGACCCTCGACAGCCTCCGGCTGGCGAATCAGGAGAGCGGGGCGTTCGGCCCGTTCTGGGATGCCGGTGAAGTCTCGATCGGAAAGGCCGGGAGCTACCGGTTCACGATCGATACCCCGGAGCCCACCCTCCTCCAGCGCCTGACCGGCTATGACCGCAGGGCCGTGTTGGGCCGACTGGTCGCGACCAGGGGCGAGCCGAGGGAGCGGGTCCCGCTATCCGGGATCTGCGGCAAGTGGGTCGACTACTACGTGCTCGAGCGAAAGCCGCCGGCCCGGTAGGGACCCGGCCCGACGGACGGGTCAGCCGGAGTCGCCTTCGTCGCCCCCGTCATCCTCTGGTACGTCTTCTCCGGCCCCCTGCTTCGCGGGTGAGGACTTCCCCTTCCCTGCGTTCCCACCATTGCCTTTGCCCGGTCCACGACCGAGGTTGCCGACGATCAGTGCTACCACGGTGACCAGGTAGATCTGCCCGATCAGGGTCAGCATCCCGGGCATCCCGCGGCCGAGGTCGGGCGCGGGGGTCAGGTCGCCGATCCCCAGCGTGGTGATCGTGGTAACCGCGTAGTAGACGAAGTCGCCGTACTCATCGGCCCAGCCGCCCTGGACGAAGAACTCGCCGTTGGATGCCACCGAGGCGATCGCGAAGGCCGAAGCGAAGGTGATTATCAGGAGCAGGTAGATGCAGACGGCGCCGAAGACCGTCTGGATCGTGATCCGGCGGTCGTGCTTCAACTGCCTGATCAGGCCGATCGAGATCGAGGGAAGGGCCGTGATGACGAGGAGAAAGGTCCCTCCGCGAATCACGTACTTCCAAACGTCGTCTCCCCAGAACGGCGGGATCAGCGCGATCACCACGGCGACCGCCGCGATTACCTCGATCAGCCTGACCAGCTTCCTCGGGGCCTCGGCCGCCCTCAGGCAGGCGAGCAGGGCGACCAGCTGGATGACCAGGGCAATCGCATCGAGCAGCGAGCCCTTTGGGAAGGCCATCACCATGAAGACCGATGCGATCAGGAAGATCAGGGTCGTCCCGTAGTGGCCAGGGCCGGGCAGGATGACATCGCGAGGCCTGATGGCGGTGTTCACTGGGCCACCTCCTGATCGGTCACGACAAGTGCGTTCGGGTTGGTGATTCGGGCCGCGGGGATCGACTCGTCACCGGCCATCAGCTTGCCGAGCGCCTCGGTCTTCTCGTCACCGGTGACCAGGAAGACGATCCTCCGGGCCCTGTCGAGGGTCGGGTAGGTCAGGGTCATCCGGCGGGTTCCCTGGTACTCACCCTCGGTCAAGGCCACTGGCCGGTCTTCTACCTCCAGAACCGGGTCACCTGGAACCAGTGAAGCGGTGTGGCCGTCGGGGCCCAAGCCGAGGTGAACCAGGTCCAGGTGGTCGGGGAGCGACCAGCCGTAGCTCGCGGCCGCGTCCTCGAGGTCCTCCCCACCGACCGGCATGGGCCGGATCGATCCCTGGCAGGCGAGCGGCAGGGAGAGTACGAGGTGGGTCAGGTTCCGCTCGGGGCTGCCGCTCGGGGCGATCCGCTCGTCGACCTGGAAGAGCAGGGTCTTCGACCAATCGAGGCTTCCCTCGGCCAGGAGCTCGAGCATCCGCCAGGGGGTCTTGCCCCCGCTGACCGCCATCTGGAACTTCCCTCGTTCCCGAATCGCCGCCTCCCCGGCGATCTCGATCACCCGGGCCGCCTCGGCGGCTGCCTCCTCGGAATCTCCCACTACCTTGGCGACCATCTGCGGCTTCCTGCCCTGGGCGAGCGGGGCGTTCAATCCTTCTTTTCGTCGTGGCCGCCGAACTGCTTTCGCATCGCCGAGAGCACCCGGTTGCCGAAGTCGGCGTTCCCGCGGGAGTCGAAACGCGAGTAGAGCGCTGCGGTCAGGACCGGGGCCGGAACCCCCTCTTCGATCGCAGCGATCGAGGTCCACCGGCCCTCGCCCGAATCCGAAACCCGCCCGGCGAACTCCGCCAGCTCGGGCGACTCGGCAAGGGCTGCAGCGGTCAGGTCGAGCAGCCAGGAGCCGACTACGCTGCCCCTCCGCCAGAGCTCGGCGACCTGGGCGACCGGGATGTCGTACCGGTAGTACTCGGGGTGCTCGAGCGGCGCGGTCTCGGCATCGGCGTCGCGCTTTTCTTCACCGGCGTCGGCGTTTTCGAGGATGTTCAGGCCCTCGCCGATCGCCGCCATCATCCCGTACTCGATCCCGTTGTGGACCATCTTCACGAAGTGGCCCGCACCGGCGGGGCCGCAGTAGAGATATCCCTGCTCGGCCGGAGAGGGATCACCGGAGAGTCCCGGAGTACGCTCGGCCGCATCGGCGCCGGGCGCGAGCGAGGCGAAGACCGGCTCGAGCCGCTGGTAGGCCTCCTTCGAGCCGCCGATCATCAGGCAGTAACCGCGCTCGAGGCCGAAGACTCCACCGCTCGTGCCGCAGTCGAGGTGGTCGATCCCGGACTTGCCCAGCCGGGCTGCGATCTCGATGTCGTCGCGGTAGTAGGTATTGCCGCCATCGATGATCACGTCACCGGAGTCGAGTACCTCGGCGACCGACTCGATCGTCTTCCGGGTGATCTCCCCGGCCGGAACCATCACCCAGACCGCCCGGGGTGGCGTGAGCATCGAGGCCATTGCGGCCAGGTCAGCGGCCGGTTCGGCTCCCTCCCCGGCAAGTTCGGTCGCTGCCTCGGGGTTTACGTCATAGACGACGCAGCTATGCCCGTCGCGCATCAGGCGCCTGGCGATGTTTGCTCCCATTCGGCCGAGGCCGACGATCCCGATCTCCATCGGCTGATCATAGTGGCGAAAACGCGACCCGATGCAGGCTGTCGGGCAGCCGGTAGGGTGCCGTCCGAGGTGTCTTCCAACGGGGCAAAGGGCGAGCAACGGGTGACCGACGCGCTGGTCATCTTCGGGATCACCGGTGACCTGGCCAGGAAGATGACCTTCACGGCGCTCTACCGGCTGGAGGCCCGGGGCAAACTCGACTGCCCGATCATCGGCGTCGGCCGTCGCTCGGACTGGCACCACGAGACGATGAAGGAGCGAGCCAAGGAGTCGATCGAGGAAGCGCTCGGCGGCGTCGACAAGGCGGTGTTCGACCGGCTTGCCTCCCGGATGCGGTTCGTGTCCGGGAACTTCGACAACCAGGGCACTTACACCAAGTTGGCGGAGGAACTCTCCGATTACGCCAGGCCGCTCTTCTACCTGGAGGTTCCCCCATCCCTCTTCGCCGGGATCATCGACCACCTAAACCGGGCCGGACTGACCGAAGGCGCCCGGTTCGTCATCGAGAAACCGTTCGGCCACGACCGTACCTCGGCCGAGGAACTCCAGGCAGACCTGACGGAGATCCTCGACGAGGACCAGATCCTGAGGATCGACCACTACCTCGGCAAGGAGCCGGTGATGGACATCATCTACCTCCGGTTCGCCAACCTGATCCTCGACCCGGTCTGGAACCGGAACTACGTTGCCTACGTCCAGATGACCCTGGCCGAGAACTTCGGCGTCCATGACCGGGGGGAGTTCTACGACGGGGTCGGGACGATCCGCGACGTAATCCAAAACCACGCCCTCCAGATGCTCGCCCTGGTGACGATGGAGGCCCCGAGCCGCAACCAGACCGAGTCGATCCGGGCGAAGAAACTCGAGCTCTTCGAGTCGGTCCGGGCGGCCGACCCGGCCCACTGCGTCCGCGGCCAGTACGACGGATACCGCGAGGTCGAGGGGGTCGCCCCCGACTCGACCACCGAGACCTTTGCTGCTCTGGAACTCCGGATCGACAACTGGCGCTGGTCCGGCGTCCCGTTCTTCATTCGTGCCGGCAAAGAGCTGCCCGTCAAGCAGACCGAGATCCGGGTCGTCTTCAAGCGGCCGCCACCGACCGGGATCGCGGACTCCGACCAGCCGGGCCACAACGAGATGGTGATCCGGATCGACCCTACCCCCGGTGCCAGGCTCCGGTTCATCGCCAAGCGGCCGGGCTCCGACAGGTTCGAGGACGCCGACTTGGACGTCCTCTTCGAGAAGGAGCCGGGGACCGACCCCGAACCCTACGAGCGGCTGCTCGACGACGCGATCCGCGGCGACATGAACCTGTTCACCCCGTTCGACGCGATCGACCAGACCTGGCGGATCGTCCAGCCCCTGCTCGACGATCCGGGACCGGTCTTCCCTTACGAGCCCGGCTCCTGGGGGCCGCCCGAAGCAAACCGGCTGGTCAAGGGGGTATGCAACTGGGCCGAGCCCTGGCGTCCGGTCGAGCGGCCGGGCGAGGGCATGCTGCTCGGCGGCTGAGGCCCCGGACCGATCCGACTCAGGCGACCGACTCGCGGACTGCGAGCTGGCCACAGGCGGCATCTATGTCCCGACCCCGGGTGAGGCGGACCGTTGCGTGGACCCCGGCCCCGACCAGGGCCTTCCGGAAGGCCTCGATCGCTTCCCGGGAGGAGCCGGAGTAGCCGGTCCCGCTCGGGTTGAACGGAATCAGATTGACCTTGAAGTCGTGGCCGGTTCCAAGCAGCGCGGCGAGCTGGCGCGCCTGGTCGGGCGAGTCGTTGACCCCTTCCAGCATCAGGTACTCGACGAACACCTTCCGCTTCCGCTTGGTCCGCCACTCGAGGCAGGCCTCGATCAGCTCGGCGATCGGGTAGCGATCGTTGACCGGCATGATCTCCGAGCGCAGGCCGTCCTCGGGAGCGTGGAGCGAGAGGGCGAGCCGGACCGTCGGCCCCTCCTTCGCCATCCGCTCGATCCCGGGCAGCCAGCCGACCGTCGAGACGGTGGTCTTCGAGTTGGCGATCCCTACCTCGGGCAGCCTCTCGCAGGCCTCGAAGACGGCGTCGAGGTTCATCATCGGCTCACCCATCCCCATGAAGACGGCGTGGTCGATCGGCTCGATCCGCCGGAAGTGGAGTGCCTGGTCGAGGATCTCGTCCCCGGTCAGGTTGCGGCCAAACTGCATAGTTCCGGTGGCGCAGAAGGTGCAGGTGAGCGGACAGCCCGATTGGCTGGAGAGGCAGACGGAGCGTCGGCCATCCCGGTAGCGCATCAGGACGGCCTCGAGCGGGCGCCGGTCGGCGGTCTCGAACAGGGCCTTCACGGTCCCGTCGTCGGAGGTCGCCGTGCGGGTGACGGTCAGGGTCGAGATCGGGACCTCCCGTTCCAGCTCCTCGCGAAGCCCGGCAGGCAGGTTGGTCATCTCCTCGTAGCCGGTCGCACCACGGGCCAGCCACTCGCGGATCTGGTCGGCCCGGAAGGCCGGCTCACCCCGCTCGGCGAGGAACTCCTTCAGGTGGCTGGAGTCCACCGGGTAGGGCCTAGCGCCGGGCGGTCTTGACCGGGAGGGTGGTGTTGCCGTTGCAGCGCTCGATCCGCCCGCCCACAGCAAGACGGATCTTCATCACGGGCCGCCTGGCGGAGAAATCGACCGTTACCGTGACCCTTCCGGTCCGGCCGTCTGAGCCCTCCTCGCGGGTGAACCGGGCGACACCCCGGGAATCCAGCCGGGCTGAAGCTCTCCTCTGGTCGACCGTGAAGAAGCGGTCGTAGGTGGCGCGGGTATCACGGTTGTAGCAGGCGACCAGCACGTTGTAGCCGACCTCCCTCACTTCCCTCGATCGAAGCTTGAAGTAGCCCAGCTCGGAGACCCGGACACAACCGGATTCGTCACAGGCCTGCTCGCGAGAACTTCCGCCCCAGAATCCATCCCGGGGAACGACCCGTCCCTCGGAGACGAGCGGAGCGATCAGCAGGACGACCAGCCCGAGGACGGCACCGATCACCCCGAGTCGGATGGGCCGCAGGCGATCTTGACTTGCTGACTCCTCCACCCTTCCTACCTTACGACAATCTAGACCCATCGACAACGGGCCGGGTCGATGGTCAGGAACCGCCGAGCCAGGCCCGGATCTCGTCGCCGTGCTCGTCCAGCCCGGGAGGGCCGATCCGGGTCACGGGCGGGGACTCGCTCAGGCCGAGTGGCGAGGCCGGACTCCGGGTGCCGTCGGTCTCGTCGATCGGATCGAGGCCGAGTTTCTCGGCCAGCTCGAACCCGGACTCGATCGAGTTGACCGGGCCGGCCGGGACGCCCTTCTCCTGGAAGAGCTCGACCCAGTAATCCCTCGGCCGGGACTCCAGGTGGGCGCTGATCAACTCGTGGAGGGCATCCCGATTTGCGACCCGGTCTGCGTTCGTCCTGAAGCGGTCGTCGTCGGCCAGCTCCTCGAGCTCGAGGGCTTCGAGCAGGTGGGCGAACTCCCGCTGGTTGCCGACGCAGAGCATCATCGGTCCGTCCGAGGTCGAGAAGGTCTCGAACGGGGCTACCGAGGAGTGGACGTTGCCGGTCCTGGACGGTGAGATCCCCGTCGCCAGGAAGGAGGAGCCATGGTTCTCGGTGGCTGCCAGCGCGGTCGAGAGCAGGTTGACCGAGACCTTCTGGCCCCGGCCGGTCTCCTGACGGGCGATCAGGGCGGCGAGGATCGAGATGATCGCGTTCTGGCCGGTCATCACGTCGACTAGGGCGACCCCGACCTTGGTCGGCTCCCCGTCCGGCTGTCCGGTGACCGACATCAACCCCGAGACGGCCTCGACCAGGGGGTCGAAGCCGGGCAGGTGCCGGCCACCGTTCTCCCCGAATCCCGAGATCGAGCAGTAGACGATCCCGGGGTTGCCCTCGGAAACGGAGTCGTAATCGAGTCCGAACCGGGCCATTGTGTCCGGCCGGTAGTTCTCGACCAGGATGTCGGCCCGGTCGGCGAGCTCCCGGGCCAGGCCGAGGTCTCCCTGGTCTTTCAGGTCGAGCACCACCGAGCGCTTGTTGCGGTTGACCGTCAGGTAGTAGGTCGCCCGACCGCGATCATCGGCCGGAGGGGTGAAGGCGCGGGTGTCATCGCCTTCGGGCGGCTCGACCTTGACCACGTCGGCACCCAGGTCACCGAGGGTCATCGAGGCGAGGGGACCGGCGAGCACCCTGCTGAAATCGGCAACGAGGATTCCGTCGAGTACGCCCATCGCAAGGGACGGTAACGGGAACGGTCCAGGCTGGGAGTCGGGCTAGCGGTCGCCCTCGAGCCAGGCCCGGATCTCGTCGCCGTGCTGGTCGAGCTCAGGCGGAGGCAACCTCGTTTCCGGGGAGTCCCCGACGATCCCGATCGGCGAGGCCGGGGTCCGGATGCCCTCGAATTCGTCCACCGGTTCGAGACCGAGGTCGGTAGCCATCCGGTAGCCGCCGCCGATGTCGTTGACCGGGCCGGCCGGGACGCCTGCCTCGTTCAGCACCTCGGCCCACTCGGCCACGCCCCTCTCCGCGAGGGCACCCTCGATCGCCTCCCTCAGCTCGGCCCGGTTCCCGACCCGGTCGGCGTTGGTCGCGTAACGGGGATCGGCCGCCTCATCGTCGAGACCGAGTACCTCGCAGAGCGTGCGGAACTGGGTGTCGTTCCCGGCACAGATCATCAGCGGGCCGTCTGCGGCCGCGAAGGTCGAGAACGGCTCGATGCTCGGGTGGACATTGCCGGTCCTCCCGGGCGACTCGCCGGTCGCAAGGTAGGCCGAGGATTGGTTGGCCAGTCCGGCGAGGGCGCTGGAGAGCAGGTCGATCGATAGACGTCCACCTTCCCCCGTCTTCTCCCTTCGGTTCAACAGGGCGAGGATTCCGGTCGCGGCGTTCATCCCGGCGATCACATCGACCACGGCGACGCCGACCTTGCTGGCCTCCCCGTCGGCCGGGCCGGTCACCGACATCAGGCCACTGACCGCCTCTACCAGCGGGTCGTACCCGGGCAGCGCCGCGCCCTCCCCCTCACCGAAGCCCGAAATCGAGCAGTAGACCACCCCGGGGTTCCCTTCCGAGACCGAGTCGTAGTCGAGCCCGAACCGGGCCATCGTGCCCGGGCGGAAGTTCTCGATCACCACGTCGACCCGGGAGACCAGCTCCCTCGCAAGGGCCAGGTCGGCCTCGTCCTTCAGGTCGAGGGCGAGCGACCGCTTGTTCCGATTGACCGAGAGGAAGTAGGTCGAGCGGCCCTCTCCGTCCACCGGTGGCATCCAGCCACGGGTCTCGTCGCCCCCGGGCGGCTCCACCTTGACCACGTCCGCACCCAGATCACCGAGGGTCATCGCCGCCAGGGGACCGGCCAGCACCCGGCTGAAATCGGCTACCAGAAGTCCGTCGAGCACTCCCATCGATCCCAACTATTGCGCGAAAGTTCCAGCGAGGCTGTTGGGGCGGCAGGGGCCGGATACATTCCCGCAACTGTGGTCAGGAGAGCGGTTTGTAGGATCGCTTCCGCAGTAGCCGATCGCCAAGGGAAAACTGGAGGGGAATTGATGAACGGAGCAGGGACCGAGTATCGTCCGCACGACCGCAGCGCGGTCCGGTGGCGCCTGGCTGCGACGGTCAGGGCCGGAGTGCTCGCCGTCTCGATCCTCGCCATCGCTCCCTCGCTCGCTTCGGCGGCGATCCGCTACACCTCGCCCACCGGCAGTGGCACCGCCTGCTCCGAGGCCTCACCTTGCAGCTTCGTCCAGGGAGTCACCGCAGCCTCCGACGGGGACACCGTGCAACTGAGGGCTGAGGAGTACAGCCTGGCCGGGCAGCGGGTCGACGTGAGCGCGAACAACCTGACGATTCAGGGACCGGGGCCGGTCGGCGACGCATCGACCTTCATCCCGTATCTCATGTTCGGAGACGACCCGGGCGGTGCCTTGGGCTACCGTCTCGTCTTCTTCGGGACCAACCCAAAGCTGAAGAACCTCGCGATCACGGGCCAGGGAACGACTGCCCTGGTCAATGCGCCGGCGGCCCAGTTGAGTGTCGACCGCGTGATCATCGACTACTTCGACGCGAACCCTCCATCGACCGGCGGGATCGCCCTGGTAGGAGACAACCTTACGATCACCAACAGCGTCATCCGTAACGAGGGTGGCCTCTCGAGCAGCAAAGCCCTCGAGGCCTCCGGAACGATCACCGGCTCGCTCGTCTACGCCTCCCTGGGCACCGCCATCTCCCTGGACGGTGCATTCCACAGCCCGGGCCGCTGCACCCTCACGGCCCGGAACACGATCGCATGGGGAGGATCCGAGAACCTCGCAATGGATGGCCCCGGTGGGGGGCCGTGCACCTCTGTGACCTTTGACTACGACTATTCCTGGATTCCGCTTTCGAGCGGGGCGCAGACCGGCGGTGGCTACCTGCCGCTCGGCTCAAGCGTTCTTCAGTCGGGCACCAACAACCTCCCGGAGCTCCCCACCGCAGTCGACCCGGCGAACCCCGGCGCGATCATCGTCCCGGCCAGCTCCCCGGCGATCAATGCCGGCTGCACCGCCGGCTGCGGCACCTACGACTACTACGGGCGCCCCAGGCCGATCGGCCCCGCAAACGACATCGGACCCTACGAGGCGACCCTGCCGGCCACGGTCTCGAACGTGGCGGTCAGCGACGTCGGCGCCTGGTCGGCGAAGTTCGGTGCGACGATCAACCCGAACGGCGGCGCGACCGCCTACAACTTCCGGATCCGCAAGCAGGGCGCCTCGGAGTGGGCATCGTTCTCCGGCGGGACGACCGGCGGAGGAACCAGTCCTGAGGCCCTGAGCGGCAGTCTCTTCCCTCCCGACCTGGAGGCGGAGACGACTTACGAGGTCAGGCTGGAAGGCGTCAACTCGACCGCGGTCAATGCGACGAGTCCCTCGATCACCACCTTCCGCACCCTTCGTGAACCGGAGGTGAGGATCCTCTCGACCAGGACCAGGTTGTCCAGGAAGGGCGGTTCGATGGCAGTGAAGGTGAGGGTTTCGACGCCCGGGACGATCGCCCTGACGGGGCGCTACGCCACCGGCTCCCCACGATTGATCTGCCGGGGGTCGAAGGTGGCGGCTTCGGCCGGGAACCTGACCCTCAACTGCCGGTTCAACAGGAAGGTCAGGTCCGGACTCCGGAAGCGCGCCCTGAAACTGGCACTCGGGGTGGAGCTGACCAACGCTGCAGGCGAGGGCGCCTCGGCCCAGCGCCGGGTGACGGTCCGGAAGAAGAGGTAACCCGCTCCTGCCCGAGCGGACCCGTTAGCCCGGTCAGACCCCGATCTCGGGGATGAACTCGCGGACGTGGGCGGTGATCGTCTCCCTGACCCAGCGGCGGGTCTCGGGGTCGGCCATCCGATAGCGGCCGAGCAGCATCTTCTGGTCGTCCAACGGCAGGCCGGCGATCTCCCAGGAGACGACCAGCCGTTCGAAGAGCATCTCCTCCCTCCTCTGCCAGGCATCCTCGACATCTGCCGCCGCCGAGGCAGGCGGCTCGGCCAGCTTGGTGACCGTGCCCGGGGAGAGTGCCTCGCGCAAGACCAGCACGTTCCCCTCCGCATCGCGGTAGGAGGAGGTTGCTGCCTTGGCCTCGGCGGCCTTACGCCTTCGTCGCTTCTTCGCCACCGCCCGTCCTCACCCCGACCGCTCCGTAGCCGCCGACGAACCTGCTGCCTTCCCTGTCCCGGGCGGCCAGGGCCGCGATCGCCCCGAGCATCAGCAGGTCGGCCCCGAGACCGAACACGGCCGCGAACTGGATCTCGAGGAAGGAGAAGACCCTGGTGATGAAGATCGAGATCAAAAGCGCCGAGCTGTAGGCGCGGTACGCGGCCTGGTGGTGCCCACGGAGCATCCGCCAGGTGCCGATGCCGACCAGGACGATCGAGGCGGTCATCGAGAGCCCCCTGCCCCAGTCGATCACCTCACCGGCCGTCCCGGGGATCTTCTCGCGGGTCACCTCGATCCCGAGGAAGTCGTACTGGACCTCGAACAGGCCGACCACGCTGATCAGGGCCCAGATGACGAGCACGGTCACGGTCGCTACCTCGAACCAGGACTTCGCGGTCAGGGCGGTTACCCACCGGCCGATCCGGGCCAGCCGGGTGGCGAACCGGGACGGCGGCTCTTCGGGAGCAAGCTCGACCGAGTCCAGGTAACGCCTGGCCGCCTCGACCCTGGGGTCGCTCTGGTCGGACCTCTCGAGCAGATCCTCGGCCGCCGCCTTCTCCTTCGGCCCGAACTCGCCGGTGACCGTCGAGGGAAGGAGGTCGAGCAGGTTGGCCAGGGCCCGGTTCGGACTCATCTCGATACGGCGGGAGACCTCCCGGATCACCAGGAAGAGGATGATGAAGATGATGTAGATCAGCGGCGCCGCCGGCCGGAAGAAGTAGTCGTTGTCCTCGGTGATGAACTTGCCGAGCTCGTCGATGAAGAAGCCGAAGCCGATCCCCCCCAGCACCGCGGCGACCCGACGCGACCACCTGTTCACATAGATCAGCGCAAACCAGATCGCGATCAGCATGAACAGGCCGCCCCAGAGGAGGTGGGCGATGTGGAGGCTGCCGCCCCCGAGCTGGGGGTAGTTGGTCAGCCAGAGCTGGGTCCTGATCACCAGGATCATCACCACTGCGCTGATCAGGAAGATCTGCAGCTGCTTGACCGAGTCGAACCTGGGGACCGGATTGCGGAGCGCGTGGCGGAGCCTGGCAAGGGGTCCCGGTGCGCCTTTGCTCATCGGGCCGATCCGCTCAGGTCGTCCCTGCCCGGTGGGGCCTCGAGGTCCATCAGCGGACCTATCGGGACGATCCCGGTCGGGTTTATCTGGGGATGGGTCATGTAGTAGTGGCGCTTGATCTGATCGAAGTCGACAGTCTCAGCGATCCCCGGCTGCTGGTAGAGGTCACGCAGGTAGCCGGAGAGGTTCGGGTACTCGGCGATCTGGCGCTGATTGCACTTGAAGTGGCCGACGTAGACCGGATCGAACCGGACCAAAGTGACGAACAGCCGCCAGTCGGCCTCGGTGATCGTCGGCCCGGTCAGGAAGCGACGGTCGGCCAACAGGTCGTCGAGTTCGTCGAGCGCCTCGAACAGGTCGACGAAGGCCTCGTCGTAGGCCTCCTGGGTCGTCGCGAACCCGCATCGGTAGACCCCGTTGTTGACCCGTGGGTAGATCAAGTCGTTCAGCCGATCGATCTCCGGCCGGAGTGCCTCGGGGTAGAAGTCGAGCTCAGGGTCCTCGGCGAAGGCGTTGAACTCCGAATTCAGCATCCGGATTATCTCCGAGCTCTCGTTGTTGACCCCGCGGTCGGTCTCGCGATCCCAGAGGAGCGGCACGGTTACCCGGCCCTCGAAGCCGGGGTCGGTCAAGAGGTAGGACTCCGAGAGGAACTCGAAGCCGTTGATCGGATCCGGTTCTTCGGCAGTGAAGCGCCAGCCCCGCTCGTCCCGGACCGGGTCGACCACGGTCATCGAGATCGCGTCGCCCAGGCCCTTCAGCTGCCGGTAGATCACCGCCCGCGAAGCCCAGGGGCAGGCCAGCGACACGTATAGGTGGTACCTGCCCGACTCGGCCGTCAGACCGCTCGACCCATCGGCGGTGACCCAGTCGCGGAAGGCGCTCTCCTGCCGCACGAAGGCGCCGCGCTGGTCCGTCTCCTTTGGGAACTGTGCCTCGGTCATCGAGCCAGGTCCAAACTATCCGGTGTAGCTCCACTCGGACTTGAACGGAGGGCGGTCCAGGGGCTGAATGGCCCGGCCGGGCCTTCCGGGGGCATCTTCGACCGCCTCGAGCGCACGCTCGAAGGTCGCCGGTCGGACCGTACGGGGAACGGGAACGGCCCGATAGGAGGGGGCACCAAGCCAGAGCCTGAAGGAAAGCTCATCACGGGCGTCGTAACCGGCGACGACCCGACTGTCCCCCCAGGAGACCAGCCAGCCCGACCCGAACCTCCGGGCGCTGCCGCAGCAGTGGCTGTAGGGGACGTCGGCGGGGGCTTCCACCTCGGAGAGGAAGGTTGCGGTTCCCGACTCGGGATCGATCCGGTACCGGACAAGGCGGGGTGCGCGCTCCGCCCGGGTTCCGTTGTCGTGGACGGTGAGGACGTCCCCGACCAGCCTCGCGTCGTGGTTGCCGCTCAGGGGGTCATCCCGGTGTGGGTCGGGACCGGTCACCTCCAACGAGCGCCCGGTCCGGGTACCGCCGAGCTTCCAGACGACCTTCCCCGTCTTTCGGGAGATCACGTAAACCGCATCGGCATGCCTGGCCGAGATCAACAGCAGACCGCCCGGGATCGGCTGGATCGAGTTGAGGTGGAAGACGTCGTAGCGATCGCGCCCCCCTGCATCGCGGTGGGAGTTGATCGAAACCTTCTCCCACCAGCGGGGCGGGGTCTCCCCCAGGCCGATGTGGTCCCCGGAGTTCCACCGCCAGACGACTCTGCCCTCCGGGTCGACCTGCTGGATCTCCCCGTCGAGCACGCCCTCCGACTTCCCCAGCCCAAAACGGGAGAGGTCGACCCCGAAGCGCGGCCTGTAACTCATCACCAGGGAGTCCCCGTTAGGCAGCCGGATGAACTCGTGGCTGTCGTTGGCTGTGTCGACCGTCCGAACCAGCTCGGGGCGGCCTCCGGCGAGGTCGGACACCTCGATCGCCGTCCTCGAGTCCTGGCCGAAGCCGTCACCGAAGCCTCTGCCCCAGGCGAGTCGACCGTCGGGGAGTACCTCGGCCCAGAGCGCGTTGATGTTCGAACTCCGCCACCACCGGGGCAGTCCATCCTGGTCGAAGACGATCGTCCAGCTCCGGTTGTCCGTGGTCGGCCACGGTCTCATCGCAACCGTGAAAAGACCGCGCGGGGGCCGGGCGAACCTCCCGTAGTCCCACTCGGGGAAGCCTGTGGGGAGGCATCGGATCGAGTAGGTGCCATCGAGCCCCGGTCCGGCTCGGGCCACCGAAATCCGAAAGTCCTGGCTGGGGAGTGCGCGTGCCTCGGCCTCGAACCTGCCCGTTGCAGCCCGGTTGCCCTCGACCCGTACCTGCGCCCCTTCGAGCGCATTGACCCGGACGAGGGTTCCGCCCGGGCCACACCTGGTCACGTACCGACGCTGGCCGGGGCGGAACTCCGGGAACATCGTCTCGGTCGCAAACTGGACCCGGAAGCGATCACCCGGAACATCGATCCCGGCCGTGACGGCATCCCCGCCACCGGACGGTTTTGCCTGGAGGGCGAGGCCGACCCCGGTACCGACGAGCAGCGCCCCCGCCACCAGGACCACGAGGAGTCCGGCCGGGAACATCCCCGGCATGCCTTCGGTCCCCTGCTTGGATTGATCGGTCATCGCGTTCGACTCCTGCCCTGCGCTCGCCCGGGTCCGGACGGACGAACATGGCCTGCGAGCCGTCGGATCGTACCGTCGTCGGCATATCCTCCCGAACGTGAACGTCCACAGGACTCCCGAGGAGAGGTTCGAGGGGCTACCCGACTTCCCGTGGGAGCCCGTATACAGAGAATGGGACGGGCTCAGGCTGGCCCACCTCGACGAGGGCGACGGGCCTGCGGTCCTCCTGCTCCACGGTGAGCCGACCTGGTCGTTCCTCTGGCGGAAGGTCGTACCGCCGATCCTCGAGGCCGGCTACCGGTGCATCGTCCCGGACCTGCCGGGATTCGGACGCTCCGACAAGCCCGAGGACGACGACTGGTACTCGTTCACCCGCTACGCCGACTCGATCACAGACCTCGTCCGCCAGCTGAACCTGACCGATGCGACCGCCGTGGTCCACGACTGGGGCGGCCCGCTCGGGCTTTACGTGGCATCAGTTGCCGAGCGCGAGCGGTTCACCCGGCTGGTCGCGATGAACACGGGCGCCTTCAACGGCCACCAGAAGATGAGCGACAACTGGCACCACTTCGCCGACTTCGTCGCGGCCAACCGGGACCTGCCGATCGAGCCGCTGATCCAGGGGGCGACCACGCCTGACTTGAGCGAAGAGGTACTGGCCGGCTACACCGCCCCGTTCGACACCGCCGAATCGAAGGCCGGCCCCCGTACCTTTCCCGGCCTGATCCCCCAGACCCCCGAAGCTCCGGGGGCAGCCGAGGGCCAGGAGACGATGGACGTCCTGGTCGCCGACCCCCGTCCGGCGCTCCTGCTGTGGGGTACCGATGACCCGGCCCTGCCGCTCGACCCCGTTGGCCACGCCGTCCAGCTGCTCTTCCCCGGTGCCGGCCCCCTCGAGCCGATCGAAGGGGCGAGCCACTTCCTCCAGGAGGACCGTGGTGAGCTGATCGGCAGCCGGATCGCCGAGTGGCTGGATTCGACTGCCGGCGGTGACTGAGTGGGGTCCGACCAGGTACCCGCAAGACCGAACCTGGTCCTGCTCTCGCTCGTCCTCGCGGCTGCGGTCGCGAACCTCAACCTCTCGGTAGCCAACGTCGCCCTCCCCGACATCGGGGATTGGTTCGACGCGAGCCAGACCCAGCTGAACCTGGTTGCGGTCGGCTACTCGCTCGGGCTGGCCAGCTCGGTCGTCTACCTGGGCGCGCTGGGTGACCGCTACGGCCGCAAGGGAATGCTCCTGCTCGGGGTCGGCCTGGCGATCCCGATCTCGATCCTGACCGCGCTCGCCCCGACGGTGGAGCTCCTGGCGGTGGCCCGGGTGTTCGGCGGATTCACCGCCGGGATGGCCTTCCCGACCACCCTGGCCCTGATCACGGCACTCTGGTCAGGCCAGGCGAGGACCCGCTCGATCGCCCTCTGGTCGGCGACCGGCGGGGCGATCGCCGCCCTCGGCCCGATCTCCGCGGGGGCGGTGCTGACCGGGTTCCACTGGCCGGCCGTCTTCCTGCTGACCGTGCCCCTGGCGTTCGTCGCCCTGGGCCTCAACTGGAAGTTCGTCCCCGGGGGCGTCTCCCAGTCGAAGGGGTCGGTCGACAACCTGAGTGGGGTCGTCTCGATCGTCGCGGTCGGCTGCGTGGTCCTCGGGATCAACTTCGCTGCCGAGCCGGACGAGGGGTCGATGGCGATCGCCCTCGGGGTGGTCGGACTCTCGCTCGTGGCCTTCTTCTTCCTGCGCCAGAGGAGGCTCAGGAATCCGCTCTACGACCTCGAGTACGCCCGCAGGAGGATCTTCTGGGTCGCAGCGATCAGCGGGATCATCGTCTTCGGAACGCTGATGGGCACGATGTTCGTCGGTCAGCAGTACATGCAGAACGTGCTCGATTACTCGACCCTCGACTCCGGCCTGATGATCCTCCCGGCGGCGCTCCTGATGATGCTCGTCGCGCCACGCTCGGCCACGCTGATCAAGGCCCGGGGCTCCCGGTTCACCCTGCTCTCCGGCTACCTCTTCTGTCTGCTCGGCTTCCTCGTGATGCTGGCCTCCTGGACCGAGGACGCATCGCTCTTCGCGGTCGGTGCCGCCTACGGACTGATCGGTATCGGGGTCGGACTGGCCGGGACCCCGGCTTCCCACTCACTCACCGGTTCGGTGCCGGTCAAGCGGGTCGGGATGGCTTCGGCGACGGCCGACCTCCAGCGGGACCTGGGTGGGGCGATCATGCAGTCGATCCTCGGTGTCTTCTTGACTGCAGGCTACGCGGCGTCATTCTCCAGCCTGATCGCCGCGAGTCCGAATTCCGATCGGGTGAGCAACGACGTCCAGACCGAACTGACCAAGTCCTTCTCCTCGGCCGCCCAGACCGCCGAGCAGTACCCCAAGTACACCGATCAGATCATCGAGGCAGCCAAGCAGTCCTTCCTCAAGGGCGACGACCTGGCCTTCCTCGCTGGCGCGGTCGCGATCATCCTCGGGGCGATCGTCATCTACTTCTTCTTCCCCAATCGGGAGGAGGAGGACGAATTGATCGCCGCCTACGCGAAGCAGGACTCCGCCGACTGATCGCCGGCCTCAGCCGCCGAGGAAGAAGCGGCTGATCCCCCCGAGCATCAGCTGGATGCCGATCGTGGCCACGAGGAGGCCTCCGATCCGGGTCAGGAGCTGCTCGGCCTGGGGCGACGGGTTGAGGTGCTTGGACACGAAGAGGTGGCCGATCGGGAGCAGGACGACCGAGACCCCGACTGCGATCAGGGCCGCGATCGTCCCGGTCCAGTCGGCGGTCGAAGAGGAAATCGTGATCACCGTGGTGATTGCGCCCGGGCCGGCGACGAACGGGATCGCGTAGGGCACGATCACGCTGCCCTCGAAGCTCTCGGGTACCTCGTCGGCCTCCTTGCCACCCTGTGGCCCGCTGGTCTGGCCACCGAACAGCATCTGGAAGCCCATCAGGGCGACGATCAGGCCACCGGCCACCCCGAAGGCGCCGAGGTCGATGCCCATCAGGTCGAGCAGCTCCTTGCCGACCAAGGCAGATCCGAACAGGGTGATCGCGACCGCGATCGTCACCTTCCTTATGTACTCGGGGCGCCGCTCCGGCTCGGAGGCGGTGAGCTGTCGGAAGTAGATTCCCCGGCTGATCGGGTCGGTGATTACGAACACCGCGACGATCGCCTGGATGTAGAGGTTGATGTCCCCCATCCCCCGGAGGATATCCGCCGGCCGGCTCTGCTGGCTAGTGTGGGACGGGTGAGTGACTTCATCTTCACGATGCGGGAGGTATCCCGGGTCCACCCGCCCGACAAGGAGGTCTTGAGCGACATCTCGCTCAACTTTCTGCCTGGGGCAAAGATCGGGGTTCTGGGCTACAACGGGGCCGGCAAGTCGACCCTGCTCCGGATCATGGCCGGCCAGGACACCGAGTTCCGCGGCGAGGCGCAGCTGAAGGAAGGAGCCACGGTCGGCCTGCTCGAGCAGGAGCCCCAGCTCGACGAGTCGAAGGACGTTCGCGGGAACGTCGAGGACGGGGTCCGCGAGATCCGGGACCTGCTCGACCGTTTCAACGAGATCGCGGCTGACTACTCGGAGGAGAACGCCGATGAGTTCGCGCGGCTCCAGGCGAAGATCGACGCGACCGACGCCTGGAACCTCGACACCACCCTCGACACGGCGATGGACGCCCTCCGGCTGCCGCCCGGCGACGCCGACGTCTCGACCCTCTCCGGTGGCGAGCGCCGCCGGGTCGCGCTCTGCCGCCTGTTGCTCTCGGCCCCCGCCCTGCTGCTGCTCGACGAGCCGACCAACCACCTCGATGCCGAGTCGGTCGCCTGGCTGGAGAAGTACCTGGAGGAGTACCCCGGCACGGTCGTCGCCGTGACCCACGACCGGTACTTCCTCGACAACGTCGCCGGCTGGATCCTCGAACTCGACCGGGGCCGGGGCATCCCGTTCGAGGGCAACTACTCGGCCTGGCTCGAACAGAAGCAGGCCCGGCTCGCCCAGGAGGAAAAGGAAGAGAGCGCCAGGGCCAAGACGATTGCCTCGGAGCTCGAGTGGGTCCGGGAGAACCCGAAGGGGCGCCGGAAGAAGTCGAAGGCCCGGCTCGCCCGATACGAGGAACTACTGGCCGAGGAAAAGAACGTCCGGCTCGACCAGGTCCAGATCCACATCCCGGCCGGTCCCAGGCTTGGCGACCTGGTGATCGAGGCAGATGGGCTGAAGAAGGGCTTCGACGAGAAGCTCCTGGTCGAGGACCTCTCTTTCTCGCTGCCGCCGGCCGGAATAGTCGGGGTGATCGGGCCGAACGGCGCCGGCAAGACGACCCTCTTCCGGATGGTGGTCGGTGAAGAGAAGCCCGACGACGGCTTGCTCCGGCTCGGCGAGACTGTGGAACTCGCCTACGTCGACCAGTCGCGCGATGCGCTCGATCCCGAGAAGACCGTCTGGGAAGAGATCTCGGGCGGTGAGGAGGAGATCGAGGTCGGCGAACGTCGGATGAACTCCCGCGCCTACGTGGCCGGGTTCAACTTCAAGGGCTCAGACCAGCAGCGAAAGGTCGGCGCCCTCTCCGGTGGCGAGCGAAACCGGGTCCACCTGGCCAAGCTGCTCCGCTCGGGGGGCAACCTGCTGCTGCTCGACGAGCCGACCAACGATCTCGACGTCGACACCCTGAGGGCCCTCGAGGAGGCGCTGCTCTCGTTCCCCGGGTGCGCCGTGGTGATTTCGCACGACCGGTGGTTTCTCGACCGGGTCGCAACCCACATCCTCGCCTTCGAGGGCGACTCGCAGGTCGTCTGGTTCGAGGGCAACCTCGAGGCCTACGAGGAGAACCGCCGCAACCGCCTCGGCGCCGAGGCCGACCGGCCCCACCGGATCACCTACCGCAAGCTGGTCCGGGACTGAGCCCGGACGTCGCTACTTGACCCGTACCGGCTTCGAGGCGTCGGAGTAGTCGGTCGTCCTCAGGGGGAAAGTGGGCTGGTTGGTCTCCGGGTTCCGGTATTCGACCCTCGTCTTGCTCCGAACCGCATACACCCAGGTACCGCCCGATTGCCCCGAGAGGGTCACCTTCTGGCCCCTGACCTTCGCCTTGGCCGTCTTCCACTTCGGCTTGCCGCCGGACTTCGACCTGACGACCTCGAAGGTCGTCCGGGGTGCGGTGGTGCCGAACCAGGAGAGCCTTACCTTGCCCTTCCCGAGAGCCTTGGCTACCGGCCTTCCGGGGTGGAGCTCCGGGTACTGCCGGGCGATCTCCTTCAACCGGGCCGCATCCTCCTTGAGCAGGAAGCCCCGCCTGACCAGGCCGTTGGCGACCTTCCCCGAGTCGGTCACGAACTTCCGGATGTCGCCGTGAAGGTCCTCCACCTCTGACCCGGGGAAGGCCGTGTAGGAGCCGAGCAGGGGGCAGAAGTTCGACAGCAGGTCGGTGCCGGCCGGCGTGTTGACCCCGGTATTGACCCCAGTCGGGACCTCGACTTCGGGGTACCGGATCCCTCCCTGAGCGATCCCCTTGGCGTCCCGCACCAGGGAGGATCCCGAGTACTCCATCGATGGACCCGGAACCGGGGCCGCTCCTCCCCTGCTCCAGTTGACCAGGTCGGCGATCGCCTTGTTCTGGGTGAACGGCCACTGAACGAGCGAGAGCGGATAGGCAGTGCACTTCACTCCCAGGGGTGCCCGGTCGCGGGTTACGACCTCGTTGAAATTGTCGAAGGCGAGCCTCGGCAGGTGCGATCCGCCAGCGACCTCCCACTTCCGGAAGGACGGACCGTCCGGATCGGTGACCGGCCCTCGGGCGGTTTCGGTCTCGGAGAGGATCCTTACCGCCTTCTCGGGCCGATCGCTCCTCAGCTTCGGGTTGGTGCAGACGGTGAGCAGGTAGGCATCGACGATGTCGTGCAGCGGCTCGACCCGGTTGTAGTGGTTACCGAGACGGCCGCAGGACTGCGACTCGCCGGAGGCAACCACGGTCTTCGGGGCGGGGAGGTCACCGAGCGGGTTGCTCCCCTGACCCTGGCCACGGACGGCCTTGAGGGCCGATGAGTAGATGTCGTAGGAGAGCGCGTCACTTGTGAAGGCCCCACCCCCGTCAACGTTGAGGCCCTGGTACCGGGTCGGGTTGAACGGTCCGACGCCGAGGGCCGGAATCGCATTGCAGCAGAGGGCCGAAACGCCCTGGCTCTGGGCCGAGATGCCGACGAAGGCATATCCGTTCTTCAGCAGGTAGTAGGGGTCACCGAACCAGTTGGCTTCGAGGTCGTAGAGCGCGGTGACGTTCATCCATTCGGCGATCACGACCCCGTTGAAGTCCTTCGCCTTCGCCGGACGCCTGACGATCATCCTCGTCTTGAAGTCGTACCCGCCGTCCTCTACCCGGGTCGCCGTCTGGTCGACCGGTGACCCTGGCGTGGTCGGCCAGTTGTACTGGTAGGCACGACCGGTGTAGAGGAACTCCTGCTCGACGTAGCCGTACTTCTTCAGGTCGATGTCGGTGGCCAGGAAGGGGTAGGAAGTCTTGGTGGCAGGCAGGGGGCCGGAGACGGTCGGGGTCGGCACGGTTTCGTAGGCGGCCTGGGAGTTGCCGGCGAGGGCAAGCGCCACGACCGGGGCAGCCAGAGCCCCCACGAGGACCCTGCGGACCAATCCCTTGCTCATCTACGACTCCTCCTCGATCCCTTTTCCTTGAAGACAGGGGGCCGTCCCGCGCTCACCGGACGGCCTCCCGATGACTGGAACATTACAGCGGGCGGGAAGTTTCGCCGGGAACCACCCTCAGGGGTCCGGGGTCCGCCAACCGTCCGCTCCCGGGGGCATGATCGGCCCCGTGATCTGCCCGATGACCGGTGATGAGCACCACCTCTTCTGGATGCGCTCGGCCTGGTGGTGCGAAGACTGCAGGCAGAAGGTCGAATCCTGCTGCGAGGGTGGTGGCTGCCCGTCAGTCTCGGAGCTGGCCCGATCGGGGCCGCTCGACCGAGACCGGCCGACTGGGCCACCACTAGACTCGCCCCGGTGGAGCTCGCACCGAGACAGCGCGGCCCGATAGCCGTCTACGGGGCGACCGGCTTCACCGGTCGGCTGGTCAGCCAGGAGCTCGCCCGCTCCGGGGCCGATTTCATCCTCTCCGGGCGAAGCCAGGAAAAACTCGATGCGCTCTCCCGGTCGCTCGACCCCTCCCCCCCGACCAGGGCCGTAACGGTCGATGACGATGCCGGCCTGAGGGACCTGCTCGACGGCTGCGCCACCGTGATCGCCTGCGCCGGGCCCTTCACCCTCCACGGTGAACCGGTCCTCGATGCGGCGGTCGCCACCGGGACCGACTACCTCGACACGACTGGAGAGCAGCCATTCATCCGACTGGCCTACGACACCTACGGACCGCGGGCAGCCCGGGGGAAGACGGCAGTGATCCCGGGGATGGGTTTCGACTACGTACCCGGCGACATGATCGCCTCGCTGACCGCGGCCGGTCTGGGGCGGCTCGACACGGTCCGGCTCGCTTACGCGACCTCCTTCCAGATGACCCGCGGCACGATGCTCTCGGCGCTCGAGATGATCAAGGGTGGCGACGTGCAGTGGAAGGACAGCCGCCTGGTCCCGGCCCCCCAGAGCGTAAGTCGGGGCCGGTTCGACTTCGGTCCCCCGCTAGGCGAGCAGCCGATGACCCGCTACCCGGCCGGAGAGCAGATCATGCTCCCCCGCCACCTCGACGTCCGAACGGTCGAGACGATGCTGAGCGCCGGCTCGATCGCTCCCGGCCCGCTCACCGAACTGGCCCCGATGATCGCCCGGCCGGCCGGCCTGCTGATGCGGACACCGGTCCGGAAGCTCACCGGTTCGGTTATCTCCCGACTTCCGGAGGGCCCCGACGAGGAGGAGCGGGCTGAAGCCAGGTTCACGATCGCCTGCGAGGTCCGGGCCGCCGACGGGAAGACCCGGCGCGGGCGGATCACCGGCAGGGACGTCTACGGGATCACCGCAGCGCTGATCGTCAAGGGGGCGATCGCCTCGGCCTGTGGGGACATCGAAGCCTCGGGCGGCTTGGCGCCTTCCCAGGCCTTCGACCCGAACCTCTTCCTCGACGGATTCGGGGATTTCATGCTCGAGTGGTCGGTCGACCCGAGTAGCTAGTCCCCGGTCAGCCGGAGCGCCGGATCGGGCTCTTTCCTACCGGTCCGAACTCCGGGGCGTCCGGGGGCAGCTCCGCCACCTTCTTTCCGTAGAGGACCGTCAGCGGTCCGGCCGTGATCCCGTGGAGGAAGACGCTCAAGAGCACGGTCACCGTGGTCGCAGCGATCGCCACGTCGAGAGCCGGGAGGTTGGGTTCTTCGGAGATCACGACCAGGAGCAGGATGATCGAGCCGAGGCCCCGTGGCCCGAACCAGCCGATGAACGAGATCGATGCCCGGCTGAGGCCGGTCCCCGAGAGGGCGATCGCCACCGGCCCCATTCGCATCAAGGTGAGGGCGAGGATCCCGAAGGCGACGATTCCGAAGTCGAGCGGCGCTAGATAACCGATCGCAGCCGTCCCGAATACGAAGAAGACGATCAGGCTGAGCAGCTGGCCCTCCCGGTCGGCGAAGTCGAGTATCGGTCCACCGAAGGAGGGCTGGAACCTCGCCACGAAGAGGCCTGCGACGAAGGCCGCGATGAAGCCGTTTCCGTCGATTGCCGTCGCGACTGCCCAGGCCCCGATCGCGAGCGCGACCATCGCGAGGCGCTGGAAGGTCCAGGT
>JBMSXD010000009.1:0-23437 GCA_049425265.1 Solirubrobacterales bacterium
GCGGCACCGGGCCGGGTGTCTAGCCCTGCATCTTCAGCTTGCTGAACACCCCTGCGTGATCGGAATTCCAGTAGCCGTTCTCCGGCGCGAGGCCGGTGACTGCCGATCCGATCATCTTGACTTTCCTTGCCGGCTGGTCGGTGAGGATGTGGTCGATGTGGTGGTCGAAGTCGCTCCTCGATCCACCGCCATCGGCCGCGATCAAGTCGGCCGTGTTCAGGCAGCAGGAAAGTGGCTTGTAGGTGCTCACGTTGCGCATGCCCAGCTTCTTCAGGGCGTTGTAAGCGAAGGTGTCACCACATAGGCCCCCGTTACCGCCGATTAGGGTCCCATCCGTGTTGGCCGGACTCGGGCAGTTCGCGTCGACGACGGTCCGATCGTCGGAATTGAAGTCTCCGACGGCAATGACCGGAAGCTTCGACCTCTTGATCACAGTGTTGTAGAGCTCCTTGGCCTGCTGGCACCGGATCGAGACCTGGTTGGCCGCGTAGGCTGGCGCCGGTGTGGTCATGCAGTCGACCACCTCGTTCTTGTCGTCACCGAATGCCTCGAGGTGTGTGTTGACGAAGGTGAACCAGGGGCTGTTCCCGATCTTCGCCTCGACCGAGTTCCAGCCGCGGGTTACGGTCACCTGAACCCCACCGACAACCGGCTGGTAGAGGGTCGAGTAGTTGCCACCCTTGGGCTTCCGCGTCCTGACCTTTGGACCGGAGGAGATCCGGGCGATGATCACGTCCCTCATCGTCAACCGGCCGTTGATGTCGGCGTAGGGCTTCTCGTAGTAGGCCGGGGCTTCGAAGTCGAATTCCTGAGTAACCCGGACCACCCGGTAGAGGTCCTTGCCCCTGTTGATCTCGGACATCAACTCCTCCAGGAAGTCGTACTTGACCGTGGTCGCGGTCGACTGGGAGGGATCGCTGATCACAGCGAGGTTGGGCGGCCCAACTGCCCACTTGGCGACCTCCTGGAGTCCGACCAGGTCGGGCTTCTTGGAACGGATCTCACCGGCCAGGCCCTTCGCACGGACAGGGAATGCGTTCCCGTCCACCTGACGGAGGATCCCCCCATTCGCGGCGAAGAAGGCATCGGCGTTGGGCGCATTGATAGCGCCTGAAAGGTCGGCCCCGAGGTAGACGTTGCGGGTCATCACCTTGACGACCGAACTCTTCTTGGACTTCTTGGCTGCATCGGAGGTAGATGGCGTCGCCAGGCCGGCTGCGATGAGGGTGACTGCGGCCAGAAGAGCGAGTGCCAGCAGGGACCGTCTCCCGGTGGTCGCGATTGCCATTGCCCCGTTCGATCCCGACTCTACGATCAAGTTTCTCTCCCTCTCTTCTCTCTTGGCTCCTATCAGCGACCGCGCATCAGGGCCGAGGACAGGACTTCTCGATGGCATGAAGCCTAACCCCTCAACCCCTATCCCGCCGGATGGTTGCGCTGGCTGGGCGGAGGTGCCGAGCTAGCCGCGACCGGCGGTCTGGGAAACGAAGTCGGCCACCTCGCGGGCACCTGGCCCGGCGAGGATTCCCGCCGGCATCCGACCGGGGACGCTCGGGTCATCGTAGCCCTTCTCGATCGCGCTCAAGACCTGGGCGTAGGTGCCCTCGATCTGGCTCTTCGCATCGGGTCCGGTCGGGGTCCCTGCAGGTGCCAGCTTCTGGTCCAGGTTCGGACCGAAGTTCGAGTAGGTGCCCGCCGAATAGAGGGTGTGGCAGTTGCCGCAGTTCTCGACGAACCGGGTCTGGCCCGCCTTCAGATTGGCCGGGACCTCGGTCTCTCCCCGTTCGGGGTCGGCATCGGCCCTGAACACCCAGGCCGGGATGACCACGGCGAGGAGCAGGATCAGGATGCCGGTGATTACGAAGGGCTTTCGGGACATCTCGCTTTATGGTCGGATCCCGCTTTTCGGTTCCGGACCTCCCGGAATGATACCGGCCGCCAACCCGGCCGGACGGCTGCCGCTAGCGCTCTGCCCAGCGGTCTGGGAAACGGCACATCCGAATCAGCGCGCAGTCCCCGCAGCGAGGGGTCGGGCGACACCTTTCCCTGCCATGGCGGATCAGGTTCATGTGGAACTCGTATGAGTCCTCCGGGTCGACCAGCCGAAGCAGCTCGTCGTGGGCCTCCTCGAACGACGCTTTCGGCCGGAAGAGTCCGAGCCTCTCCCCGACCCGCTTGACGTGGACGTCCACCGGGATCTCGGGGTGATCCCAGGTGAAGACCTGAACACAGGCAGCGGTCTTTCGCCCCACGCCCGGCAGCGAAGTGAGGAAGTCGATCGCTTCGTCGCGGTCGGCTTCTTCCAGCCAGTCGAGGTCGAGGTCCGGGCCGATACCTTCCAGGACCTGCTTTATCCGGGGTGCCTTCTGCCGGGACAGCCCTCCCGAGCGGATCGCCGCCTCTATCTCGTCTACCGGAGCGTCCCGGACCTCCTCCCAGTCGGGGAACCGCTCGACCAGGGAGGCGAAGGCCCGGTCCCGGTTACCGTCGCTGGTCGCCTGGGAGAGGATCGTCCTAACCAGCTCGTCGACCGGTTCCCGGTGGGGGACGTTGCCCGGACGGCCATACATCTCGCGGAGGCGATCGCGGATCCGCCTCACCCTGGCACGGGAGGGTCGCTTCCAGCCACTCACGGCCGGGGACCCCAGACAAGGCAGGCGCGGCGGGCTACCTCCGAGGCGGCCGGGAGGAGTCCGCCGGCACGGGAGAGGTCCCATCCGCCTCTCGCCAGTCCGGCAACGAGGCCGGCCATGAAGGCGTCGCCAGCCCCGAGTGGGCTGACGATCTCGACCGGTTCGGGGGTGAACGAGGCCTCGGCCGCACCCCTGGCGACTATTTCGCCAGGGCCGTTGGTGATCACGGCAAGCGCTGCCCCAAGTTCGATCAGAGCATCGGCCGCGTCGGCCGGATCGTCGAGTCCGGTCAACAGCTCGGCCTCTGCGCGATTTGCCTTGACCACGTCGGAGCGCTCGATCAACTCCCGGGAGTAGCTAATTGCATCCTCCTGGTCGTCCCAGCGGCCGGGGCGGTGGTTCGGGTCGATCAACACCGGTAGACCTCTTCTCCCGGCCAGGTCGACGGCCCTCCTCGTCACTTCCCGCTCAATCTCCCCGACCATCGTGTTGCCCCCGATCACCAGCGATCCGCAGGCATCGAGTGCCCGCTCTAGCGCTGGCGAGCAGGCCTCGAATGCCGGACCCACATCATCGCCATGGACGTCGAAGGAGGGTTCCCCCTCGAGGTCGAAGGTGATCACCGCGACCGGGGTGCGAACCCCCTCGACCACAGCCAGCCAGGAGGTGTCGACCCCGTCCGACTCGAGCCCGGCCTTGAGCCACCTTCCCCAGCGATCCTCGCCCAGGCCACCGACCAAGGCGACCGGTATCCCGGAGCGGGCCAGGAGGGAAGCTACGTTGGCTGGGGCGCCTCCGTGGTGCGCCTCGAAGGGGCCGGGTGCGTCTTTCGGACCGAGGCGTCTCTCGCAGACCAGGTCGAGGATTGCCTCGCCGAGGCAGGCGACTGGGCGGGCAGGCCCGGTCAAGTGGGCTTCGAGGCTGGGCTCGGCAACTTCGCGATTACAATATTGGCTTCGTGTCTGCCACCATCGAACGTGTGGGGGAGTGGCTCCCCCGAGGTTGGGGAGACCTGTTCCGACAGATCGCCCTCTACGTCTGTGCCGACCTGGGCTACGAGTTTGCCCGGGGGCTGGCCGAGTCGAGGCCGTCCCTCGCCTTCGCCAACGGGGAAAGGGTGATCGATGCTCAGCAGGGACTGGGCCTCCTGGTCGAACCCTCGGTCCAGTCCTTCTTCCTGGCCGAGCAGTGGGTGATCGAGTTCGCCAACCAGATCTACCTGAACAGTCAGTTCACGGTCGCAACTGCGTTTCTGATCTGGCTCTACCTGTTCCGAAACGATGCTTACTACTTCGTCCGGAACATGTTGTTTGCCTCGATGGGGCTCGCCCTGATCGGCTACATCGGCTACCCGACGGCCCCGCCCAGGATGTTTCCGGAATACGGATTCGTCGACACGATCAATTCCTTCTCCTCGGTAAACCACGACTCGGCCGTCGCGAAGCTGTTCATCAACCCCTTCGCAGCAATTCCCTCGATGCACTGCGCGGTCGCAATGATGATCGGGGGCACCGGCTTCATGGTCACCCGGAACGTCTTCGCGAGGGCCTTCTGGGCCTCCTGGCCACTACTGGTCGCCTGGGTGACGGTGGTAACCGGCAACCACTACTGGATAGACATCCTGCTCGGCTGGGCGGTAGCCGTGGGCGCCTTCCTGATCGCCTCCCAGGTAGTCGCCAGGATCGACCCCGAGAGCTGGAGCTTGGGGACGGTGCTGGCTGCCCGAAGGAACGGGTTCTCGAGGACTTCCCGGGCCGGGGCCTGACGGCGGCCCCTGTCGTGTCCGGCGAGCGAGGAGCGTGTGATGTCCGACCCTGACCGCGGTGAGGGTGGGAGAGCGGAGGGCAGTCCCGGATCGGCGGCGCGGGAGTTCAGGGCGCAGGCCAGGGACCGGCTGATCGAATCCCGGCTCACCCCCAACGCGATCTCGATGGTCGGCCTCGTCGGAAACCTGGTCTCGGCCGTCCTCGTCGTCGACGGAGCCTTCGTCTGGGCCGGCCTCGCCTTCATCCTCGGCTCGGTGATGGACACCCTCGACGGTCGTTATTCCCGGATGTCCGGCAAGGGGACCCTCTTCGGCGCCTTCCTCGACTCGACCCTCGATCGGATCGAGGAAGGCCTCGTGCTGACGGCAATCGCCTGGTACTTCGCCGACTCAGGTGATTCGATCGCGGCGGCAGCCTGCGTATATACGGTGCTCGGCTCGGTGATGGTCTCCTACACCCGGGCCAGGGCCGAGGCCCTCGGGGTCGAGTGCAAGGTCGGGATCGCGACCCGGCCGGTCCGGGTGGTGATCCTCGCGGTCGGCCTGATGTTTGCCCAGGGCCTCTGGCTGGGCGACTTCTCCCTGCTCGCACCGGCCGTCTACGTGATGGCAGTCCTGACCACGATCACGGTTTTCCAGCGGGTCTGGCACGTTCGTCGCGCCCTTCGGGCAGAAGACGCCGGAAGCGCGGGGTCTGACTAGGGTGTAGCGCCCGAGCGGCTGCCGGTGTACGGTTCCGCAGGCGGTTCTCCCGCATCCGAACAGGAGGAACAGGCTTAGATGAGCAGCGAGAAGAGCGCAACCAACGGCAGTGCAAACGGCGCCGCCCGAGCTGACGAGAAGGTCCGGGTGGCGATCGTTGGCGTCGGCAACTGCGCCAACTCCTTCATCCAGGGCGTCGAGTACTACCGGGACGCCGATCCGTCCGAAGAGGTCCCGGGCCTCATGCACGTCGACCTCGGCGGCTACCACGTACGCGACATCGAGTTCGTCGCTGCGTTCGACATCGATGCAGAGAAGGTCGGCAAGGACCTTTCCGAGGCGATCTGGTCCGGCCAGAACGACACGATCAAGTTTGCCGAAGTCCCCAACCTCGGGGTCAAGGTCGAACGCGGCATGACCCACGACGGCCTCGGCAAGTACCTCAAGGAGAAGATCACCAAGGCGCCAGGTCCGACCGCAGACATCGTCGGCATCCTCAAGGAATCGAAGGCAGACGTCCTCGTCTGTTATCTACCGGTGGGATCCGAAGAGGCGGTCAAGTGGTACGTCGAGCAGGCGATCGCCGCCGGCGTCGGCTTCGTCAACTGCCTGCCGGTCTTCATCGCCCGCGAGGACTACTGGGACGGACGGTTCGAGGAGGCCGGCCTGCCGATCATCGGTGACGACATCAAGTCCCAGGTCGGGGCGACGATCGTCCACCGCCAGCTTGCCCGGCTCTTCCACGAGCGTGGCGTCCGGCTCGAGCAGACCTCGCAGCTCAACGTCGGCGGGAACATGGACTTCTACAACATGCTCGAGAGGGAGCGACTCGACTCGAAGAAGGAGTCGAAGACCAACGCCGTGACCTCGATCATGGGCCATGAGCTGCCCGAGGAGGACGTCCACGTCGGCCCCTCCGACTATGTCGCCTGGCTGACCGATCGCAAGTGGGCCCACATCCGCCTGAATGGCAAGGCCTTCGGCGACGTTCCCCTGACGGTCGAGTTGAAGCTCGAGGTCTGGGACTCACCGAACTCGGCCGGCGTCGTGATCGACGCGGTCCGGATCATCAAGCTGGCACTGAACAACGGGGTGGCGGGCCAGCTGGACGGGCCGTCCAGCTACCTGATGAAGTCACCCCACACCCAGCGACCGGATGCCGAGGCCCGGGAGATGACCGAGGAGTTCATCGAGACCTACGCCAAAGGCTCCTCGACCGCCGCCGACCGGGCGGTCGCCGAGGTCGCCGAAGAGTCCGGCACCAAGGGCTGAGGACCCGATCCGGGTCGGCCACCCGGGAGAAGCGGGGCAGGAGGCAACGGGCAGGATGGGCGAACCGCTCTCGATCCTCCAGGTGACCCCGCTTCCGTGGGGGGATCACTCGGAGGCCAACTACTTCATCGACCGGCTCTCGGACGGGCTTGCCGGCCGGGGTCACTCGGTCCTCGTGGTCGCTCCGGGTGGTGGCCGGGGCGCAGCGGCAAAGGCGCGGCGGTTGATCGAGCAGGTCGGTGTCTCCGGGGAGAGCCCGGTGCGACCGGGCGACGACCCGAAGGTCGTCGGCCTCGGAGGACTTGAGATCCCAAGGGGATCGGGTCGCAGGCAGGCGCCGGTCGCGGTCGAGGCGGCCAACCGCCTGGAGAAGCTCCTCGACCTTGCCCGGTTCGACATCGTCCACGTCCACGACCCGTTCCTTCCCGGTTTCTCCTCCGCGGCGCTCCGGCACTCCTTCTCGCTAAACGTCGGCACCTTCCACGAGGCGGCCGAGCGGCCGTTTGCGACCCTGGTCGCCCGCCCGTTCCTCGAGGTCTTCTTCGGCCGACTCGATGCCCGGACGGCCTCTTCGGGGGCCGCCGCGGCCCAGCTGGATCGCTTCTTTCCCGGTGAGCGCCAGCTGATCAGGCCCGGGGTGGATCCGATCGCACCCGATCACGAGGAAGACGGGGTGTTGAGGATCGCATTCACCGACTTCGAGGAGAAGGGCGCCCTCCGGACCTTCCTGCGGGCGCTTCGGCGCCTGCCCGAGGATCTCGACTGGAGTGCGACGATCTTTTCGGACGACCCGGGCTCGCTCGACTTCCGGCTGGCGCGTTCGCTCCGCGAGAAGGTCAAGCTGATCGGTCCCGAGCAGGTCGGCCTCGACGGCGTGCTTGCCGCGAGCGACGTCTTCTGTGCGGCCTCGGGGGGACCGAGACCGGCCCCGTCGGCCGTGCTCCAGGCCCAGGCCTCCGGAGCGGCCTCGGTCGTCTCGGCCGTTCCGTCCTACCTCGACCTGGCCGATGACGGGAAAAAGGCACTTCTCTTCTCGCCAGGGGATGCCGAGACCCTGGCCGGCCAGATCGCCCGCCTCGCCGGTGATCCGGCGCTCGGACGGTCGATCACCAAGCGGGCGAGCAGCGGACTCGAGTCCTGGGACGATGTGACGGGGAGGTTCGAGGGGATCTACCGCGACCTGACCGCGCGGCGCCATTCACCCGCGGGGAGCGCGGCGGTGGCCCGCCGACTCGAGGATCGCCCCCTGATCGACATCGACCTGCACATGCACACCGACCACTCGTCCGACTGTGCGACACCGGTCGAGGTGCTGATCGAAACCGCCCGGGACCGGGGCTTCGGGGCGATCGCGATAACCGACCACAACGAGGTCTCGGGAGCGCTCGAGGCGGCCAGGGTCGCCGAGGGGATCGACGGGTTCCAGGTGATCGTCGGTGAGGAGGTAAAGACCGATGGCCAGGGCGAGGTGATCGGCCTGTTTCTGAAGGAGCGGATTCCGAAGGGATTGACGATGGCCGAGACGGTCGCCGAGATCCGGCGCCAGGGCGGGATCGTCTACGTGCCCCATCCGTTCGACCGGCTTCACTCGGTCCCCGACTACGAGCACCTTCTGGCGATCGTCGACGAGATCGACATAATCGAGGTGTTCAACCCGAGGGTCGCGATCGGCTCCTTCAACGAGGAGGCCGAACGGTTCGCGGCCAAGTACGGGATCATCCCGGCAGCCGGATCCGACAGCCACGTAGCCCAGGGCCTCGGCTCGGTCAGGGTCCGGGTACCAGAGTTCGAGGGACCCGAGGAGTTCCTCGAAGCGATGCGCCAGGCCGAGATAACCCGCCGCCACAAGAACCTGGTCTACGTTCAGGCGCTCAAGTTCCTCCAGACGACCGGCCGATCCGGGCCGGCACGCCGGTCGGTCACCGATCCCAAGCCGGCGAAGGGAGGGGTCGGGAGGGCCCGCCGCAGGGCCGCCAGGTCCGGCAAGAGGTGATTCATGCCCGCCCCCGGGGAGGAATACGGGCGGCGGCGGGAGAAACAAGACAGGACATGCCCGAGACCGGGAACGACATCCGGGAGAAGTACCTCGAGCGGGCGATCCGTGAACTGAACACGCTCGGCCGCGACCTCCAGACCTGCCGGGGCTGCGCCGAGTCCGGGGTGATGCCGGTTCTCGGATCCGGTCACCCGCAGGCAGACATCTTCCTGGTCAAGTACGCGCCGACCTCGGCCGAGATCGAGGAGGGTGTCGCCTTCTTCGGCAGGGTCGGCTCGGCCCTCTCCAGCAGCCTCGGCCGCCTGAATATCGACCCGATGGTGGTCTACGGCACCGTCTTCCAGAAGTGTCCCGACCCGGCCGACACCGGACCGGATCCCGACTGCCTGGGCCGGGTGACCAACGAACTCGACATCGTCCAGCCCCGAATTCTCGTGGTGATGGGTGATCGGGCCCTCGAGGCGGTCAACGACCTCGACTACCCGCTCTCCCGAACGGTCGAGCCGCTGCCGGGGGAAATCCAGGCCTTCACCCCGGCCTGCGACGCACTCTTTGCCCCCGACATCGATGATTCGCTCGATGAGGAGGGTGCCAAGCGCGATTTCTGGCGGGCATTCCGACCACTCGGTACCTGGTACGACGACCTGCCGCCTTACTGAGTAACCGGCAGGATCGGGTGCTTTACCGGGGAGCTGCCTCGCGGGCGAGCCGGGTCATCGGCTCGACCTTCGCCGAGGCCAGCCCCCTTACCACCAGCACGTCGAGGGCATCGAAGCGGTCGAGCTGTCGCTGGGCATCCTCCGGATCGGGGGCGGCAACGCCGACCGTCCCCTCGGGTTCCCCGAGTCGCTCGAAGTGGCTTCGGTATCCCTCATGGAGGTCCCGGTAGAAGGACTCCTCCTTGGCCAGGCGCTCTCCGGCGTCATCGCCGATCGCCGTTCGCACGTAGCCGAACACGGGTGGGGTTTCGCGATCTGCATCGCTTGCCCCGGCCTCGACGTTCTCCCTGGCTCGGTCGGCAAAGTCGGCGGTCATCCAGTTGAAGAAGGCCCCGTCGTAGGAGGCACCAGCCAGCGCGCACATCTTCGGACCCATTGCGGCCATCACCACCCTGATCCCGGGCAATGCCTCGCGGATTCCCGGGAGTGCCTCGCGCATCGTGGTCAGCGGCTTCTTGCTGAAACCTGCCCCCAGGCCGATCCAGAGCCTGGCCGGATCGAGGCCCAGCCGGTCGATGTCGGCCATGACCTCCTCCGGCGAGTGCCGGTCGAGGGCGATCACGCCGACCCCCAGGTCGAGTCGGTCGGTCACCTTGGCGAATTCGGCAAGGGTCTCCAGGCCCTTTGCTCCCGGGTGGTCGTTCGACCAGAGCGAGTCGTAGCCGGCCTCTTCACAGGTCTCGGCCAGCGGACCGCAGACCTCGGCCGGAAGGCCGGCCGCGACACCGAAGCCACGCTTCTGGGGTTCCCGGCTCAAGCCCCGTCGCCCATCCCTGCCCCTTCGTCCCGGACGAAGAGGGCGACGCATTCGATGTGGGGTGTCTGGGGGAACATGTCGACGGGCCTGACCCGGACAAGCCTATATCCGGCCTCGACCAGTTGAGCCGCATTCGGCGCGAGCGTGGTCGGATTACAGGAGACGTAGACGATTCGCTCGGCCTCGCATTCGATCAGCCGCCGGGTCACCTTGGCCGAGAGACCGGCCCGGGGTGGATCGACCACCACCACATCGGGCTTCCCTACCTCGGCGATCAGGGGCCGGAGTCCGGTTCGGGTGTCGGCCTCGACGAATCGGGCGTTCCGGATGCCATTCGCCCGGGCGTTCCATTCGGCGTTCGCGACCGCATCGGGGACGATCTCCAGTCCGACCACCTCGTTGAACAGATCGGCAAGCAGCAGCCCGATCGTCCCGGCCCCGCAGAAGAGGTCGAACAGCCTCACTCCACCGGTATCGCCGAGGAACTCCCGCACCGTGCCGTAAAGGACTTCTGCCATCTCGGTGTTGGTCTGGAAGAAGGACTCGTGGGAGAGGCGGATCTCGAGTCCCGAGACCCGCTCGATCAGGAACTCATCGCCGATTACCCCGGTCGGCCCGTTGGTCCCGCCGCCCGGACCCTCTACAACGGTGTGGAGGTCGACCGGGGGTTTGGATATCCGGGCAGGTGAAGTGACCAGACGGGTCTGGACCTGGCCGGTCCCGAACGACTCCCTTACGACCAGATTCCTCAAGACCCCCTCACCGGTCCTCGGGTCGAATGGCGGGATCCCCTCGTTCCTGGCCCAGTCGAGCAGCTCGTTACGGGCCCGGTTGGTCGCATCGGGCGAGAGCAGGCAGTCCTCGATCTCGAGCACTTCGTCCCAGCGACCCCTCGGCCGGAAGCCGAGCACGGTCTCCTCGCCCTGTTCCCCGAACGAGTACTCGACCTTGTTCCGGTAACGCCAGAGCGATTTCGCGGGGGTGATCGGTTCGAGGTCGAAGCCCTCCAGCCGTCCGATCCTCGAGAGTGCGTCGGCGACCTGCTCCGCCTTGAAGGCGAGCTGTCGTTCGTAGGGGAGGGCCTGCCAGGGGGCGCCCGGACAGGGCTCGCCCTCGTGGACGTCCTCGTCCGGCAGCCGACCGGACGCACGCTCGATCAGCTCGACCGTGCTGGCCTCGGCGTAGCCCTTCCTGGATTTCGAGACCCTTGCCAGGACCCGGTCGCCGGGCAGGCCGCCGTCGACGAAGACGACGAACCCGTTTCGCCGGCCGAGCCCCCGGCCTCCGTAGACCAGGGTCTCAACCTCGAGTTCGAACTCCTCGCCCCGCCGTGGCCGGGTCCGGGTTCCAGCCTGTTCGCTTTCAGCCATCCCGACCCACTATCTCAGGCGCGGAGCTGGGCTAGTGTCCCGCTCTTGACTGAGGCATCGACAGGGTCCGCGTCCGACTCCACCCACACCGACTTCGTCACCGGGCGGGAGCTCTCGCCTGAGCAGGTCAGGGCGCTGATCGCCAGGGCCCGGGAGATGAAGGCAGGCAGGCCGGACGTCGGCGCCGGGGCACTCGCAGGGCGCTCGGTCGCACTGATCTTCGAGAAGCCCTCGACCCGGACCAGAGTCTCTTTCGAGGCCGGTGTCCACGAGCTGGGCGGTCACCCGATCGTGCTCACCGGCGAGGCCCTGCAGCTCTCCCGCGGTGAGTCGATCGCCGACACGGCACGGGTCATGTCGCGGTACGTAGCCGCGGTGGTGATCCGATCCGGTTCCCACCCGGACGTGGTCGAGCTGGCTGCGGCCTCGGATGTGCCGGTGGTCAACGCGCTCACCCCCGAGCTCCATCCGTGCCAGGCCCTCGCCGACCTGATGACTCTCGAGGAGCGGTTCGGATCGCTAGAAGGCCTCAAGGTCGCCTTCGTCGGGGATGGGAACAACGTCGCCCGCTCGCTGGCGATCACCGGCGAGCAGCTCGGGGTCGAGGTGGTGGTCTCCTCACCCGAGGGCTACCGGCTCGAAGGGGAGACTCCGGCGACCCTGGTGGACGACCCCCGCGAGGCGGTCGAGGGGGCGGCCGCCGTCTACGGGGATGTCTGGGTGAGCATGGGCGACGAGCGGACCGCCGATGCCCGCCTTTCTGACTTCGAGCCCTGGCGGATCGACGATTCCCTGATGGATGCGGCCGGGCCGGAGGCCGTTGCGATGCACTGCCTGCCGGCCCACCCAGGCGAGGAGATCACCGCGGAAGTCCTCTACGGACCCCGTTCGGTCGTCTGGGACCAGGCCGAGAACCGGCTCCATACCCAGAAGGCTCTGCTCGAGCACCTGGTCGGTTAGGAACGACCGGGCACCGCGCTTTACCCGCCCGCGCGGTCCTGCCAGAATCAGCACTGGCGGCCCCGTTGTGTATCGGTTAGCACGCCAGGTTTTCAACCTGGAAGGGCGGGTTCGACTCCCGCCGGGGCTATTCCGGCCGGCGCCCGGCAATCGCCCCGGGTAGTGTCACTCCCGTGATTCCCGAGATTTCGATCGGTCCGATCACCCTCCAGACCTTCGGGCTGATGTTCGCCCTCTCATTCGTCGTTGCCGGGCTGATCGCCCACCGACGCTTTCAGGAACTCGGCAAGCCGGGGGACTGGGCCTACGAGGTCATCTTCGCCGCCCTGGTCGGGGGCCTGATCGGGGGCCGGCTCTACTGGGCGCTCGAGAACTGGGGCGACGTCTCCAGCGACCCGCTCGGGAATCTCTTCTCGGGCTCTGGGCTGACCTGGTACGGCGGCGCGATCGGGGGCACGGTTGCGGTGCTCCTCTGGGCGAAGTGGCGGGACTTCCTCAACCTCGAGATGTTCGACCTGGCCGCACCGGCGATGGCTGCCGGCCAGGCGGTGGGGAGGATCGGCTGCCAGCTCTCTGGCGATGGTGATTACGGTGAACCCTGGGACGGTCCGTGGGCGATGGGCTACCCCGACGGCGTCGTCCCGACTCCGCCGGGGGTCACGGTCCACCCGACCCCGATCTACGAGACGCTCTCGCTCGGCCTGATCGCGATCATCCTCTGGCAGCTGAGGGACCGGTTCCGGTTCGGGATCCTGTTCGCGCTTTACCTCATCCTCGCCGGGCTGATGAGGTTCCTGGTCGAGTTCGTCCGGGTCAATGACGTCGTGCTGATCGGCCTGACGATGGCCCAGCTGATCAGCTTGGCGATGATTGCGATCGGGGCCGTCTGGATCCTGGTCGTACTGAAGAAGTATGGGACGCTCGCCCGGCCCGAGTCGCAGCAGTTCGTTCGGGCGGTCTAGACCGAGCCGGTTGGCTCCCGGTCGGCGACCGGGGCGTATCGGTGGTGGAGCAGGAGGCCATTCCCGTCGGGGTCACGGAACCGGGCGATCAGGCAGACGCCCGTATCTTCCGTCTCGCCTTCGAACTCGACCCCGGCCGCTTCGAGTTTCCTTCGGGCTTCCGCTACATCGGCGACCCGGAGGGCCACCAGGTGTCGGTTCGGGGCGAACTCGAGTCCCATCGATTCCGGGTCGAACAGGTTGATCGTCAGGTTGTCCGTCTCGACTTCGGAGTAGCCCTGTTCCGGGCGGTCGACCGACACGGGCAGCCCCAGGAGGTCCCGGTAGAACCGGACGGCCCGCCCCAGGTCCCGGGTCGGGGCCGAGACGAAGTCGACCCGCTCGACCATGACTTCTCTGGGTCCGTCGTCCACTTACGGGAGGTTAGAGCGGCCGGGCTGGACGACGACGGTCAACAGTCCTATGTTTGGCCTATGGAGGGGGAGAGGTGAAGCCGAAGGAGGGTCCATCGGCGGTTGCGATCGGTTTCACCCTCGTCTCGATCGGACTTCTCGCCTCCCTGATCGCACTGATCGCCCTCGGCCTGCTTGCGCTACTCGACGTCGGAGGATTCTGTGCCGAGGGAGGGCCCTATGTGATCGAGCAGCGCTGCCCGACCGGTGTCCTACCGGCAGTGGGACTCGGGGTACCGCTTCTCTTCGTAGTCGGGTTTGCCTACGTCCTTGCCCTTCCCACCAGCTGGAAGCCCCTGATCGGCCTGGCCTGGCCGGTCCTATTCGTCGCTCTTGCCGTTTCATTCCTGATCTCAGCCTTCTTCTTGACCGACACCTTTCAAGTGGCTCCCTTCCTGGTTGGCGTGATGATGGCGGCGATCGGGATCGGGCCGATATTCCTAATCAGATCCCCGGAGGGCGGGTTTAGCCTCTACCCGGACCGGACAGAGGGCGTCCCGGCCCAGACTGCCGCGATCTTGCTAGGGATTGCCTTCGGCGCCTGGCTCTGGTTCTTCGTATTGGCCTAGGGCTGCCCCTGGTCGCTCGGCCACGACTAGATCGAACCTCTTCCGGGCGAACTTCGAGCTCGTCTCGGTCATGGTTCCTCACCCGCGGTGAAGTCAACCGTGAGGCTGAGCCAGGAGAACGTCACCGCCAGGTCCCGCTTCGCCAGCAGGGTCCTCGACCCCGGATAGGGATTGGAAGTGGGCGGTGCAGGGCTCGAACCTGCGACCCCCTGCGTGTAAAGCAGGTGCTCTACCAGCTGAGCTAACCGCCCGCAGGATCAGGGTATAGAAAGGTCGGGTGAGGATAGAAGCGGCAGAGCGGCCAGGCGCCGGGGTTCCCGGAAGTGCGGTAGCCCGGATCCCCTGGGGGGCGATCGGCCTGGTCGAGCAGGGCGGGACGGTCGTGGCCCTGGTGGTGGCCGACGATCGGGACCGGGCCTTGGAAGAACTCGAAAACGAGCATGCGGATGCCGATCCGGGCGAAGCGGCCCGGGAACTGGCAGAGGAGGTGGCAGCTCGGATCGGGTTCAGGCAGGACTTGGGACCGATCCCCTTCCGGGCGTCCGGGACCCGCTTCCAGCAAGAGGTCTGGGCCGAGTTGGCCCGGACCCCCAGGGGTGAGGTCGTGACCTACGTGGAGTTGGCCAGGCGGATCGGGCGGCCCGGGGCTGCCCGGGCGGTCGGCTCTGCCTGTGGGGCAAACCCCGTCGCCCTGCTGATCCCGTGTCACCGGGTCGTTGCCTCGGACGGATCCCTCGGTGGCTACCGGTGGGGGGTCGAGCGAAAGGCGAGGATCCTCTCGGCCGAGGGTGTCGCGCTCGCCAAACCGACCGCGTATCAGGCGGCCTGATTCAGGCCGGGCTGGGCTCGGCGGGCCGCCAGGCGCACCAGGCACCGAACAGGACCGCGGCGACCAGGGCGCCCAGCCAGTGGAGGCCGAGCACGACGAAGATGACGCTGGGGATCCCGACCAGGATTGCCCCGATCAGGGTCCTTGCGGTCGGCAGGGAGAGGATCCGCGAGGTGCCCCAGGCGCAGGCGAGCCAGGCGAGTGGGCCGATCAGCCAGCCCCAGTCCTCGAAGAAGGACTTGGGCAGGAGGAGGGCGAGGACGACCGAGACCACCGCGACCAGCAGCAGCTGGACCAGGAAGGCCATGGCCATCGTCCGGCCGTTGAATCCAGATTCTCGTTCGTCCATGCCGAGCCCCAACCTATACTCGACCGGTGCAGGGCGAGGCTTCGAACAGTCGGGAAGGGACCGGCGCGGTCCGTGAAAGGGAGCAGGCTCCCCGGATCACCTTGGCCGCGCTCGTCCTGCTCCTGGTGACCGGACTCGCGGTAGGGACCAGTCAGGGAGGCCCACCCCCGAATCCGCTCAAGGCGGCCGAGCTCTCCCAGAAGGGTCGGAAGTTGATCCTCGAGGTGAAGACCCGGCCGGAGGTGGCGGTCTCCTCGTTCCAGCGGTTCCCCGACATCGACCAACCTTCATCCGCCTACCTCTGTGCCGAGTTCGATTCCGCGAAGGGCGGGTCGACCAGAAGGATCTGCATCGGTGGCGAGAAGGATCGGAAGCGCTTCGTCGGCCTCAGCCTGGTCGCACCATCGGGCAAGGTGAGTGGGGAGCAGGCCGTACCCGCAACGGTTCTGCGGGAAACCCCCCACCGGATAACGGTCGCCCTTGTTCCGGGTGATGCCGGACTCAGGCCCGGGTCCTACCGGTGGCGGGCGATCTATTCGGACGGAGAGTGCGCGGAGGACGCCGTCTCCTGCGGCTATGCACTTCCCGAGCAGAGTCGAGCCAGGTACCGGATCAGACAGGTCGACCCGGTCGGATGCACCGGCGGCAACGGCCAGGTCGTTCGGAGCGGACCATCGGCCGGCCGTCGGGTGGCCCTCACCTTCGATGACGGCCCGAGCAGCTACACCCGACAGATCCTCTCGATCCTCGAGCGATTCCGGGCGAAGGCGACCTTCTTCGTGGTCGGCAGCATGGTTCGGTCAGACCCGGGAACGGCACGGCGGATAGTTGCCGAAGGCCACGAGATCGCAAACCACTCTTACTCGCACCCGATGCTCCCGTCGAGGTCGGAACTGGTCAGCACCAACGGGGCGATCCGAAAGACGACCCGGTTCAGGCCGTGCCTCTTCCGGCCCCCTTACGGTGCGCTCGATTCGAGGCTGGCCCGGGATTCGGGTGCCGAACGGATGAAGACGATCCTCTGGAACGTCGATACGGTCGACTGGAGGACACCCGGATCGGGTTCGATCGCTTCGGTGGGCGGTGGTGCCCGCGCTGGGTCGATCGTCCTGATGCATGACGGCGGGGGCCCCCGGGGGCAGACGGTTGCGGCCCTGCCCTCGATCATTTCCTCGCTCAAGGGCCGGGGGCTTAAGCCGGTCACGGTCTCGAAGCTGCTCGGCAACCGGACCATCTGGCGCCCTCGCTGAGCGCTGCCCCAGGTCTCGGGGGACGGATCCCTAGGGAAGGGCGGAGTAGTTGCCGTCCCAGCCGTCGCCCAGGCAGGGCGCGCCCCCGCAGACCACGGTCGGGTCGATGAACCCGTTCGGCTGGAGGAAGGACGAGATCATCGCGATCGGACCGGTTGCCCCACGGGGCGCCCCGTGGGGGTCCTCCCAGTCGGGGTTCGGGGGCACGTTCTCGTAAGGGGGCACCCCGGTCCCGATCATCTGGCTCGGGTTGGACGGGTTCGGCCTGGGCGGGCCACCATCCCAGTAGATGATCGAGTTGCCCGAGAAGGGGAACTGGTTCGCGGCCAGCCTCGGAACGTTCCAGAGGGCCTCGTAGTTCGGCCACCTCCTCGGATCGACCGGCACCGCGTTGGTCGAGGCCCCGATCGTCCGTGCCTGGACGTCGCTCGCGAAATTGGAGACCTGGTGGTCGCCGAGCGCGATGTGCATGGAAACTGTGTGCTCGGGGGTCCCGGGCGGCGGGTCGTCGGTCATCACGTGCGAGTAGCCGTTCGGCTCGCCGCGGTCCCAGAGCATCTGGATCAGCCCAAGGATCAGCGGTCGGAGCAGCTCGTTCCCGTAGGCCTCGTACATGATCTCCCCGTAGTCGGGCCAGTCAGAAGAGCGGACCAGGAGGGTCGAGTAGTTCATCGCCCCGACGACCAGTGCCGACCTGGTGAAGTCGGGCGAGAGGGCGGTCAGCGGTCCCCCCATGATGCCCCCCTGGCTCGCCCCGACGTAGTAGACCTGGTTCGGCCGGATGACCGAGGTGCCCGGGGTCGTCCCGTTGCCGTTCTGGAAGGCGGGGTGGGATGCGAAACCGTTGGGATGTACCAGCAACCTGGCCAGGAAGAGTTCGTTCAAGAGCCCCTGCTGGAGCCGGTCTGCCACCCAATTGAAGTTAGAGAGGTCCTGGAGAGCGATCGCGATCGTTCCGAGATCCCCGGAGGACATTCCAATCTCGTCGGTCGCACAGGCGAGCATCCCCTGGGTACTGGTCAGGACCGGGTTGACCCCGCCCCTCACCTCGTTCGCCGATCCGACCAGACCGTGGCCGTAGACGTAGGGCCTGAGGGACTGGGCCCCGGGGGCGAGGCCGGAAGCGGGAATGATGCACTGGAAGTTGGCCTGCCAGTTGCCGTTCCGGGTCGGCAGGCCGTCTTCACCGAGATCGAAATTCCCCGTGGTGAAGCAGCCCGGGCTCATGAAGCAGGGAACCGTGAAGGTGCCTTCGATGCGCCGGCCGATGGCCGGGTTCGAGTCCGACCCGACCGAGGTAACGGTGAAGTTCGGGGCGGCGCCCTCGACGATCCCGTTGGCCAGGTCGGTGTCTCCCAGCTCGGCAAAGGCCCGGTTTCGCATGCTGAGAGCGCGGCCGAAGTTGTTCTGGTTGCTCGCCGTGGTGAAGTCCCAGGCCAGGTAGAGGCTCGATCGCTTCACCTTCGCCTTGCGGAGGATGCGGAAGATCCCTTCGTAGGACTTGCGGCGCTTGTTGATCGCCCCCTGGCCCGAGGGAATCGAGTCCCTGAAGTAGCGGAAGGCGGCAGGAGCCTCCAGCGCCCGACCCTTCGAGTCGACCAGGTTCCTCAGGGCGACCACGTACCTGTGGCCGGGGTCGAAGTTGACCGCCGGGCTGATGATCATCGCCCGGGCTGCATCGGTAGATGCGTTGGCATCCACCTGAACCCAGATCGGCCACCGCTTGCCGGTCCTGGCATCGACCACCACCGCCCGCTGGTTCTTCTTCGAGTAGCGGCTGAGCGCTGCCAGTCCGACGAAGCCGTTCTTCTCGATGGCTGCCTGGGAATCGATGCCGGGAACCTTGAGGACGATCGGCTGGCCGTGGCTGAAGCCATCGGAGGCTAGGTAGTCAGCGGCCGCTATCGGCTTTCCCGAGGCATTCCGGGGCATGGCGTCGTTGGTCAGAGCTATCCGCTTGCCGGTCGGGGACGACTTGTCCGTCCGGGTGTAGAAGTCGTTGGGGAAGGGCAGGAGGCAGGTCTTGCTGCTCGGCCGGGTTATGTAGTCGCACTCGTCGGCCCGGTCCAGGTTCACCTGGGGAAGGCGGCAGTCGGCGAGGTTCCTGGTCATCCCGGCTTCCGCCGAACTCCGCACGTCGCCGCTCGTCCTGACCAGGAAGGTCCTGGCACCGCATTCCCGTGCTGCCTTCCTGGCGGCCGGCGAGAGGGGCAGCCTGATCGTCGTCCTTCCGGAGCTTCCGATCCTCAGCGCCCTGGCGGGAGCCGCCTTGGTGAGTCCCTGGTCGAAGGTCTTGGTGAACACCGTTGCGTCGACCCCAGCCCCGGCCGGCCCCCTGACCTGGACGGCCAGGCCCGGGCCGATCACGGACTTCTGTCTGGCGTCGAGAACCTTGACTTCGGCCCTGGCAGCCGAGGCCGCAGTCGGGCCGACCACGACCACGATTGTGAGCGTCGCCAGCCCGAGCACTGCGAGTTTCAAACGTGACCCCTCGATCATCTGCCTCCCTTGAAACCAAGCTATCACGGGTCCGATCGGCCAAGGACCGGGTTTTTGGGAGGCCTGTTGCTTCGGTGGGCCAAAACCGGCTGCCGGTGACCCGGTTTTGCCAGAGTGAAAGGCCGCCCTGGAGTGCCGGACAGCAGCATTCACCAAGCCGATGTGTTGGAGCCAGGGAGACGAGATTCGAGTCGTATGGAAACCAGGAAAACGGAAAATCGAACCCGAGTCCTCGCGGCCGCATTGGCCGGGGTGTTGGCTGCCCTGATCCTCCTAGTGCCTTCTTCGGGGGCGAGCGCCGAGACCTCTCCCTTCGAGCGGGCCGGGATGTGGATCTGGTACGTCGACGACTCCCAGGGCGGCTCGGTCGCCCGGATCGTCCGGCGGGCCAGGGCCTCGAGGATCGGCACGGTCTACATCAAGTCCGCCGACGGTACCGGCACCTGGAGTCAGTTCTCCAGATCGTTGGTCTCCCGCCTGAAGGCAGCGGGCCTGAGCGTCTGTGGGTGGCAGTACGTCTACGGCAGGAGCCCGATCAGCGAAGCCAGGGCGGCCGCGGTAGCCAAGGATCGCGGGGCCGACTGCTTCGTGATCGATGCCGAGACCGAGTACGAAGGGAATTATGCCGGGGCCGACCTCTACGTCCGAAAGTTGAGGCAGCTGGTCGGCAACTCCTTCCCTCTGGGCCTGAGCACGTTCCCATACGTCCACTACCACCAGGCCTTCCCCTACTCCGTCTTCCTCGGGCCGCGTGCCGCGACCTGGAACCTCCCCCAGGTCTACTGGCACACGATCGGGGACTCGGTCAGGGAGTCGGTCGGGATCACCTGGTACCAGAATCGCCTCTACAAACGGCCGATCCGGCCGCTCGGCCAGACCTATGAGAACCCGCCTCTGAGTGAGCTGACCGAGTTCCGGCGTCTGATGCTGGCCTACGACGCGATCCCCAGCTGGTGGTCCTGGCAGGAGACAAACGGCGCCGAGTGGAGTCGACTTGGGCTGGCCGTCCGGGGTGCTCCTGCCAACTACGAGCCGATCACCTCGTTCCCGACCCTTCGCAAGGGAAGCGGCGGCGACCAGGTCGTCTGGATGCAACAGCACCTCGTCGGTGCCGGCCTCAAGTCACCGATCAGCGGGATCTTCGGCTCCAGGACAAGGCGTGCAGTTCGGGAGTTCCAGGGCTCGAGGGGTCTCAATCCCGACGGCGTGGTCGGCGGGGGAACCTGGAGGGAGCTCCTCAAGGTGACGCCGGTAAGGGTCCTCTGGGGAGCGGCTCGCTCGAGGAGCGGCCTACGCTCTGGCTTGCCGGCCGCCTCGGCGCCCCTGTCGGCCACCATCCCAGCAGTCCGTAACGAGCTTGCCGGCGCGCCCGGCCGTTAGGTCCTAAGCCGAGACCAACGTCGTCTCGAGCTCCCCGATCTTCGAGGAGCTGACCACCACCCGGTCGCCATCTTCGAGCCAGACCCGGGGATCACGACCGCTGCCGACCCCCGAGGGCGTGCCGGTCGAGACGATGTCCCCCGGCTCCAGGGTCATCCAGGAAGAGAGTCGGGAAACCAGCTCCGGGATGGAGAAGATCAGGTCGGCGGTGGTAGAGGCCTGCATCTCCTCTCCGTTCAGGGTCAGCGAGAGGTCTATCTCGTCCGGCGGTCCCGTCTCGTCCGGCGTGACCAGCCAGGGCCCACACGGAGCCGAGCCGTCGAAGACCTTCCCCGGCATCCACTGGGGGGTGAGGAACTGGAGGTCGCGGGCCGAGAGGTCGTCGAGCAGGGTGTAGCCGGCGAGGTGGTCGAGGGCATCATCGACCCCGACGTCCTTCGCCCGGCGGCCGATCACGAATGCGACTTCGGCCTCGAAGTCGACCTTGCTGCTGGCCGGGGGAAGGGTGACCGTGGCCCCGGTACCTACCAGGGCATTTCGGAACTTGGCAAAGACGGTCGGCGCCTCGGGGATGTCGAGGCCGAACTCCTCGGCGTGCGCCCTGTAGTTCAGTCCGATGCAGATGACCTTGTCGGGATCGGGGATCGGAGGGCCCAGTTCCCAGGGGCCCTCGACCGGATCCTCCCCATGCTCGCCTGCGAGGATCTGATCGAGGTCCCCGATCCGATCGAGGGCGATCAACTCCCGCAGGCTCGAGCGCTCGCCCTCTCCCAGCAGTGTCCAGGCGTCGAACAGGGTCTCCCCATCGAAGACCCCAGCCCTTGCACCGCCTTCGCCGAGGTAAGTCGCAAGCCTCACCGGCGGGAGGTTACGCGGCCGGGGCGGGGATTGCGATAATCACCCGACCGGCCCTCGGGCCGGCCCGGGTCGACCGGATCCCGGGGGTGTAGCTCAGTTGGTTAGAGCGCTGGCCTGTCACGCCAGAGGCCGCGGGTTCGAGTCCCGTCACTCCCGTCGCAGTGGATCGGACAGCGGAAAGGTGGAGTCGAGGGGAGTGACCGAGCGATGATCGACCTGAGGGTGATCGTAGGGAGCGTGAGGCCCGGCCGGGTCGGTCTCGCGGTCGGGAATTGGTTCGAGGGCCTGGCTAGGTCAGATGGCAGGTTCGATCCGACCCTGCTCGATCTGGCCGAACTCGACCTGCCGCTGATGGACGAGCCGGAGATGCCGGGCCGGCGGCAGTACGAGAAGGAGCACACCATGGAGTGGAGTGCGCTGGTCGAGCCGGCCGATGCATTCGCACTCGTCTCACCCGAGTACAACGCAGGTCCCTCTCCGGCCTTGAAGAACGCCTTCGACTACCTCTACCACGAGTGGAGCTACAAGCCGGTCGGATTCGTCAGCTACGGAGGTGTTTCCGGCGGAATGCGGGGGGTTCAGGCATTCAAGCCGAACCTGCTCCAGTTCTCGATGATGCCGGTCCCGGAAGGGGTGGTCATCCCGTTCGTCGACTCGATGATCGGCGAGGACGGTGCCTTCCACCCGACCGAAGCGGTCGAGCACGGCGCCGCCAACCTGCTCGATTCCCTGGCAAAGTGGGCCGAGGCCCTGAAGACGATGAGAGGATAGGAGGGTCTTCGACCATGTCCGAGCTGATCCACACCTGCTACCGGGTATTCGACGTCGAACGGTCGGTCACGTTCTACGAGGAGCTCGGCCTGGTCGAGATGGGGCGGATGAACATCCGTGACGAGGCGATCAACGTCTTCATGGGCTTCGAGGGCGACGGGCCGAGGCTCGAACTCACCTTCAACCTGGGCAGAAAGGAGCCTTACGAGATCGGAACCGGCTACGGGCATGTGGCGATCACCGTCGGGGACCTCGACGCGGTCCTCGAGAAGCTCTCCCTCGCCGGGATCGAGCCGGAGAAGCCGCCCTACACGGTTTCGGACGGCGGTTCGAGGCTCTGCTTCGTTCAGGATCCGGATGGCTACCGGGTCGAGCTGATCGAGAAGAGCGGCTAGGCCCCCTCGGCCACGACCCGCAGGGTGGTCAGCTCCCGATCGGTCGCCCCCCGGACGTAGCCTCCGCCTTCGACCGCATTCCGAACGTAGTCGAGGGTTTCCCGGGTCAGCACCTCGCCCGGCAGGACGTTCGGGATCCCCGGTGGGTAGGTGGCGAGCGGTTCGGCCCCGATTCGTCCCTCGGCATCGTCGAAGGGAACGACGTCCTGCGGTGCCAGGAAGGCCTCGCGGGGGGTCATCCGCGGCTCACCCCAGGGCGGGGGCGGCGCGAACTCGGGGATCACCTCCGGTGCCTCGACCCCGAGGTCGATCAGGGTGGTCTCGATCCCATCGAGCAGCCTCCTGGCCCTGGCCGGGGTGCCGGTACCCATCCCGAATACCGCGACGATCACCGTGTCCGCGGCCAGCTCGACGTGAACGTTGGCGATCTCCCTCAGGCCCTCGGCCATCCGGTATCCGGTCATGCCGGTCCCACGGACGTCGATCGTCAACCGGAGCGGATCCCAGGCGTGGACGCTCTGACGCTCGAGGAGCCTGGTCCCGATCACCTCGATCCCGGGCATCCCGTCTAGCTCGGCACGGGCGTCATCCAACACCGCGATCGTTTCGCCAAGGAGTTCCTCCCCGTGAACGGCCGCCTGGCGCCTGGCTGCATCGAGCGAACCGCAGAGCAGGGAGCTGGGGGAGGTCGTCTCGGTCATCGCTACGCACCGGTCGATGATCTCCTGGTCGAAACGGTCGCTACCCAGGTGGAGCATCGCCGACTGGCCGATCGAGCCGACGATCTTGTGGGTCGAGGAGATGACCAGGTCGGCGCCCGAGTCGATCGCATCCCGCGGAAGGTCGGGATGGAAGCGGAGGTGAGCGCCCCAGGCCTCATCGACCACCAGCGGGACGTCCCGGGCGTGGGCCACCTCGGCCAGCGATGCGACGTCGGCTGCAGCTCCGC
>JBMSXD010000010.1:0-22567 GCA_049425265.1 Solirubrobacterales bacterium
CCTGAGTGGGCTGGATGGGCCGAAATGGCAGTGATGTGGGCTGTCGTGTTGCAAAGTGGGAGAAAGTGGGGTAGCTTGCCGGTCAGTTGAAGCCAAGGACCGGGGTGATGAGGTTCCTCCCACTTCGTCACCCCGGTTCGAATCTCCAACTCGAGGGCCCCGAGCGGCCCACACGGAACTTTCGGTCACGACCAAGGCGACACGAGGGCGAGAGGAAGAAAGAGGGACGAAGGTGGCTTTCAGGGGCCAGTACGAACACAGCCTCGATTCGAAGGACCGCCTCACCGTCCCGGCCGGCTTTCGCGAGGCGCTGGCCGGGCCGCTGGTACTTGCCCAGGGGCCGGATGCCTGCCTTTGGCTGATGACCGAGAAGGCCTTCGACTCGATGTCGGAGCAGTACATCGCCCCCCACAGCCCGTTCGGGGAGAACGCCCGGAAGATGCGCCGCCTGTTCAACTCCGGTGCCGCCGAGGGCGAGCTCGATTCGGCCGGCCGGGTGAGGATCCCGGGTCACCTGGCCGAGAGTGCGGGCCTGAAGGACTCCTGCACCGTCATCGGGGCAGGGGAGTATCTGGAGATCTGGTCTTCCAAGAGCTGGAACAGCGAGCAGGAGAAGCTCCGCAAGGAGTTCCCCGAAATAGCCGAGGGCATGTCGGAGGCCGGAGCGTGACCGCCGCCGCGGCGCTCACGGCCTGGGAGCGGACAGTGAATCCACCGGCCGAAGACCACGTGCCAGTCCTGGCGACCGAGCTGGTCGACCTGCTCGACCCGAAGCCGGGCGACACGGTGGTCGACTGCACTTTCGGTGGCGGAGGCCACGCCCGTCTCTTCGCCGAGCGAATCGGCCCGGAAGGCACCTTGATCGCGATCGACCGCGACCCAGTCGCGGCAGATAGGTTCGCGGCCTTCGAGGCCGAGGCCCAGTGCCGGGCCCGCTTCATCTCCGGTGAGTTCAGCGAGGCCCTGCTCGCCCTGCGCGAGGAAGGGGTGGGTGTCGATGTCCTCTACATGGACCTCGGAATGTCATCGCTCCAGCTCGATGCGGCCGAACGGGGTTTCTCCTACTCCCATGAGGCACCACTCGACATGCGGATGGATCCGCGACAGGAGCTGACCGCGGCGACGATCGTCAACGAGTGGCCCGAGTCGAGGATCCGCCAGGTCCTGAAAACCCTCGGCGAGGAGCGCTACTCCGCCGGCATCGCCCGGGAGATCGTCGCCAGGCGCCCGCTCGAGACGACTTCCGACCTGGCCGAGGCGGCCCGCGCCGGAATGCCGACCGCGGCCCGGTTCGGCTCGGCCCACCCGGCACGAAGGACCTTCCAGGCCCTCCGGATCGCGGTCAATGGCGAGCTCGAGTCGATCGATGCCGCCCTCCCGATCGCCTGGGGCGCCCTCCCGGTCGGGGGAAGGATGGGAGTCATCTCCTTCCATTCGCTCGAGGACCGCAGGGTCAAGCGCTTCTTCGCCGGACTGGCCCAGGGCTGCACCTGCCCGCCGGAAATCCCGGTCTGCGTATGTGGGCATGAGCCCGAGGCAGAGCTCCTGACCAGGCGTCCGGTAATGCCGTCGGCCGAGGAAGTCGAGCGGAACCCCCGGGCGAGGTCGGCCCGGCTCCGGGTGGCGCTCAAGCTGGAGGAGGAGGACTGATGGCCCCTCCGACCCAGGCCGCCTCGGTACTGCCGGCACCATCGCGCCGACGGGCTCCCCGCCCGGCCCCGCGCCCTGCCCGCCACGCCGCAAGACGGAGGAAAGCCTTCGCAACCCAGTCTGCCCGGGTGGCCCAGGCCGTTGTCGCCCTGCCGGACTCGGGCGCCGTCAAGGGCCTCTCCCGCACCCGCACCTGGATCGTGGTCATCGCGATCCTCCTCACCGGACTGGTCGCGGTCAACCTCGTTGCAGTCAGCTTCGGTACCGAGGCGAGCAGGAACCTGACCCAGACCCAGGCGCTCGAGAGGCGAAACGCGATCCTCGAGTCGACCGGGATCGCGGCCATCTCGGTACCTGAAGTGAGGGAAGGGGCAACCGAGATGGGGATGGTCTCGCCCGACCCGACTACGGTCCGTTTCGTCGAGCACTCACCGGAAGACGTCGCCGCGGCGGCCCAGCGGCTCGCTGCCGAAGGGGGATGACTCCCAAGTGATCCGTCCCCAGGCTCGGGTCGGTCTCCTCTTCTTCGCATCCCTACTCCTGCTGCTCGGCCTGTTCGCCCGTTCGTTCTGGCTCCAGGGGGTAAACGGCGAGGCCTTCGCCCGGGACGCGCAGGGCCAGCAGCAGGAAGTCCTCCAGATTCCGGGCCTTCGGGGGGAGATCCAGGATCGCTCCGGCAGGCCCCTGGCGGGCTCCGAGCCGGGAATGAGCATCTTTGCGACTCCTTACCAGGTGACGGATGCGCCGAAGCAGGCCGAGGAGCTGGCCAACGCCCTCGGGGCGGACCCGACCGACGTGCTCGACTCGATTACCGCCGAGGGCGGTTTCTCCTACGTAGAGAAGAAGGTCGACCTGGTCAGGGCGGCCGCGGTCGAGCGGTTGGGCTACGAGGCGATCGGTCAGCACCCCGACACGATCCGGACCCGGCCCCAGGGCGAGCTGGCAGCCCAGGTGGTCGGTGCGGTATCCCCGGAGGGAAAGGGGCTGACCGGGCTCGAGCAGCGCTACGACGGGGTCCTCCACGGGGTCGACGGCGAGCAGCTGATCGTCCAGGATGCCACCCAGTCGCCGATTTCCTTCGAGACCCTCAGCGACCCCCAGGACGGCCAGGGGATCCAGTTGACCCTCGACGCGGCCATCCAGGCCGAGGCCGAGCGGGTGATGACCGAGGTCGGGGATGCGAACGATCCGGTCAACGCCTCGATGGTCGTGCTCGACGCCGATACCTCGGACGTCCTGGCGATGGCCAACTACCCCGGGCTCGACCTCGACAACCTCGAGGAGGCCGAAGAGGAGGACCTCCGGAACGTCGCCACCTCCTACACCTACGAGCCGGGCTCGACCTTCAAGGCGATCACCGTGGCCTCGGCACTCGAGCAGGGCACGGTGACCTCCGAGAGCGCCTTCACCCTCGCACCGACCTACACCCTCTACGACCGAACGGTCGAGGAGGCCCACCCACGGGGCACGGTTACGTTGAGCGTCGGCGACATCCTCGCCCAATCCTCGAATGTCGGCGCGATCACGATCGGGATGGGGGTTGGAGGCCGGGACTTCTCCAGGTGGATCGAGCGGTTCGGGTTCGGGAACCAGACCGGGGTCGAGTTCCCGGCCGAGGAGCAGGGAATCGTGCCCCCTTACGAGGACTGGTCGGGGACGACGATGATCAACCTTCCGATAGGCCAGGGCCTCTCGGTAACCCCACTCCAGATGGCGACCGCTTACGCGGCGCTCGCCAGCGACGGCACGCTGAGGAAGCCCCGACTGGTCCAGTCGGTGGCCGGCCGGGAGATCCCGGTCGACCGGGGTAAGGAGGTCGTCTCCCCTGGAACCGCTCTCGAGGTCCGGAGGATGCTCGAGGGGGTACTCGCAGCCGGCGGAACGGCATCCGAGGTCGACGTCCACGGCTACTCGGCAGCGGGCAAGACCGGCACCGCCCAGATCGCCGAGGATGGCGGCTACTCGGAAACCCGCTACGTCGCCTCTTTCGTCGGGATGGCTCCGGTCGAGGATCCGGAGATCGTCGTCTCGGTGATGGTCAACGAGCCGAGCTACGGCTACTCGGGTGGCGAGGTCGCCGCCCCCGCCTTCGGCGAGATCGCCGAATTCGCCCTGCCCTACCTCGGGGTGCCCACCGACTAGCCACCTAGAATCGGGCGATGCGGCTCGACCAGATCGCCGGTCGCCTCGAGGGTGCGAGGATCGAGGGCGACCCCTCGACCGAGGTCTCCGGACTCGCCTACGACAGTCGGAGGGTGGAGCCCGGCTGGATCTACTTCTGCGTTCCGGGTTCGGTTACCGATGGGCACCGTTTCGCACCCGAAGCGGTTTCGGCCGGGGCATCCGCACTGGTGGTCGACCACTCCCTCGACCTTGGAGTTGCCGAGGTGGTGGTCCCGAACGTCCGCCGGGCGATGGCCCCGATCGCGGCCGAGTTCGAAGGGGACCCGACCTCATCGTTGACCGTAGCCGGGATCACCGGGACCAACGGCAAGACGACCACGGCCTTCCTGTTGAGGGATCTGATCGAGTCCGATGGCATCCGGACCGGCCTGATCGGGACCGTGAGGCAGGTAGTAGGGGGGAAGGAGGAGGAGGTCGAGCGGACCACTCCGGAGTCGGTCGACCTCCAGGCGACCTTCCGCCGCATGCTCGACGAGGGGGACGAGGCCTGCGTGATGGAGGTCTCTTCCCACGCCCTGGACCAGCACCGGGCCGATGCGATCCGGTTCGACCTTGCCATCTTCACCAACCTGACCCAGGACCACCTCGACTACCACGGCGACATGGAGTCCTACTTCCTGGCGAAGCGGCGCCTCTTCGAGATGGAGCCGGGGATCGCCCTTGCAAATGCCGACGATCCCTCTGGAAGGAGGCTGGCCGAGGAGTTCGGTGCGACCACGTACTCGACCACCGGGGAGGAGGCGGACTTCGTGGCCCGCGGGATCGAGTTCGACCGAACCGGTTCCCGATTCTCGGTCGACACCCCCGCCGGAGAGCTCCGGGTCGAGGTTCCGTTGCCCGGGGCCTTCAACGTCTCGAATGCCCTGGCGGCCCTCGCCGGGGCTGTCTCCCTCGGGATCGAACCCGAGGCGGCCGTCCGCGGCCTCGCCACTGCCTCGCCAGTACCGGGCAGGCTCGAGCCGGTCGATCAAGGCCAGGACTTCGCAGTGTTCGTCGACTACGCCCACACCCCGGATTCGGTGGCGAACGTACTCACGGCGGCGAGGGAGCTGACCCCGAACAGGCTGATCACCGTGATCGGGGCCGGAGGGGATCGCGATCGGGGCAAGCGGCCATTGATGGGCGAGGCGGCCGGCAGGCTCTCCGACCTGACCGTCGTCACTTCGGACAACCCGCGCTCCGAGCCACCCGAACAGATCGTCGGTGAGGTTGTGGCCGGTGTTCCGGAAGGTTGTGATGTCGTGGTCGAGGTCGATCGCGACGGGGCGATCGGGCGTGCGATCGAGGCTGCAGGCCCCGGGGACACTGTGGTGATTGCCGGTAAGGGGCACGAGCAAGGCCAGGAGTTCGAGGACGGTCGGAAGATCCCCTTCGACGACCGGGAAGTCGCCCGGCGGCACCTCGGGAGTCGGTCATGATCGACCTCTCACCCGACCTGATCGCTCAAGGTCTGGGAGCGGAGATCGCCCAGGAGGGCGGTCCCGGGGGACCTAGCCGGGCCTCGATCGACAGCCGGGCCCTGGAGTCCGGCGAGCTCTTCTTCGGACTGCCCGGTGAACGGGTCGATGGCGGACAGTTCGCCGGGCAGGCCCTCGACGCCGGGGCCTGGGGAGTCGTGGTCACCCCGGAAAGGGTCGCCGAATTGGTCGAAGGAGGAAAGGCGGGGTGGATCTTCTCGACCCCCGATCCGCTGAATGCCCTCCAGGGCATGGCCACCGCCTGGCGTCGTCAGCTCGGCATCCCGGTGCTCGGGATCACCGGCTCGGTCGGAAAGACCAGCGTCAAGGACATCGCCCGGGCGATCCTCCCGGGCCGGATCCACGCCAACGAGCAGAACCTGAATACCGAGATCGGGCTGCCCCTGACCATCCTCTCGGCCCCCAGGGAAACCGACGTGCTCGTCCTGGAGATGGCGATGAGGGGATTTGGCCAGATCACCCTCCTCGCCGAGATCGCCGAACCGAACGTCGGGGTCATCACCTGCGTGGGGCCGGTCCACGTCGAACAGGTCGGCTCGGTCGAGGGGGTGGCGAAGGCAAAGGCCGAGCTGATCGACGGATTGCCCGGGGACGGCACCCTGGTGGCCCAGGCCGACCCCGGATTGCTCGCACCCCACCTCGATCGGGCCCCGGCACTGATCACCTTCGGTGAGGGCGGCGACGTCTTTGCCGACGGGATAGGGGTCACTGACGGCTCGATCGGTGCCGACGTCCACAGCCCAGCCGGCAAGGAGCACTTCTCCTTCCCTTTCCCCGAGCACCACAACCTCGAAAACGCTCTCGCAGCGATCGCGGCCGGGATCGCTCTGGGCTTCAGCCCGGAGGAGATGTCCGCCGGGACTGGTCGAATAAGGCTCTCGAACCTGAGGGGCGAGCGGGTCGAGCTCCCGGGTGGCGCCGTCTTGATCAACGACTGTTACAACGCAAACCCCGTCTCGATGAGGGCCGCGCTCAGGAACCTGGCCTCGGAACCTGCAGAGACCAGGATTGCCGTCCTGGGCCTGATGGGCGAGCTGGGCGAGGAGGCCGACGACTACCACTCCGAGGTCGGGGAGGTCGCGCGGGAGGTCGGGACCGACTTCGTGATCGGGGTAGGTCCGGAGGCCGCCGGCTACCTTCCCGATCTCCTGGTGGATGACCCGGAGGCGGCGGCAGCCGCCCTTTCCGAGCGGGATCGACCGGGGACGGTGGTGCTGGTCAAGGGTTCACGCTCGGCCGGGCTCGAAGCGGTCGCCGAGGCGCTCACCGGCAAGGCTGCCTGATGGGTGAGATCGTCATCGGTGGCATGGCGGCGATGCTGCTCTGCCTCTTCCTCTCGCCTCGATTCATCCGGATGCTGACCAGGCGGGAGTTCGGTCAGCAGATCAGGGAAGAGGGGCCGACCGAACACCAGGTCAAGGCCGGAACGCCGACCATGGGGGGCCTGATCATCTTCGTGGCCGTCGCGATCCCCTTCCTGCTCCTCCACGAGGGCGGCAGGGACGGGACGGCGGCGCTGACGATCTTCGGGATCTCCCTCGGCTGTGCTGCCCTTGGTTTTGCCGACGACTACATCAAGATCGTCAAGCGCCGTTCCCTCGGGCTCCCGGCGCGGTACAAGCTCCTGGTGCAGGTCCTCCTGGCCCTGATCCTCTGGTGGGTGGCCCGCCACGAGCTCGGCCTGGAGCCGGAGCTGTTCCTGAGGATCGGTGGCGACGCCAGCGTTTACATCGGGCCGGTCCTCTATTTCATCCTCGTCTTCCTGGTGATCGCCGGATCGACCAACGGGGTCAACCTGAGCGATGGTCTCGACGGCTTGGCCGCAGGGGCCAGTGCGATCGTCCTCCTCACCTACACCGCGATCTGTTACGTCACGGTCGGCCAGCAGGACCTCGCGCTCCTCGCCATCTGTTTCGTCGGGGGTTGCATCGGGTTCCTCTGGTTCAACGCCTTCCCGGCCTCGATCTTCATGGGGGATACCGGATCGCTGGGATTAGGAGGTGCGATCGGGGCCTTCGCGGTGGTGACCCAGACCGAGATCCTCCTGATCATCATCGGGGGGATCTTCGTGATCGAGGCGCTCTCGGTCCTGGTCCAGGTGTTCAGCTTCCGGACCTTCGGTCGTCGCGTCCTGATGATGGCCCCGCTTCACCACCACTTCGAGATGATGGCCTGGTCCGAGACCAAGGTGATGCTCCGGTTCTGGATCATCGCTGCGGTCTGTGGCGGGGTCGGGTTTGCCCTCTACCAGCAGTCGATCTGAGCACCCCTCCCCGGGTGAAGGGATGACCCCGCCTGCGTAGAAGGTGGCTCGGTGGAGACCGTCCACCCATCGAGGGGCCGACCCCCGCTTCCGGACGGGCCCTTCCTGGTGGTGGGCCTGGCCCGTTCGGGCGTTTCTGCAGCCAGGGCACTCGCCTTCCGGGGAGAGCAGGTGACCGGGGTCGATGCCGGTCGACCGGGCGATCTGGCCGGACTCGAAGATGCAGGCGTGCCCCACTTCACCGGGGAGGAGGGCCTGGATCGGCTCGATGGCGTCCGGACGGTCGTAAAGAGTCCCGGGGTGCCACAGGACGCAGCCGTGGTCTCGGAGGCACGGGCCCGGGGAATCGAGGTCATCGGAGAGCTCGAGCTCGGCTGGCGAATGGTCGATGCCCCATTTCTAGCGGTGACAGGTACCAACGGAAAGACCACGACGACTGAGCTGGCGGCCCACCTGTTCAGGGCTGCCGGTCGCCCGGTCGAGGCGGTGGGAAACGTAGGCAAGCCCCTGACGGCGCTGGCGATCGACTGCGAGCCCGGCGCGACCGTGGTCTGTGAGTGCTCGAGCTTCCAGCTCGAGGACACCTCCGCCTTCGCGCCGGAGTGTGCCGTCTTCCTCAACCTCGCTCCGGACCACCTGGATCGCTACAGGGACTTCGACGCCTACGGCAACGCAAAGCTTCGGATATTCCGCAACCAGGTCGCGGACGACCTCGCCGTCCTCAATCTGGCCGACCGCTGGCTGGCCGAGCAGGAGGTTCCCGGTGCCGCCAGGAGGATCGGCTTCCTGCCACCGGGCGAGAGCGGTGGCGATGCCGACGTGGAGGTCGAGGGCGGCGAGATAACGGTCCGGGGTCGTCCGCTGCTTCCGGTCGACGAGGTCGGGGTGATCGGACCCCACAACCTCGCCAACGCGATGGCCGCAGCCGCCGCCGCCCTGGGGCTCGGGTTGCCCGAGCAGGCGGTCGCCGAGGGTCTGGCCGGATTCGGCGGCGTGGCCCACAGGCTCGAGCCGGTTGGCGAGGTCGACGGGGTCTTGTGGGTGAATGATTCGAAGGCGACGAACGTCACCGCTACTTCGACCGCCCTGGCCTCTTTCCCGGATGGGATCCGCTTGATCCTCGGCGGTCGGAGCAAGGGGGAGGAGTACGGGGCCCTGGCCGATCCAGTCGCCAGGGCCTGCGTTGCCGTCTACCTGGTCGGGGAGAACGCTGACGAGATCGGCTCGGCGCTCGAGGCGACCGGGGTCGAAATGATCCAGAGCGGCGACCTGGCTACGGCAGTCCGCACGGCTGCGGGGGATTCCCGACCTGGGGAAACGGTCCTTCTCTCTCCGGCATCGGCCAGTTTCGACCAGTTCGGGGACTTCGAGGAGCGCGGCGAGAGGTTCAAGACCCTGGTTGGAGAGCTCGATGCCTCGTAGGGCACGAACCTCTCGCAGACCTCGCAGACCAGAGACCCGGTCGGCTCTCCGCAAGCCCCGGGGTCGCGACAGGGCCGAGGACACCCCGGTCGAGTACGGGATCCTCCTGACGGCGACGATGATCCTCTTCGCACTGGGTGCCGTGATGGTCTTCTCCGCTTCTTCGACGAGGACGATCCTCGACGATGGCGGACTGGCAGACAGTGCCGCCTACTTCCGAATGACCCTGATTGCCGGGGCGCTCGGTTTCGTGGCACTCGCCTGGGCCTCCCGTACGACCCTCGACCGGATCCGCTCGATCACACCGGCCTTCGTAGGAGTCACCTTCCTCCTTCTCCTCCTGGTCCTGGTCGCCGGCCGGGAGGTCAACGGTACGACCGGCTGGCTGGTGGCCGGACCGGTAACGATCCAGCCGGCCGAGTTCCTCAAGCCGGCGGTGATCCTCTACGGGGCCTACCTCTTTGCGGACCGCCCCGAACGGGTCGAATCGATCCGGGAGATGGCCCCCTACCTCGGCCTGGTGGGCATGGGGGCACTACTCGTGGTCATCCAGCCGGACTTCGGCAGCGCGATAATCGTCGTCGGTGCCGGCCTGATCACCCTCTTCGTCGCCGGAGCCCGGATGCGGGAACTCGGCCTGATCGTCGCCCCGGTCGCCGTCCTCGGCCTCCTGGTAACCCTGATCAGCCCCGAGCGCAGCGAGCGGATCCTCACCTTCCTCAACCCCGGAGCCGACCCCTCCGGTGCCGGATACCAGGTACTCCAGGCCGAGATCGCGATCGGGTCCGGCGGGATCGGCGGCGTCGGGGTAGGCAACAGCATCCAGAAGGCGCTCTACCTGCCCGAGGCCCACACCGACATGATCCTCGCGGTGATCGGGGAGGAGCTCGGCCTGATCGGAATAACCGTTCTGATCGCCGTGTTCGGTGCCTTCGCCTTCGCCGGCTTTCGGATCGCACGCGAGGCAAAGGATTCGTACGGCCGGATCCTCGCCGGGGCCCTGACCGGACTCGTCGTCGCCCAGGCTGGCCTGAACATGTACGCGGTGATGGGCATGGCTCCGCTGACGGGCGTGCCGCTACCCCTCGTCTCCTACGGAAACAACAGTCTGATCCTCACCCTGTTCGCGGTCGGAGTGATGCTCAACGTGGCCAAGGGAGGTGCCTTGTCGAGGCGGTCCCGAAAGGCCGGGGTGCCCGGTGCGAAACTGAGGGTGATCGAAGGTGATGGTGAGCGACCAAACGAGGTTGGAGCGAGGATCCGGCAGGTGCCGCGTCCTGATCGCGGCCGGCGGCACGGCCGGGCACGTCGTGCCCGCCCTGGCCGTGGCTGAGGTCCTGGCGGCGGACGGATGCGAAGTCTCGTTCGCGGGGGCCCGCGGGCGGACGGAAGCCGACCTGGTGCCGGAGGCCGGCTACCCGATCGAGCTGCTAGAGCTGTCGGGGATCGACCGCCGGAACCCGGTCAAGGCTGCACGGGCACTCGTACTTGCGGCCCGGGCCCTGCCGGCAGCCACACGACTTCTCGATCGAACCAAACCGTCGGTCGTGGTCGGCGGGGGCGGTTTCGTCGCCGGTCCAGTCGGACTGGCTGCCGCGCGGAAAGGGATCCCGCTCGTCCTGACCGAAGCCGACCGAAGGCTCGGTCTGGCCAACCGACTGCTTCGCCGACGCGCGACCGCCCTCTGCCTCGCATTCCCGATCGAGGGGGTCGAAGGATCCGGGATCGAGGTGACCGGCCGTCCGGTCGAGCGATCGGTGATCGAGGGCGATCGCCAGGCCGCGAGGGAGCGGTTCGGAATCGCCCCGGAAAGGAGGTGCCTCCTGGTTACCGGAGGGAGCCTGGGGGCCCTCTCTATCAACCGGGCGGCGATCGAGGCCTTCGGCGAAGCCGCTTCGCGTGATTTCGACGTGATCCACATCACCGGCCGGCGCGATTACACCGAAGTCGAAACCCGACTCGAGCAGGCGGAGGATTCGAGCGGGTACCACCTGCTCGAGTACGAACCGAACCTTGGCGACGCGCTCGCCGCCTCGGACCTCGCCCTCTCGCGCTCGGGCGGTTCGGTCTTCGAGCTTGCAGCGACTGGCAAGCCGGCGATCCTCATCCCGTACCCGTACGCCTCGGCCGACCACCAGGCGGCCAACGCCCGGTGGATGGAGGAGGCCGGAGCGGCCGTCGTGCTCTCCGACGGGGGCTTGACTCCTGAGCTGATCGCCGGATCGGTCAGTGGACTCTTCGGTGACCCGGGCCGACTCGAAGGAATGTCGGAGGCCGCCCACTCTTTGGCCCGCCCGGACGCGGCCGAGCGCGTAGCCCGCACGATCGAACGGTCGGCATCGGAGGGTGGCCGGTGAGCGAGGGCTGGACCGACAGGAAGATCCACTTCGTCGGTGCCGGGGGAGCCGGTATGAGTGGCCTCGCTCTGGCCGTCCTCGAACTCGGCGCCTCGGTCACCGGTTCCGACCGGGACCGCTCCTCCTACCTAGAGCGGCTCGAGGGGGCCGGAATAGAGGTGACGGTCGGCCACGATGCGGCCAACGTCCCCGAGGGTGCCGAGGTAGTCCTCTCATCGGCGATCGGCGAGGAGAACCCCGAGGTCGTCAGGGCCCGAGACGACGGTCTCCGGATCCTCCATCGATCCGAGCTCCTGGCCGAGGCCTGCCGGGGTCGCCAGGTGGTGGCGGTTGCCGGGACCCATGGCAAGACGACGACGACCGCGATGGTTGCCTGGGCCCTTCGGTCCCTGGGGATCGATTCGGCCTTCTTTGTGGGAGGTGAGGTACCCGACCTGGGTCCGGGCGGCAGACCGACCAACGCTTCATGGAGCAGCGAGGGACCGGTGGTGGTCGAGGCGGACGAGAGCGACGGCAGTTTCCTCAGGCTGGATCCTGCAGTTGGGGTGGTGACGAACCTCGAGATGGACCACCACGCCAACTGGGACGGTATGGCCGCACTGCGCCAGGCATTCTCGGAATTCGTGGCCGGGGTCGGAATCGCCGTGCTGCCCGGAGCCGATCCCGCCACCACCTTCCTCGACGGCCTTGCTCCGGAGACCGTCCCCTTCGATCTCGAGTACCCGGGCCCGGAGGCACTGGTCCTGAAGGTCCCGGGCAGGCACAACCAGCTGAACGCCCGGGCAGCCCTCGCCGCGCTCCAGGCGCTCGGTGTCGATCTCGACGGAGCCGCGGCGGCCCTGGTCGACTTCCCGGGGGTCTCCCGGCGGCTCGAGTTCAGGGGCGAGATGGGAGGGATCCCCGTCTACGACGACTACGCCCACCACCCGACCGAGGTAAGGGCGACGATCGAGGCCCTTCGGGAGATCGCCCCAGGCCGGGTTCTCGTCGTCTTCCAGCCACACCTCTACTCCCGGACCCGGGCCCTGGCACCCGAGTTTGGCGAGGCGCTGGCCGGTGCCGATCGGGTCGTGGTGACCGACGTCTACCCGGCCCGGGAAGTGCCCGAAGGCCACCTCGCCGGAGTCAGCGGACTCGACATCCTCCGTGAGACGACCGACCGGAACGGAGGGCGCGGGGCGTGGTGGGCCCCGGACCTGGAAGCGGCCGATCGGGCCGTTAGGACCATCGCCGAGCCCGGTGACCTCGTCGTGACGATCGGAGCCGGCGACGTCTCGGGACTTGCCGGACGCCTCGTGGGCGAAGGCGGAGGGAAGGCATGAGTCCGGCCGGGGATCGGGACCTCCCGACCGGGGTCGAGGCAGACCGGCCCCTTTCGCGGTACACGACCGTAAGGACTGGCGGCGGGGCTGACTTCCTGGCGCAGCCCGGGACGACCGCAGACCTGGTCGAACTGCTCGCCTGGGCCAGGAGGGAAGGGGTCCAGATCGGCCTGATCGGCTCCGGCTCGAACCTGTTGATCTCGGATGATGGATTCCGGGGGCTGGCGATAAAGCTCGATGGCGATTTTTCGACGATCGAGAGGGATGGGGAGATCGTCTCGCTCGGAGGGGCGGTGCGACTCCCTTCGGCCGCTGCCAAGACCGCGGCCTGGGGCCTGGCCGGGCTCGAATTCGGGGTCAACATCCCCGGCACGGCAGGGGGTGCGGTCCGGATGAACGCAAATGCCTACGGGGGGCGATTGGCCGACGTGATCGACTCGGTGGAGATTTGCGATGCGGAGGGAACCCGCCGGGTCGACCCCGGGGACCTCGACTTCGCCTACCGGAGTTCGAACCTGGGGCCGGCCCAGGTCGTCTCCAGGGTCGATTTCCGACTCTCGCCCGACAGCCCCGAGGCGATCCGGGAACGGCTAGCCGAGATGCGGGCCTGGAGGAAGGAGACCCAGCCCTCGGGGATCAAGACCTTCGGTTCGACCTTCAAGAATCCGGAGGACCCGAAGGCCGGGGAGCGGAGCGCCGGGCAGCTGCTGGATGAGGCGGGCTGTCGGGGCCTCCAGGTCGGCGGGGCGAGGTTCTCGGAGGTTCATGCCAACTTCGTCGAGAACATGGGCGATGCGACCACCGCAGACGTGATTGCCGTGATGTCGGCCGGCCGGCAACGGGTCGCGGAAGAGTTCGGGGTGTTGCTCGAGCCGGAGGTCCAGGTGCTGGGAGAGGTCGTCTGGCCGGAGGGATGGGGAGTTGGCCGGTAACGGAAGCTCCGGGAAGGCTCCCTCCGGCAGGGGCTCCGGGACCGGTGCCGTCGGAGCGGCAACCAGGATTCGGGGAAGGGTCGCAAGGAGAAGGCGTCTTCGGTTCCTCTTGCTCGTCCTCTTGATCCTCCTCCTGGGCCTCGTGATCGCCTGGTTCCTCTGGCTTCGCGACCTTCCGGTATTCGAGATCCGGGAGGTCCAGGTGACGGGCCTCGAGGCGCTCTCGGGTGAGGAGGGTGAAACCGAGGCGACCGAACTGACCGAGACCGTGACCACGAGTCTCGGGGGAATGACCACCGTCCACATCCGCCAGGGGGACCTGGAAGAGGCGCTCGAGCAGTTCCCGAGGGTCGCCGGTGTCGAGGTGGAGACGGATTTCCCGAACGGGGCCAAGGCGCGCCTGGACCTCCGGGAAGACGGGGCGGTGCTCGGCGAGGAGGATGAAGCCGTTCTCGTCGCGACCGACGGAACGGTGCTCGGGCCTGTTCCCGATGGCGTGGAGACCCTTCCACTGATTCCCGGCGAGGCGCCCCCCTCCGACCGTATCTCGCTCGGAGGCCCAAGGCTCTCGCAGGCGATCGTCCTCGGCAGCGTCCCGACCGAGATTCGTCCGTTCGTGGTCAGGAGCAGGATGGGGGAGAAGGGGATAGAGGTCGAGCTCTCGAACGGCCTGGTCCTGGTCTTCGGCGACGATTCGAAGGCCGGGGCGAAGTGGAAGGCCGCGACTACGGTGATCGCCTATCCGGAGCTGGTCTCCGCCCGTTACATCGACCTGACCGTGCCCTGGCGGCCAGCGGTAGGCCCCTGACCGGCCCGATGGGCCGAAGGGGGTTCGCAGGCTGCACCTGAAGTAGAGGGTTGACAAACTCTAAAGTTGTACTTGAGACTTTTGTCCTGAACGATCGGTTTCGGCCGTTGACAGATCCGACGCCGTGGCCTACTTTGGGCCATCTTCACACCAACCGGGCAAGGCCCGGGGCGAGGCTTCAGCAGCTCGACGACACCTGAACGAGCGGGATCGGGAGACAGAGTGGACAACAGTTACCTGGCAGTGATCAAGGTCGTGGGCTGCGGCGGCGGCGGTACGAACGCGGTGAGCCGGATGATCGACGCGGGAGTCCGCGGCGTCGAATTCATCGCCGTCAACACCGATGTCCAGGCTCTCGAGGAGTGCGATGCCGACGTGAAGATCGCGATCGGCCAGGAGTTGACCCAGGGCCTCGGCGCCGGAGCCCGGCCCGAAGTCGGTGCCGGCGCTGCTGCGGAGAGCCGCGACGAGATCAAGGAGGCCCTCAAGGGTGCCGACATGGTCTTCGTCACCGCGGGTGAAGGCGGAGGCACCGGCACTGGATCGGCACCGGTGATCGCCGAGATCGCGAAGGAGGAGATAGGTGCCCTTACGGTCGGAGCCGTGACCAAGCCCTTCGAGTTCGAGGGCAAGAAGCGGATGCAGCAGGCGATCGAGGGAATCGAGAAGCTCCGCAACAACGTCGACACCCTGATCATCGTGCCCAACGAGAGGCTGCTAGAGGCGGTCGAACGCAGGACCACTCTGGTCGAGGCGTTCCAGATGGCCGACGACATCCTCCGCCAGGGCGTCCAGGGGATTACCGACCTGATCACGATCCCGGGGCTGATCAACCTCGACTTCGCAGACGTCAGGACGATCATGCGCGATGCCGGCTCGGCCTTGATGGGGATCGGTACCGGCCAGGGCGAGAGCAGGGCGATCGAAGCCGCCAAGGCAGCGATCACTTCGCCGCTGATCGAGGAGTCGATTTCCGGGGCGACCGGGATGCTGCTCAACATCACCGGCCCGGAAGACCTCGGACTGTTCGAGGTCAACGAGGCGGCCCAGCTGATCCAGGAAGAGGCCGATCGGGACGCGACGATCATTTTCGGTTCGGTCGTCGACCGCTCGATGGTCGACGAGGTTCGGGTTACCGTGATCGCGGCCGGGTTCGAGGGCTTCGAGCTGCTCGCCCGCTCCCCCGAGCGGGTCCGTCGGCGCTACGAGAGCAAGAAGCGGGTGCCGGACGAGGATCGCGACATCCGCGACCTCGAGGTCGGCGACAGCGACATAGACGTTCCCTCCTTCCTCAAGGACTGAATCCCCGGGTGGGTTCGGCCGACTAGGATCGGCCGGTGACCGACCAGGGCGACGAGCCCCGAAAGACTCCCCTCCACGCAGCCCACCTCGAAGCGGGGGCACGGATGGTCCCTTTCGGTGGCTGGGAGATGCCGGTCCAGTACGACGGCATCCGCGAGGAACACGTCGCGGTTCGAACCCACGTCGGGATGTTCGACGTATCCCACATGGGGAGGATCGAGGTCGAGGGCCCGGCAGCGGTCGAGCTGCTGATGGCGACGCTCACCAACGACGCCTCGGCGATCCCGATCGACGGTGCCCAGTACACCCTGATGCTCGATGCCGACGGAGGGGTCGTCGATGACCTGATCGCCTACCGGCTCGGCGAGGACCGCTTCCTGCTCGTCACCAATGCCGCCAACCATTCGGGGGACCTGGCGATCCTCGGCACTGCGGCCCGTGACCGGGATGCATTCGTCCGGGACATCTCGGCCGAGCTGGCGATGATCGCGGTCCAGGGACCGAACGCACGCGAGGTGGTTGGATCCGTTCTGGGGGTCGTTCTCCCGGACCGAAACGAGATCCGTGTCGAGCGGGTCGGGGGACGACCGGCCTTCATCTGCGGGACCGGCTACACCGGGGAGGACGGGGTCGAACTCCTGGTCCAGCCCGAGGTCGTCATCCCGATCTGGACCGAGCTGATCGATGCGGGGGTGGTCCCCTGCGGCCTCGGGGCACGGGACACGCTCCGGCTCGAGGCCTGCTTCCACCTCCACGGGAACGACCTCGGTCCCGAGATCGACCCGATCACGGCCGGGCTCGGCTGGGCCTGTCGTCCCGGCGGTGGCTACACCGGGTCCGATCGGGTCGAGGCACTCCGTCGCGAGGGGCCCGCTCAGAAGTTGGTCCCATTCGTGATCGAGGGTGATGGAATCCCCCGCTCCGGCAACGGGGTGCTCGACGGGGAGTCGCCGGCAGGGCGAGTGACCAGCGGAACGCTTTCGCCCTCTACCGGCAAGGGAATCGGACTGGCGCTGGTCGAGGTGGACCTCGCCGAGGAGGGCACCCCGCTGACGATCGATGTGCGGGGTAAGCGTCGGGCCGCACGCGTATCCTCGAAGCCCCTGTTTCCGTAGCATCTGTCGAGCACGGAAAGGGTGAATCGATGGCCGAAGCCTCCTACCCGGAAGAACTCCGTTACCACCCGGAACACGACTGGGCCCGGATCGAGGGCGACGAGGCCGTGCTCGGGATTACCTGGTACGCCCAGGACTCCCTCGGTGAAGTCGTCTTCTTCGACCCGCCAGAGGTCGGCACCGAGGTTGCCAAGGACTCCCCCTACGCGGAGGTCGAGTCGGTCAAGGCAGTCTCCGACGTGATCGCCCCTCTGTCGGGGGAGGTGACCGCAGTGAATGGTGACTTGGCCGATGCCCCGGAGGCGATCAACGCCGATCCTTACGGCGCCGGCTGGATGGTCCGGATTCGGATGTCCGACCCGGCCGAAGCCGATGCCCTGATGGATGCTGCCGCCTACGGGGCCAGCCTCGAGGAGGCCTCCTGATGGCCGGCTATACGCCGCTGACCGATGGCGACCGGCAGCGCATGCTCGAGTTGCTCGGACTCTCCAGCGAGGAGGAGCTGCTCGAGACGATCCCGGAGGAGCTGAGGCTGGAGAGGCCGCTGGCAATGGATGACGGCCTCCCCGAGGCCGAGGTGTTCGAGCGCCTTGCCGGGCTGGCTGCGGCCAACCGCCCACCGGATTCGGAGCCCTCCTTCCTGGGGGCCGGCATGTACGACCACTACGTGCCGGCGATCGTCGATGCGATCACCTCGCGCTCGGAGTTCCTGACTCCGTACACGCCCTACCAGCCGGAGGTCTCCCAGGGCGGGCTTCAGGCGATGTTCGAATTCCAGACGGCGATGTCGGAGTTGACCGGGCTTCCGGTGTCGAATGCGGGCCTCTACGAAGGCCCCTCGGCCGCTGCCGCTGCCGCCTACCTTGCGCTGGGGGCGACCGGGCGCAGCAAGGTCCTCGTTTCGAGGGGTCTTCACCCGCACGCCCGGGAGGTCTTGGCGACCCATGCCGCCGGGTTCGGCTGCGAGGTGGTCGAGGTGGATCTCGAGGACGGCCTGACCGACCTGGACGCACTCGAGGCGGCGATCGACGACCAGACGGCCCTGGTGATCCTCCAGAGTCCCAACTTCCTCGGGTCGATCGAGGACGTCGAGGCACTCACCGCACCGGCTCGTGAAGCCGGCGCTCTGGTCGCCGTGTCGGTCGACCCGGTGACCCTCGGAATACTGAAACCGCCGGGTGAGTGCGGGGCAGACATCGCCTTCGGGGAGGGGCAACCCCTCGGCAACCGGCTCGACTTCGGTGGACCGTCCTTCGCTTTCTTCTGTGCAAAGGAGGAGTACCTCCGGATGATGCCCGGACGGATCGCCGGCCAGACCGAGGACGCAGACGGACGGAGGGGTTTCGTCCTGGCTCTCCAGACCCGCGAGCAGCACATCCGTCGTGAGAAGGCGACCAGCAACATCTGCACCTCCCAGGCGCTGAACGCCCTGGCCGCGACGATCCACCTCTCGTGGTTGGGTCGGTCGGGGATCGTCGAGCTGGGCACCCTGCTCGCCCGGCGGACTGCCGGGGTCCGGGAGCGGATCTCCGTCCTGCCCGGGTTCGAGTTGCTCCACGATGCCCCTGTCGTACGCGAGTTCGCCGTCCGTTCAACCGAGGTCCCGGTCTCCGAGCTGAGGGCCGGGGGCGACCCCGCGGGCCCGAGGCTCCGGGTCTACCCCCTGGGAAGGGACTATCCCGAGTACGACGATTCCTTCCTCGTAGCCCTGACCGAGAAGAGGACCCCGGCCGACATCGATTGGCTGGTCGCCTCCCTCGAGGCTTCGGCCCAGCGGGCGAAGGGCTCCGAAGGCGGGGTCGGACCGAGGGCGATCCCCGAACCGGCGATCATGAGGAGAGCCTCGTGAACGGCCCCGGCCCCGCCACCGAGACGCCCCAGCAGGCCGACCGGGCGAGGACGATCTACGAGAAGTCGGTCCCGGGCCGGCGTGCCGCCCAGCTCCCGGACGACGGAGGCGGGCCGGCCCTCGACGAGCTGATCCCTTCGAAGCTCCTGCGCGAGGAGCCGCCGGGTCTGCCCGAAATCTCCGAGCCCGAGATCATCCGCCACTACAACCGGCTCTCCCGACGGAACTACGACCTGGACACAGGCCTCTACCCGCTCGGCTCCTGCACCATGAAGTACAACCCGCGCCTCAACGAGAGGGTGGCGGCCCATCCCGGCCACGCCGGGCTTCATCCCGCTTCCGACGATGAGGAGGTCCAGGGGGCGCTCGAGCTGATGTACCTGCTGGAGGGGGCGCTGGCCGAGGTCTGCGGCCTGCCACACGTGAGCCTGCAACCATCGGCCGGTTCGCAGGGCGAGCTGGCAGGTCTGCTGCTTACCCGGGCCTACCACGACGAGAAGGGCCGCTCGCCCGGCAAGGTGCTCACCCCGGACACTGCCCACGGCACCAACCCGGCCTCGGTTGCGATGGCCGGATACGAGGCCGTCAAGGTCGCGACCGACCCCAAGGGCGGGGTAGATCTCGACGACCTCAGGGCGAAGCTGGACGACGACGTCGTCTGCCTGATGCTGACCAACCCGAACACGCTCGGGCTGTTCGACGAGAACATCGCCGAGATCGCCGCCCTGGTCCACGAGGTGGACGGTCTCCTCTACTACGACGGGGCGAACCTGAACGCGATCATGGGACTCGCACGACCCGGAGACATGGGCTTCGACATCGTCCACGTCAACCTGCACAAGTCGTTCTCGCAGCCCCATGGCGGCGGCGGCCCCGGGTCAGGCCCGATCGCGGTCTCCGATGCCGTCGAACCCTTCCTTCCGGTACCCCGGGTCGTCAGGTCGGGAAGCGACGAGGAGCCGGTATTCGAATTCGACTACGACCGGCCGCTCTCGATCGGGCGGTTGAGGGGTTTCCAGGGCAACTTCGGGGTTTTCGTTCGCTCCTACGCCTACATCCTCAGCCTCGGCGGAGATGGCCTCAAGGAGGCCTCGACCCGGGCGGTCCTCAACGCGAACTACCTCAAGCGGAGGCTTGCCGAAGGGCGGGCGGGCAAGTACCTGCCTATCGGCTTCGATCGTCCCTGCATGCACGAGTTCGTCCTCTCGGGAGCACCTCTCAAGAAGGAGCTCGGCCTGAAGACGCTCGACCTGGCCAAGCGCCTGCTCGATCACGGTTTCCACCCCCCGACCGTCTACTTCCCCCAACTGGTCGATGAGGCCGTGATGATCGAGCCGGTGGAAACCGAGTCGGTCGAGACCCTCGACGCCTTCGCAGACGCGATCGAGGAGATCCTCGAGGAGGCCGAGCGCGACCCCTCGATCGCGGCCGACGCCCCCTACACAACACCGGTCCGGCGCCTCGACGAGGTCCGGGCCACCCGGGAGCCGGTCCTTCGTCAGCCGGTCGGATCGTCGGCCTGACCCGATCCCGGTGAGGATCTTCTCTGGCATCCAGCCGACCGGTGAGAAGCACCTCGGCAACTACATCGGCGCGATCAGGCAGTACGTCGAGGGACAGGACCGCGCCGACCCGGCGATCTACTGCATAGTCGACCTTCACGCGATCACCGTTCCGTTCGATCCGGTCGAGCTCCGTCAGAGGGTCTACGACACCGCCGCGGTGCTCCTCGCCTCCGGCCTGGACCCCGATCGGTGCGTGCTATTCCGGCAGTCCGACGTCTACGAGCAGACCGAGCTCTGCTGGCTGCTCTCTACTGTCTGCGCCCATGGCGACCTGAACCGGATGCATCAGTTCAAGGAGAAGTCGGCGCGGCAGCGGGAGTTGGTCTCGGCCGGACTCTTCTTCTACCCGGTACTCCAGGCTGCCGATGTGCTCGCTTACCGGGCAGACGAGGTGCCGGTCGGCGAGGATCAGCGCCAGCACGTCGAACTGATGAGGGAGTTGGCGAGGCGGTTCAACGAGAGGTTCGGCAACGTCCTCGTCGAACCGGAACTCAAGGTGCCCGAGGTTGCCGCCCGGGTAATGGACCTCCAGGAGCCGGAGCGGAAGATGTCGACCACCGTTGGATCGGATTCAGGGCGGGTCTACCTGCTCGACGACCCCGGAGCGATCGCAAAGAAGTTCGGCTCGGCGGTTACCGATTCTGGCCGTGAGGTGCGGCGGGACCCCGAGAAGGCGGGGATCACCAACTTGATCGGGATCATGGCGGTCGCCACGGGCCGGAGCGAAGAGGAGGTAGAGGCAGAGTTCGCCGAGGCCGGCTACGGCGACTTCAAGAAGGCGGTTGGAGAGGCGGTTTCCGAGTACCTCGCCCCGGTCAGGGAGGCCTATCCGGCGATCCGTGAGGACGAGGAGGGCCTCGAACGAATCCTCTCCGAGGGAGCGGGGAGGGCGAGGGAGATGGCCTCGGAAACCCTTGCCGAGGCTCGCCAGGCGATGGGTATCGGCCCGGCCTGAGGTACCCCCGGTAGACCCGGGGTTCGAGACCGGCCGTTCGACCGGGTCCTTCTCTACGCTTCGACGGTGGCAATCGGTTCCGGACTTGCCGACCTGGACCTCGATCTCGACGTCTTCGCGGGTCCATTCGACCTGCTCCTGACGATCGTCCTGCGGGAGGAGCTCGACCTGCTCGAAGTCGAGCTGGGGGAGATCGTCTCGGCCTACGTAGAGAGCCTCTCCGAGCGCGGCGAGATCGACCTCGAGGCGACCACCGAGTTCCTGCTGCTGATCGCCTCCCTGCTGGAGCTCAAATCCCGCTTGATGCTCCCCCAGGCCGATCCGGAGCTCGAAGGGATGGAGCCCGAGGAAGCGGTCGAGGAGTTGATCGCCCGGATGCTCGAGTATCGAAAGTTCAAGGATGCCTCGGCCGAGCTGGTCTCGATGCTGGACGCCGCAATGCCGTTCCTCTACCGGAACGCTCCGCTTCCGCCGGAGCTACGACGGGTTGCGGTTGAGGCGGCATCGCAGGCGTACGACCCGAACATCCTCGCCTCGGCGGTCGGGGACCTGCTCACTCCGCCGGAGGAGATCGAGATGCCGAGGATCCCGGTCGCGATCTCCCTGCGGCGGCGCGTCTCGGCCCTGAGGGCGGCCCTGGCGGCCCGACCCTCACTCGACTTCGACGACAGTTTCGGTGCAGAGGCTCGCGAGGTCCAGGCCGTCACCCTGCTGGCGCTGCTCCAGCTCCATGGCCAGGGGGAGGCGACCTGGAAACAGGAAGAGATCTGTGGTCCGATAACGATTACCCGGTCGGAGGGAGGCGCCCCTGTTCCCGCCTGAATCGGATCTGGACGCGGCCGCGGGCGGCCCTTCGGACCTTTCTGCCGACCTCGAGGCGCTGCTGTTCCTGGCGCCTTCGCCGATCTCTGTCACTGAGCTGGCCGACGCCTGTGAGGTCGATGAAGGAGAGGTCGAAGCGGCCCTCGCCGAACTCGAGAACCGACTCGGTGACCCTCGTCGAGGTGTCGTATTGAGAAGGGTGGCCGGCGGGGTCGCCCTGGCGAGCGCACCCGAGAGCGAAGGTGCGGCGAGGCGGCTCCTTGCGCGTCCCCGAACCCCTCCGCTCACCAAGGCCCAGGCGGAGACGCTTGCGATCGTTGCTTACCTCCAGCCCGTCTCCCGCCCCGAGATCGCGAGGATCAGGGGCGTCTCTTCGGAGTCCGCCGTTGCCAGCCTCGGTGAGCGAGGCCTGATCGAGGAGTCGGGCAAGTCCCGCTTCGGTGCGGTCCTCTACCGGACCTCCGAGCTCTTCGAGAGGCTCTTCGGCCTCGAATCGCTCGACCAGCTGCCCGATCCCGCCCAGTTCGATCCGGACCCCGAGGA
>JBMSXD010000011.1:0-22443 GCA_049425265.1 Solirubrobacterales bacterium
CTTCGACATCCCAGTCGGAACGGTGGGCGACGGGTACGACCGGTATCGGGTCCGCCTGGCAGAGATGCGGGAATCGCTGAAGATCATCGAGCAATGCCTCGACGGCCTGCCGGATGGCCCCTGGATCGCCGACGACCGCAAATACGTGCTGCCACCCCGGTCAGAACTCTCGACTTCGATGGAGTCGCTGATCCACCACTTCAAGCTGGTCACCGAGGGATTCCGGGTCGATCCGGGCGAGGTCTACTACCCGATCGAGTCGCCCCGAGGGGAGCTCGGTTGCTTCGTCGTCGCCGACGGCTCCGCCAAGCCGGTCCGGGTCCATTTCCGTGACCCCTCCTTCGTAAACCTGCAGGCGCTCCGGGACATGGCGATCGGCGAGTACGTGGCCGACCTGATCCAGACCCTGGCGATGCTCGATCCGATCCTCGGAGGGATCGACCGGTGAGCGCCCCCGACTCCCCGGACTTCCCCGAGATCCCGATCGGCGGCTTCGTCGGCGAGGGCCTCCCCGAGGACCCGGCCAACACGACCGGTCGTAAACCACTCGGTAACCCGGCGGAGGTCCCGGAGCTCGCGGAGGTCGACTGCCCGCCGGAGCTCAAGAAGGAGATCGAGGGTGCGATGGCCCGGTACCCCGAGAAGAACTCGGCCTCGATCCCGGCCCTCTGGGCCGTCCAGCGGCTCTACGGATGGTGCTCCCCGGAGGGAGTCCGCCAGGCGGCCGCGGTCATGGGGGTCACCCCGGCCCACCTCGAGTCGGTTGCGAGCTTCTACGACCTCTTCTTCCTCGAGCCGACCGGCCGGCATCGGGTACGCGTCTGCACCAACATCTCCTGCTGGATGCGAGGCGGGGACCGACTTCTCGGGGCATTCACCGAGGCGACCGGGTGCGACCCGGGGAAGGCGTCCCACGGGGGCGCCGTCTCCGATGACGGCGAGTTCTTCGTGACCGGATCCGAGTGTCTGGGGGCCTGCGACCTCGCACCGATGGCTTCGATCGACGAGCGCTACTACGGCCCCCTGACCGAGGACGATGCCGCGGCGATCGTCAGGAACCTCCGTGACGGCGCCGAGCCCGAGTCCGAGCTCGCCCTCGCCTCCCGCGGCCTGGCCGGCGGCGCCGACCCGACCGATGACCCCAGGGTCGACTCCCTGAAGGGACCGAACCGATGAACTTCAAGATCCAGGAGACCCGGATACTGCTCCGCCACGCCGAAGACCCGAAGCTGGCGACGATCGAGGGCTACCGCTCCTACGGTGGGTACGAGACCCTCCAGCGGGCGCTGAAGGACATGGATCCCGACGAGATCGTCAACGAGCTCGAGGAGTCGGGCCTCCGGGGAAGGGGGGGCGCCGGATTCTCGATGGGGAAGAAGGTCTCCTTCCTGCCGCGGGGGGAGCAGACGAAGTACCTCTGCTGCAACGCCGACGAATCGGAGCCCGGCGCCTTCAAGGACCGCGAGCTGATGCAGCGAAACCCCCACCAGCTGATCGAGGGGATCGCGATCGCAAGCTATGCCGCAGGGGCCAGCCATGCCTTCATCTTCATCCGGGGTGAGTATGAGGCCCAGGCCGACGTGCTCGACCGGGCGATCGCCGAGGCCTACGACGCCGGCTACCTCGGCAAGGACATCCTCAGCTCGGGCTTCGACCTCGAACTCGTCGTCTATCGGGGTGCCGGTGCCTATATCTGTGGCGAGGAGACAGCCCTGCTCGACGCCCTCGAGGGCAAGCGGGGCAACCCGAGGCTGAAGCCGCCCTTTCCAGCGGTGCAGGGGCTCTACGGCCAGCCGACCCTGATCAACAACGTCGAGACGCTCAGCAACGTCAGCCACATCGTCGCCAACGGGGCCGAGTGGTTCCGGAGCTTCGGAACCGAGCAGTCCCCCGGGACCAAGGTCGTCTCGGTCTCAGGTCGGGTCAGGAGACCCGGCAACTACGAGGTACAGCTCGGCGTCCCGACCGGTGGTCTGGTCATGGACCTGGCAGGTGGCCCTCCAGGCGATCACAAGGTCAAGGCCTTCTACCCGGGGGGCTCGTCCTCGCCGGTCCTGACCCCGGACGGGCTCGACCTGCCCTACTCCTTCGAGGCGATGGCCGAGGCGGGATCGATGCTCGGCTCGGGCTCGATCATCGTCGCCGACGACACCGTCTCGATCCCCCACATGGCGCTCCGCACGGCACGCTTCTACCACCACGAGTCCTGCGGGAAGTGCACACCCTGTCGCGAGGGCACCAACTGGACGGTGAAGATGCTGGAGCGCGTGGTCCGGGGCGAGGCGACCCCGATGGAGCTCGACATCATCACCTCGGTTCAGGACAACATCGCCGGCCACTGCCTCTGCGTCCTCGGTGACTCGATGGCGATGCCGGTCAGCGCAATGGTCCGCAAGTTCCGGGACGAGTTCGAGCAGGTGATCGCCGAGGCCGCGCTGGAGTCGGTCCCGGTCACCGGCGGCAACGGAAATGGCGCATCGACCGAGGTCCCGGCCCTGGCCGAGATGCTCGAGCGCGACCCCCTTCAGGGCAGGCCCGTACCGGCCGGCGAGCAGAGACTGGGGGAGGAGGGCGACGATGCCTAGGACCCGGCCCAACCGGATCACCCTGACGATCGACGGCCGCGAGATCGAAGCCGACGAGGGCACGATGCTGGTCGATGCGGCTCGCGAGGGCGATGTCGAGATCCCGGTCTTCTGTTACGAGCCCAAGCTCGGCGCCCCGGTCGGAGCCTGTCGGATGTGCCTGGTCGAGATCGAGGGGATCCCGAAGCTCCAAACCTCATGCTCGACCCCGGTTCGTGACGGGATGGTCGTCCATACCCGGACCGACCAGGTCAAGGAGGCCCAGGAATCGGTGGTCGAGTTCCTCCTGGTCAACCACCCGCTCGACTGTCCGGTCTGCGACAAGGGCGGTGAGTGCCCGCTCCAGGACATCTCGATGGGATGGGGCCCGGACCGAAACCGGATGGTCGACCAGAAGCGCCACTTCGAGAAGCCGGTGCCCCTCTCACCGCTGGTTGCGATCGACCGTGAGCGATGCATCCTCTGCTACCGGTGCGTCCGGTTCAGCCAGGAGGTCTCCGAGGACGAACAGCTCCAGCTGCTCGAGCGCGGAGACGGCACTTACGTAGGAACCTTCGACGACCGGCCGTACATCGCGCCGTTCCAGGGCAACATCACCGAACTCTGCCCGGTCGGGGCACTCACTTCATATACCTACCGCTTTCGGGCCCGGCCCTGGGACATCGAGCAGGGCGGTTCGGTCTGCACCCTCTGCCCGAGCCAGTGCAACGTCAGCTTTACGGTGCGCGACGAACAGGTCGCCCGGGTGCTCGCTCGGGACAACCCCGAGGTCGACGACGGCTGGCTATGCGACAAGGGCCGTTACGCCTTCCAGGCGATGTACGCCGACGACCGGGTGCTCGGGCCCGAGGTAGCTTCAGACGGCCATCCGACCCCAGCCTCCTGGCAGGAGGCCGAGGAGGCAGCGGCCGAGGGTCTGGCGAGGGCCGGGTCGCGGACGGCCATCCTGGTCGGCGATGGCTCGAACGCAGAGGGCTACCTCCTCCAGCGTATCCTCCGCCAGGCACTCGGCTCCGGGAACATCGATTCCCGACGTGGGCCGGGTATCGATGGCAATTCGGCCCTGAAGCTGGCCGACCCGGCGATCACCGCCGAGACCCCCGATATCGACACGGCCGACCTGGTGATCGTGATCGGTACCGACCCGATCCAGTCGGCCCCATCATTCGACCTGCGGGTGAGGAAGGCGGTCCGGCGAAACGGAACTGCGCTCGTCGTGGCGACCGATCGCCCCGGGGCGCTAGAGGGAGGGGCGACCGAGGTAATGCGGTTCCCGCCCGGAGGGGCAGCGGCATTTCTCGAGGAGCTCGCCGGGAAGGTGAAGCGCGGACGGGCGAAGACCGGCCGGCCCGGGCGGATCGCGGATTCCGAGCAGACGGTGATCGTCTGGGGTGAGCGGAGCGTCCAGGGCGAGGCCGTGCCGGCTGCAGTCGAGGCACTGGTCAGCCTGGCCGAGGCCGCCGGACTGGCCGACCAGGAAGGCTCCGGGCTTATCGGGATACCCGACAACGCGAACGGTCGGGGACTGCGCGAGGCCGGCTGCCTGCCCGATGCCGGACCGGGCCTCTCACCGACAGGACCCGGCCGCGATTCCCGGGCGATCAGGGAGGGCCTCGAGTCGGGCGAGTTGGAGGCAGTGGTCCTGTTCGGCGTCGACCCGATCCGGGACCTGCCCGACCCCGAGGGGTGGCGGAGGGCGCTGGAAGCGGCCGGTCACGTAGTGGCCTTCTCGCTTGCCCGCAACGACTCGACCGAGTTCGCCGATGTGCTCCTGCCGCTCGAAAGCCACGCCGAGAAGGACGGGACGGTCACCCATCCCGACGGCCGGATCCAGCGGGTCCGCCCCTCGGCCAGGCGACCGGGCGAGATCCGCCCGGTCTGGCTGGTCCTGACCGAGCTGGCGGCGATGCTCGGCTCCGACACCGGCATTACCTCGACTCCGGAGGCGCTCGAGGCCGTCGCATCGGCAGTTCCGTTCTATGGCGGGATAACCGATTCCGAGATCGGTGGCCGCGGCGTGCGCTGGCAGGACCGCCCCGCCGCCAACCAGCTCGGCAACATATCCCCGGACCTCGCCCTCTACGCCGACTCCCCAGGCCCCTTCTCCCCAGCCGGCCAGGGATCCATTGAGGGAGGGGGATCGGGGATCGACGATGCAGGCCCCTCTCAAGCCGATGGTGTCAATGGAGGGGGAGCAGAGGTCGACGACGCAGGCGTAGTCCCGCCGGAGGAGTCGACCTCTGCTCCCCCGACCCCCACCAACGGCCAACTGCTTCTCGGCACCTACCCCAACCTCTGGGCCGACCAGGTGGTCGAGTCGAGTCCCGCCCTCCGCTTCCTGGTCCCGGCCCAGCGCCTGGAGATCTCCGGCCCGGACGCAACCCGCCTCGGCCTCTCGACCGGGGATGAGGTCTCGGTTCGCTCTAGCGAAGGATCGGTCAACGCCCGGGTCGCCGTTCGGGCCGCGATGCCCGAGGGAACCTGCTTCCTGATCGAGGGCACCCCGGTCGATAACGGGAATCGGGTCGCGGGCGAGGACGGTGGACCCGTCCTCGTCGAGGTCGGACCGCCTGAGGTGCGGCTCGAGCTGGTGACGGCCGGCGGGGGACCCGAGGGAGACGAGGCAGCGTGATTCCTGCCCTGCCGATCGCCGACACCAACTTCGTCGATGCGACCTGGATCCTGATCCTCAAGTCGGTGGTGATCTTCGTGGTCATCCTCAGCGTGGTCCCGGTCGTCCTCCTGGCCGAACGCAAACTGCTCGGCCGGTTCCAGAACCGGTATGGCCCCAACCGGGTCGGGCCGTATGGGGCACTCCAGCCGCTCGCCGATGTCGGAAAGCTCCTTTCGAAGCAGGGCTTCCGCCCGACCGGAGCGGTTCCGGGTCTCTACGAGGTCGCCCCGGCCCTGACCATCCTGGCCGCCGTGATGACCCTGGCGATCCTTCCCTTCGGCGATGTACAGGGCGGGGTCGGTCTCTACGGGATCGACGTCCCGATCGGGATCCTCTACTTCTTCGCCTTCGGGGCTCTCGCCTTCTACGGCCTGTTGCTGGGCGGCTGGGCCTCGGGCTCGAAATACAGCTTCCTTGGAGCGATGCGCTCGGCGGCCCAGCTCATCTCCTACGAGATGGCGATGGGCCTCTCGCTGCTCGGTGTCGTCCTGATGGCCGGCTCGCTCTCGCTGGTCGACATCGTCAAGGCGCAGGGTGAGATCTGGTTCATCGTCCCCCAGATCGTCGGTTTCCTGGTCTTCATGGTCGCCGGTTTCGCCGAGACCAACCGGGCGCCGTTCGACCTCCCCGAGGCCGATGCAGAACTGGTGGCGGGTTACTCGACCGAGTACGGCGGGATGCGATTCGGTTCCTACTTCTTCGCCGAATACATGGAGATCCTGATCATCTCGGGGATCGCCTCGACGATGTTCCTGGGGGGCTGGATGGGTCCCGGACCCTCCTGGCTAGACCCGATCTGGATGCTTGCCAAGATGCTCGCGATCACCTTCATCTTCATCTGGATCCGGGCGACCCTGCCCAGATTCCGTTACGACCAGCTGATGAGCTTCGGCTGGAAGGTGCTCATCCCCCTGGCCACGCTGAACGTGCTGGTGACGGCAGTCCTGGTGGTGGTCTGGTGAGCGTCAGGCCGGAGGAGATCACGGTCGTCCCCCGCGGTCCGGAGCCCGGAGGCAAGGGCGGCGCCTACCGGGCCTTCGGCGAGACCCTCCGGGGCCTGAGGACGACGATGTCCCAGATGTTCACCAAGCCGGTGACGATCCAGTACCCGGAGGAGAAGACCCCGGTCTACCCGCGTTTCCGGGGTCGCCACCGACTCCACCGGTTCGAGGACACCGGCCTGGAGAAGTGCGTCGGCTGCTCGCTCTGCGCGGCGGCCTGCCCGGCCCAGTGCATCCGGGTGGTCGCCGCCGAGAACGATCCGGAGAACCGGGTGTCGGCCGGCGAGCGCTACGCCGCGGTCTACGAGATCAACCTGGCCCGCTGCATCTTCTGCGGCTACTGCGAGTTGGCCTGTCCGTTCGATGCGATCACGATGGGCCACGACTACGAGATGGCCGACTACAACCGGTCGGACCTGATCTTCACCAAGGAGATGCTGCTCGCCGAGCCGATCGAACGGGCACCGCTGAGGCGCGAGGGCGAGTAGTGGTCGAGATCGCCTTCTTCGCCGGTGCGGCGGGCGCGGTCGGGGGCGCCCTGGCGGTCGTATTGCTGAAGAACCCCTTCTACAGCGTGCTCGCGCTGGTCGTCCACCTGGTCTTCCTCGCCGGGATCTTCCTGCTGCTCAGGGCGCAGTTCCTGGCTGCGGCCCAGATCGTGGTCTACGCCGGCGCAGTGATGGTGATCTACGTCTTCGTCGCGGCCTACGTCGGGGGGATCGAGGAGCCGGCCTTCGATGGCCACCCGCGCCTTCGGATCTTCGGCCCGATCGTCGCGGCAGCCCTGTTCATCGAGATCTCGATCGCGGTGGTCGGATCGGCCCTTGTCGGAATCGGTACCGAGGGTCCGAAGGACATCCCTGACGACTTCGGCACTCCGGCGGCAGTCGGCCGGATGCTCCTCGACGATTTCCTGATCGCCTTCGAGGCGGCCTCGATCCTGCTCTTGCTCGCCGCCGTGGCGGCGATAGTCCTGGCCGGTCGACGGGGATCCCCGACCCGGGAGGGCACCTAGGGCCGATGTCGATCGAGTGGTACCTCGTCCTCGCTGCCCTGCTGTTCGCGATCGGGGCAGGCGGAATCCTCGTCCGCAGGAACCCGGTGGTGATCCTCCTCTGCCTCGAGCTGATGCTGAGCGCAGGGGCATTGGCGATCCTCTCCTTCAGCCGGATGCTCGGTGATGGTGACGGCCAGGTCTTCGTCCTGATCGTCCTCGTCGTTGCCGCCTGCGAGGTGGTGGTCGGTCTCGGCCTGGTCGTGGCGATGTTCCGCCGCCGTATACCGCTCGACGTGGACGAGACCACGGAGCTTCGCGGATGACCACAGCTGCGTGGGCGTGGCTCGTCCTGCTCTTCCCCCTGCTCGGCTCGATGGTCATCGCCTTCGGCTTCCGCAAGCTCCCGGACCGGACCGCCGGGATCATCGGCTCGACCGCGATCGGCCTCGCCTTCATCGCCGGGATCGGCACACTGCTCGGCCTGCTCTCGGAACCGAGTGAGTCCCGCCACGTTGCCTCGTCGCTCTGGGAGTACGCCGGGGTAGGGGACCTCCGGGTCGACCTCGGCATCTTCGTCGACCCGCTGGCCGTGTTCATGGTCCTCGTCGTCACCGGGGTCTCCTTCCTGATCCACGTCTACTCGACCGCCTACATGGAGTCGGATCAGGGATACAGCCGGTTCTTCTCCTACCTCAACTTCTTCGTCTTCTCGATGCTCCTGCTCGTCCTGGCCGGCAACTTCGTGCTCCTGATCATCGGCTGGGCCTTCGTCGGCTTTGCCTCGTATGCCCTGATCAGCTTCTGGTACCGGCGGACCACGGCCACAGCGGCCGGGATGAAGGCCTTCGTGATCAACGTGGTCGGCGACATCGGGCTCGTGCTCGCGGCGATCCTGATCTTCAGGGAGCTGGGCGTTCTCGACTACGAGGCCGTATTCGACGCAGCACCAAAGGTTTTCTCGACCGACCAGTGGACGGTCGTTGCGATCTGTCTGCTGCTCCTGGTCGGGGCCTTCGCCAAGTCGGCACAGCTGCCGTTCCACACCTGGCTGGCCGATGCGATGGAGGGTCCGACCCCGGTCTCCTCCCTGATCCACGCTGCGACCATGGTGACCGCCGGCGTCTACCTCGTCGCCCGCGCCTGGCCCCTCTTCGAACTCGCCCCGGCAGCGGCCAACGTGGCGGCGATCGTCGGGGTGGTGACCCTGCTGGTCGCCGGGACGATCGCCCTCGTCGTCACCGATCTGAAGCGGATCATCGCCTATTCGACGATGAGCCAGATCGGCTACATGTTCCTCGCGGTCGGGATCGGGGCGTACTCGGCCGGGATGTTCCACCTGATGACCCATGCCTTCTTCAAGGCGCTCCTCTTCATGGCGGCCGGATCGATCATCGCGGTGATGGCCAACGACCAGAACATCGACCGGATGAGGGGGCTGGGCAAGGCGCTCCCGTTCACCGCGGCGATGCTGGTGATCGGCTCACTCGCCCTTTCCGGATTCCCCTTCACCTCGGGCTGGTTCTCCAAGGACGAAATCATCGACTTCGCCCTCTACCGGGGCAGTTGGTACACGATCCTTGCGATCGCCGGCTACGTCGGGGCCCTGATGACCGCCCTGTATGCCTTCCGGATCGTCTTCCGGATCCTGCCGGGGAAGCCCTGTCCCGAGGCCGAAGAGCTGATCGAAACCGGCCACGTTGCCCACGGCGAACCGGTCAATCCGGCCAACGGTCAGCCAGAGGACTACGAGGTCGGCTACCCCGGAAAGGAGCACCACGTCGCCGAGCAGTCGCCGGGGATGAGGTTCGGAATGCTCCCCCTCGGGGTGCTCGCACTGATCGCCTGTTTCCTCCTGGGGCCGGTGGTGACCGAGGTCGTGACCAAGTTCCTGGAGCCGACCTTCGAGGGGTCGACCCTGGCCGCGATCCACCCTCCCGTTGGCAAGGCCTGGCTCGGACTCCTGAACGGTGGTGTGATCGCCGTGGTCGGGATCGCGCTGGCCTGGGTCCTCTGGGTAAGGCGTCCGGCCATTCCCGGCATCCTCAGACAGAAGTTCCACCCGCTCTACGAACTGTTCGTCCACAAGTGGTATTTCGATGAGCTGATCCATGCGGCGATCGTCCGCCCGGTGCTCGCCTTCGGCGACTTCTGCAACCGGGTGGTCGAGCCCTTCGTGGTCGGCGGGATAGTCACCGGGACGACCAGCCTGGTCCGCTCGGCCGGGGCCCTGGTCCGGGACCTCCAGAGCGGGATGATCCGGGCCTACGCCAGCCTGATGGTGCTCGGGGCGATCGCGGTCGTGCTCTTCCTGTTGCTGAGGGCGGGCTGATGCTCTCGGTCCTCCTCTGGCTGCCGCTCGCCTTCGGGATCATCGCCCTGCTGGTACCGGCCGCCCGGGCCTGGGTCCCGGCCCTTGCCGGAACGGCACTGACCCTGGTACTTGCCGCGGTGATCGCTGTCGGGTTCGACCCGGGCGATCCCGGGCAGTACGCCGAAAGCATCTCCTGGATCCCGGAACTGGGGATCTCCTACTCGCTTGCGATCGACGGGATCTCGGTCTTCCTGGTTCTCCTGACCGCGCTGGCCTGGGTCCCGGCCGTCGCCTTCGCAGCATCCCGGAATGCGGGGGACGGGAGGGAGCGGCTCTTCTACTTCATGCTTCTGCTCGGCGAGACGGCCACCCTCGGGGCATTCCTCGCATCCGACCTGATCCTCTTCGTCCTCTTCTTCGACCTGATGATCGTCCCGTTCTACTTCCTGTTCGGACTCTGGGGACGAACTCGGGACGGGGCGACTGCCGGCGGGGCAACGACCAAGATGATCATCTACACACTGGTCGGCTCCCTGCTGATGCTGGTCGCAGCGGTCGCGGTCGGGTTCTCGGCCGAGGAGGCATCCGGCAAGCCACTTTCCTACTCGATCCCCGAGTTGATCGCGAGGGGAATCGGTGAGTCCGACCAGTACTGGCTTTTCTGGCTCTTCGCCCTCGCCTTCTTCATCAAGATGCCGCTCTTCCCGTTCAACGGCTGGATGCCCGATGCCTACCGGGTTGCCCCGCTGCCGGCCCTTGCCGTCTTCTCGGCCGTGCTATCCAAGGTCGGCGCCTACGGCTTCCTCCGGGTCGTCCTGCCGGTGATGCCGGAGGCAGCCGAGCTGTTCCAGACCGCGATTCTGATCTTCGCCGTGGTCGCGATCATCTACGGCTCGGCGATCGCCTTCACCAAGATCGACCTGAGGATGATCATCGGCTTCTCCTCGGTCGCCCAGCTCGGCTTCATCACCCTGGGGATCTTCGCCCTCGACGAGACCGGTGCCAACGGCGCCCTGTTCCAGATGGTCAACCACGGCCTGGTCGTGGTGCCGGCGATCCTGATCGTCGGACTGATCGCCGAGCGGACCGGCTCGGAAGACCTCGGACCGATGGGCGGCCTGGCCAAGAACGCACCCATCTTCGCGGTGATCTTCCTGATCGTGACGATGGCCACCCTTGCGATTCCCGGATCCCCCAACTTCATCGGTGAGTTCCTGATCCTCAACGGCACCTTCCAGGTCAGCGTCGCGATCGCGATCGTTGCTTCGGTGGGCGTGGCGCTGGCCGCCTATTACGCGTTGAGGATGTACCAGCGGACGATGCAGAACCCGCTGCCGCCAGGGTCGGATTCGCGTGAGATCTCGTTCCGGGACGCCCTGATCATCGTGCCGATGGTGCTGGTCCTGGTGATCCTCGCCTTCGCACCCCAGATCGTCCTCGGGGAGACCGGGGATGCGGTCTCGGCCGTGGTCGAAAAGGTGGGTCAGCTCGGTTGACCTTCCAGCCTCCGGATATCGACTACTGGGCCCTGGCTCCGGTAATCGCGCTGGTCTTCGGTCTGGCGCTCACCGTGATCCTCGCGGTGGCAGGCCGGCTCGCCAGGATCGCCCCGGCAGTCGCGATCCTCAGCATGGTCGTGGCCGGTGGCCTGCTGATCGGCCAGTGGGGCGAATCGAAGGACGTGATCGGAGGGACCCTCGAGCTCGACGGACTCTCGATCACCTTCTCCCTGTTGATCCTCGTGGCCGGGATCGTCGCCGTACTCTTCTCGCTCGGCGATCCTGCCGCCAGGGAGGCAGGCCGCCCGGACTTCCTCGCCCTGCTGCTCGGCTCGGTGCTGGGCATGGTTCTCCTGACCCAGGCGAACAACCTGATCACCTTCTTCATCGCCCTGGAGCTCTTCTCGATTCCCCTCTACGCACTCTGCGGGACCGACCTAAGGAGAGAGGACTCGCTCGAGTCGGGCCTGAAGTACCTGATCATCGGTTCGCTCGGTTCGGCCACCCTGCTCTTCGGAATGGCCTTCGTCTACGGCGCCTCGGGGGCGACCGGGTTCGAGCAGATCGCCGATGGGCTCTCGTCATCCGACCTGCTCAGCGACCCGATCATCCTGACCGGGGTAGGCCTGGTCACGGTCGGGCTCGCCTTCAAGGTCTCCCTGGCCCCGTTCCACCAGTGGACCCCGGACGTCTACCAGGGGGCACCGACTGCGGTCACGGCCTTCATGGCTGTCGCGACGAAGCTGGCCGGTTTCGCAGTCTTCGCCCGCTTCTTCCTGACGGCGTTGGAGCCGCTCGCCGACGACTGGGACGTGATCCTCGCGGCGATCGCCGCGATCTCGATCGTGGTCGGCAACCTCGGGGCGATCTCCCAGGACTCGCTCAAGCGGATGCTCGGTTACTCGGGGATAGCCCAGGCCGGGTACATGGTTGGCGGCATCGTGGTTGCGAGCACCGAGGGGGTGGAGGCCCTCTCCTTCTATCTGGCCGCGTACCTCGCGCTCAACCTGGGCACCTTTGCCGTCCTCGTGGTCCGGGAGCAGCGGGACGGAAGCGACGACTCGATCGAGGCCCTCAGGGGGATCGGGCGCCGGGATCGGGCCCTCGCCTGGCCGATCACGATCGGGATGCTCGGCCTGATCGGCCTGCCCCCCACGGTCGGCTTCCTGGGGAAGCTCTACCTGATCTCCGCCCTGGTCGACGGGGGCTGGACCTGGCTCGGGGTCCTGATCGTGCTCGGATCCATGGCTTCGCTCGCCTACTACCTGAGGGTAGTGGGCACCGTCTGGTCCGGCGAGACCGAGAGTCCGGGGCCTGCACCCGGCCCTCCGTCCCGCCTGATCGGCCTGATCGTCGCCGTAGGGATCGTCTTTGCGATCGCCTCGATCGCCTTCGGGATCATCCCCGACCCGCTCTACGACTTCGCGGCCCAGGCGGGCGAGGCCATAGGTTCGCTGCCCGGGTGATTCGGAGGGCCGACCCGGTCTGGATGGACGGGGACTCCGGGTGAAGGGGAAGGGGGGCCGGTGATCTGGATCGCCCTTGCCGTGGTCGTCTCGGTCGGAGCCGGTCTCCTCGCCGAGAGGCGTCGGCCGGAGGTCGCGACCGGTGCATCCAAGAGGGCGCTGTCGCTCCTCCTCTACGTCTTCTTCCCCCCGATCGTCTTCGTCAACCTGGCCGAGACCGATTTCGGCTTCGGGATGGGGGCCGGACTGGTGGCCGGACTGGCCGCGATCGTCCTGGTCGGTCTGATCGGCTGGTTCGCCGCCAGCCGCCTGCTCGCTCTCTCCTCACCGGAGACCGGCTCGGTGATCACCTGTTCGGTCATCCCGAACACCAGCTACCTCGGCTACCCGGTGGTCCTGGCGCTGATGGGAGGAGAGGAGCTCTCCAGGGCGGTCGCCTACGACGTGGTCGTCGGCGGGGTCGGCCTGACCCTGCTCGGCTTCGGTGCAGGAGCTGCCTTCGGCGCTCGTGCGGGCTCCGGGTTCGGGGAGAGGCTCCGCTCCTTCTTCCTCAAGAACCCGCTGCTGATCGCCGCGATCCTCGGCCTGCTCACCCCCAGTGACCTGCTACCCGACGTCCTGGTCGAGGTTTCCTGGGTCCTGGTCACCCTCTCGCTCCCGATCGGCTTCTTCGCCGTCGGGGCGGTAATCGGTGGCGAGCAGCGGGCCGGGACGATCGCCCGGTTGCCCGGGTTCTCCCCGGCGGTAGCGCTGGTGACCGTGATCCGGCTGGTGCTGGCGCCCGGACTCCTGCTCCTGCTCACCCTGCCGATCGCCGATGTTCCGCCATCCTTCTACGTGCTGGCGGCAATGCCGGCCGGGATCAGCTCGTTGGTGATCGCCCATGCCTACGGCCTCGACCTCCGGATTGCGGCCGAGTCCGTCGCCTGGACCACCGGGATCGTCCTCCTCTTCGGCCTAGCCTTCGTGATCCTCGGCTGAGGCGATCGTCGGCTGGACTTCGTGGGATGATCGGCTCGTGTCCGGTTCACCTCAGCCGATCCATCACGCCTCGCTCGAGGTAAGCGCCGAGGGCCGGGCCGGGGAGGTCAGCTTCTGGGAAGTGCTCGGGTTCCGGCAGGTAGAGCCCCCGGAGGGGCTTGCCGGCGGCGGAACCGTCTGGCTGGAGCGGGATGGCTTCCAGGTCCACCTGGTCGCGGTCGAGCAGCCGGTCATCCCCGCGACCGGGCACCTGGCACTGGTCGAGCCGGAGCTCGAACGGGTCTCGGGTGCGCTCTCGGAAGCCGGCTTCGAGGCCGTCCCGGCGACCCCCCACTGGGGTCGGGCGAGGGTCAAGGCAAGCTCTCCGGCGGGCCATCTGGTCGAGTTGATGGCCGGCCCCCCGGGCTGATCCAGGCCGGCCCGACACTTCCGGGGCGGCTGTTAGTTTCAACCGGTGGATTACCCGGCAGAGCAGTTCACCGAGGAAGAGCAGGCTCTCCTCAAGCCTCACTTCACCAACCTCGACCTGCCCGTCTTCGCCCTGGTCAACCTTCCGGAGACGGTCAAGGGTGCACTCTTCGCCCGCTACTCCCGCTACCAGGGGACCCTCCGCAGGCTCTACCTGGATGAGTTCGCAGCGGAGATGCCGGAGGGTGGGCGGCCCTTCGATGGCGAGGAGGGAAAGCGGGCCGCCGACCTCTACGAGCGGATCTTCGTCGGCTACGGGGACGACTCGATCGCCCAGGTCGGTGGCGCCCACATCGCCTGCGAGTGGGTTTCGAACATCCTCACCAAACAGCTCCAGCGCGGGCGACTGGCTGCCTACCTCGAGCAGTCGACCCGCTACATCCCGTACGACCGGGAGATGCCGGGTGGCGGCTACCGCTACTACCGGGACGAGCTCCTCGGCGGCCCCTTCGGAGAGGCGATGGACCGGATCTTCTCGATCTACTCCGAGTCGATTCCGGTAGTCGAAGAGTGGGCGGCGGGGCAGTTCCCGCGTGGGGAGGAACCGGAGGGAGCCTGGCGCTCCTCGATCCGGGCCAAGGCACTCGACCTGCTCCGCGGCCTGCTCCCGGCGGCGACGCTGAGCCACGTGGGGATCTTCGCCTCCGGGCAGGCCTACGAGCAGCTCCTCCTGCGGCTGATGGCATCGCCCCTTCCCGAGGCCCGTGCCTTCGGGGAGATGGTGCTCGGAGAGCTGAAGAAGGTGATGCCGAGCTTCGTCGCCCGGGTCGACCGCCCGGATCGCGGGGGCGAGTGGATCGGGTACCTGACCGAGCGACGGGAGGCGACCGAGCAGTGGGTGTCGCGGCTCGGTCTCGATCGTTCCGAAGGCGGCAACCCGGGTCCCTCGGTCGAGCTGATCGAGGTCCGGGGGTCCGAAGACGAGGTCCTCGCCTCCTGCCTTTTCGAGGGAGCCGGGGTGTCAGAAGCCGAGACGAGGGCCCGGATCGAGGCACTCGACGCTTCGGAGCGGGAGGACCTGTTCCGGGCAGTGGTCGGGGAGCGCAGGAACCGCAGGCATCGGCCCGGCCGGGGGTTCGAGGCCGCTTCCTACCGGTTCGAAATCGTCTCCGACTACGGCGCCTTCCGCGACCTTCAGCGTCATCGGATCCTCACCTGCCAGTGGCAGTCGCTGACCCCGGACCTCGGTGCCTGGATTCCGGAGGAGGTCGACGAGGCCGGTGTTGGGGAGGGCTACCGGGAGGCGCTCGAGATATCGCGGGAGGAGTTCGAGAGGCTGACCGAGCAGGGACACGACCACCTCGCCCCTTATGCGCTCTGCCTCGGCTACCGGATCCGGTACGTCCTCGACCTGAACGCCCGGGAGGCGATGCAGTTGATCGAGCTCCGCTCCGGCCGGGAGGGCCACCCGACCTATCGGGCCGTGGCGATCGCCATGCGGGATGCGATCGCGGCCGAGCACCCCTCGATCGCGGCCTCGATGGAGTTCGTTGACGACTCAGAGGAGGAGCGGCTCGAACGGATCCTCTCGGAGGTCCGAACCCACGAGAAGCAGGTCGCGGCCGGGACGACTAAGGCACCACCCGGCTTCAGCACGCTCGGCTGAGCGACCGGATCGACTTCAGGAAGCTCTGCGGAACCTGCCGATTCCGGGCAGGTAACGGCCGACCCGCTCCCCATAGTGGACATAGTCCTCACCGAAGACTTCCCTCAGGTTCGGCTCCTCGACGGTTCTGACCTGGATCTGGAAGCCGAGGAAGAGGCAGAGTCCGGCCGCCACGGAGATCGGGTTGGGAACCATCAGGAAGAGCCCCAGAGCGAAGATGAATACCGCAGCGAAGAAGGGATTTCGTGAGTAGGCGAAGAGACCTCCGGTAACCAGCTCGGTCCGCTCGCCGGGCTCGACCCCGATCCGCCAGGATTCGCCCATCTCTGCCTGCGAGATGAGGCAGAGCGCCCAACCGAGGAGGGCCAGAATGAGTCCGGCCCATCCGAGCCAGTCCCTGTCGAGAGCGCCGAAGGGCTCGATCGCACCGCTGAGCTGGAGCACCGGTGCGATAAGCGCACCGACGGAGCCGAGGATGATCAGGACTCCGGCGAACCTCTCGACCGGGCCTTCCTCCTCCGACATCCCGTGAAATCCGGTCGAGCCGATCCGGCGCTTCATCGCGACGCTCTTGCCGCCGAAGGTGACCAGCAGGAAGGCGACGTATACGAGGAGGGCGATCAGGGCCATCGGGTCAGCTTACGAGTCCGGCGAGGTCGGGAATCAGGTGGTCTGCACCGCCCGGGTCGCTTCCTGCGGAGACCAGGATCCCCGCGATTCCCACCGCCTTCGCCCCGGCGATGTCCGAGTCAGGCCGGTCGCCGACCATCGCCACCCGCTCCGGACACCCGAGAAGGTCGAGACCGGCTTCGAAGATCGCCGGCGCAGGTTTGCCCGTGACCGTCGCCTCAACCCCGGATGCCGTTTCGACAGCGGCCAGGATCGACCCCGTACCCGGCCAGGGCCCGTCCGGCATCGGCATGGTCGGGTCGCGGCCGGTCGCCCCGAGCAGGGCGCCCTCCCTGGCGGCCATCGCGGCCGCCTTGAGCTCGGGGTAGGAGAAATCCTCGTGGCCCGAGACCATCACGCTTTCGGCCCGTCGCCACTCGTCCAGGGGGACGGGCTCGATGCCTGCCTCCTCGACCTGCCTGCGGAAGGAGTCGGTACCGACCACCACCGCGGGGCTTCCCTCGCCCGGCCCCTCGAGTACGAGGGAGATCAAGGTCCGGGCCGAAGTTACGACCTGGCCATCGGTTACGACGATCCCCTTCTCACGAAGGAGCTCGGCATGCTCGTCGCCGGAGAGCCTCGGGTTGTTGGTCACGAAGGCGTAGGGCCTCCCGCTGCCGGCTAGCTTCCCCAGGGCTTCGACCGCTCCCGGCAAGGGGTCTTCCCCCAGCAGGACGACCCCGTCGATATCGATCAGGAAACCGTCGTATTGCTCGACCAGCGACATTCCGCGATGGTATTCGAGGCCCAGGCAGGAGATGAGCGGGGTCCAGGGCATTCCCGGGGGACTACCCTTCGGGCATGGGTCGCGGTCGCCTCCTCTCCGTCGCTCTCGTCACCGGTTTGATCGTCTTCCTTCCCGGTCCTCCCGAACCGGAGGGAAAGGTGAATCCCGAGCGCTTTCGAGCCTCGATCGAGCGGCTCGACTCGGATGTCCGGGACCGAATGATCGGTAGCTCCTGGCGGCGTGGCTGCCCGGTCCCCCTGCGGGACCTGCGGCTGGTCCGGGTGACCCATTGGGGCTTCGACGGGAAACCGGCCAACGGTCGGCTGGTGATTCAGGATCGTTACGCGAAGCCGATCACCTGGGTGATGCAGCAGCTCTTCGAAGGTGGTTTCAGGATCAGATTGATGCGGCTGGTCGATGCCTATGGGGCGAGCGACCGTCTTTCAATGCGGGCCGACAACACCTCGGCCTTCAACTGTCGGGAGATCGCCGGTCGGCCGGGAGTCTGGTCCCAGCACGCTTTCGGGGCCGCGATCGACATCAACCCAGTGGAGAACCCCTACGTCACCGGTGATTACGTCTCACCCCCGGCCGGCCGGCCGTTTGCCGATCGGACTCCCCGTCGTCGCGGGATGATCGCGCCGGACGGAGCCGTGGTCCGGGCGTTCGCAAGGATCGGCTGGGGCTGGGGCGGAGACTGGTCTGATCCGCGCGACTACCAGCACTTCTCGGCGACCGGCGGCTGACCTCCGGATCCGAAGGTGCTCAGGAAGCGGCCTGGATCGCCTCGAGCAGCTGGCTCTTGTTCATCGAGGAGCGACCCTTGATGCCCATGCCGCTCGCTATCTCGTAGAGCTCGGCCTTGGTCATCGAGGCGGTGGCCTTCGGACCGTTGTTGCCAGTGGCGGCGGTCGCCGGAGCTTCCGTCGTGGGCGGGGCCCCCTTCTTCCCGGCGCTCTCGATCGGTTCGGGCGCGCCGTCGGCCGATCCGATCTCCTCATCGCCTCCGGCCAGGCGGTTGAGCAGCGCCAACCCGATTCCAATTGCTCCGACGAGGATCGCCGCCCCGATCGCACAACTACGTCTCACTGGGAACCCTCCTGAATAAGCCGTTTACTCGGGAACCTCTCCTGATCGGCAGGTTAATGTCTGCGAGGCCTTTTCGGGTACCGGGCGAACGCCTTTCGCCCGTCGAAGGCAGAGCGGCCCATGACACCGACCCACAGCCACATCGTCATCGTCGGAGCAGGCCTCTCCGGGATCACCATGGCCCGGAGCCTGCTCGCCGCGGGCCACCGGGATCTGGTCCTGCTCCAGCGGGCGAGCGAGGTCGGGGGGACCTGGCGGGACAACACCTACCCGGGCTGTGCCTGTGACGTGCCGTCCCACCTCTACTCGCTCTCCTTCGCACCCAATCCCGACTGGTCGCGCGCCTTCTCGCCCGGTGGGGAGATCCAGTCCTACGTCGAGCGGGTGGCAGTCGACGAGGGCGTGAGGCCCCTGGTCCGGTTCGACTGCGAGATGGAGAAGGCAGCCTGGGATCCGGACCTGGGCATCTGGTGCCTCGATACTTCCCAGGGGGATTTCACCTGCGACATCCTGGTCAGCGCCGTGGGAGGCCTGAGCGAACCACGGATACCTGAGATCGAGGGTCTCGACCACTTCCGGGGGCCCGTCTTCCACTCGGCCCGGTGGGATCACGAGTTCGACCCCTCCGGCAAAAGGGTCGCGGTGGTCGGGACGGGCGCCTCGGCGATCCAGATCGTCCCGGCACTTCGCCCGGAGGTCGAGAAGATCGTCCTCTTCCAGCGAACGCCGCCCTGGATCATGCCCGGCCAGGATCGGGAGATCTCCCGCCTGGAGAAGTTCCTCTTCCGGCGGTTCCCCGCCCTCCAGAAACTCGTGAGGGCGGCCTTCTACTGGGGCAGGGAGGCCTACGTAATCCCGCTGCTTAGGCCCTGGCTCTCGCGACTCGCCCGCCGGAGGGCCCTCCGGCACCTGGAGGAATCAGTCGCCGACCCCGACCTTCGCGCCCGATTGACCCCGGAGTACGAGTTCGGCTGCAAGAGGATCCTTCCTTCAGGCTCCTGGTACCCGGCGATCTGCTCGGACGAGGTCGAGCTGGTCGGTGGCCCGGCGGTCGAGGTGGGGGAGGACTGGATCGCCGGCCCGGACGGTGTTTCCCACCCGGTCGATGCGATCGTCCTCTGTACGGGCTTCATGGCGACCGATGCCCCGGTTGGCGATTGGATCCGGGGCAGGGACGGCATGTCGCTCCACGAGGTCTGGCAGGGCAGCCCGGTCGCCCTCGATGCGACGGCCGTGACCGGCTTCCCCAACTTCTTCATGTTCACCGGGCCGAACTCGGGGTTGGGCCACACCTCGATCCTGATCATGTCCGAGGCCCAGGCGAAGTACATAACCGAGGCGATCTCGATGATCGCGCCGGGTTCGGCGATCGAGCCCTCTCCGGAGGCCCAGGCCGGCTGGAGGAAGAGGATCGACCGGATGAGCCAGGGGACCGTCTGGTTGGAGGGGGGCTGCCAGAGCTGGTACCTGGATGCGGCGGGTAGGAACGCAACCGTCTGGCCTTCCTTTGCCCATCGCTTCCGGCGGAGGCTCGAGCATTTCGACCCTTCGCGGTACCTCTATTTCCCGGAGGCGCGGTCGGCCACTCTCCCGGAGGAGAGTGCCGCCGTCAGGCGGTAATGCCCTGGATCCCCAGATTGACCAGGAAGATCGCAGCCGCAGCCCTCCCGATGATCGCGCCGGTCCTGTGGCCCCGCTCGTCCTTCGGTGAAAGGGCGACCATCACCGAGCAGCCCGCCAGGTAAAGACCGAAAACGAGCAGGGAAGCCCCTTCGGCGACGATCCCCCAGTCGAAGCCGACGGCGAGGATCGCCATCACGCCCCAGGCGAGGTTGGCTACCCCGGTCTCGATCTGGAAGCCGTTTCGGACGCCCAGGTCCCAGCCCATCCGCTTCGCGTCGGAGCGGTGGAAGACCGAGTGCCTGAGCCACGACAGGACCCCCGGAATACCGGCCCCGAGAAGGGCGGCCAGGGTGAGGCTCGGCGGGTCGTCGTAGACGGTCGTGTACCCGATCAGGATTCCGGCTCCCCCGATCACGTAGGTAGCGAGCATCAGGTACTTCGAGATGCGCGGATCCTCACGGTCCATCACCAACCCCCTCTCGTTCTGGCTCCATGCTTCCCTCTTCGCGTTGGCCAGTATCCCGCTCGGTCCGGACACCGACCAACCCAAGGCCAGGGATGGTCGAGGGGGCTCAGGGCGCAGCCCTAGGCGCGCGGAATCAGCCGCAGCCGGTGTTGTTGCCGATCCCGCCCTAAGGACTTCAGGACCAAGCCGCGGAAGGATGTGACCGTTCGGCAGTGCTAGGCACGACGAATGGTCACAGACGCCCCCCGGCGCCGGTACTGAGCCCTTAGCCGCAGCCGGTGTTGTTGCCGCACGACGAGCAGGTGTAGCAGGAGCCCGTCCGCTGCATCATCCCGCCGCACTGGTCGCAGGCCGGCCCCAGCTCGGCAGCACCGCTCGACACTTGGACCTTGGCCGGGACGACCGGCACGTCGTCGGTCAGGGCCTCGGCGGCCGGCACCGCAGAGCCGCCCGGGTCCTGGCCGTGGTGGCCGTTCCCGTTTCCGTTGCCGTTGCCGGACTCCTCGTGCTCGGCTTCCTTGCGACGCCGGACCTCCTCGGTGAGGATGCCCTGCTCCTCGAGGAACTCGGGGTCCTCGACGAACTGCGAGGCGAGCCACCGCATGATGTAGTCGGGCATCGACTTGGCGAAGGGGATCTCGGGGTTGCCGGTGATCCCTTCCGGGTCGAACCTCATGTAGCTGAACTTCCGCACGAACACCTCGAGCGGAACGCCGTACTGGAGGCCGATCGAGATCGCCGTGGCGAAGGCGTTCATCATCCCCCGCATCGTCGAGCCCTCCTTGCCGATGTCGGTCAGGAAGATCTCGCCGATCGTCCCATCCTCGTATCGGCCGGCCGTTATGTAGCCCTCGTGGCCACCGACCGAGAACTTGTGGGTGACCGACTCGCGGGTCTTCGGCATCCGGTGCCTGACCGGGCCGGCCTGCTCCTCGCCAGCCGCTTCCTTCTCGTCCTGGGCGTCCGTCCGGAGCGCCTGGGCCGTCTTCGAGCCGTCTCGATAGATCGCCAGCGCCTTCAGGCCCTTCTCCCAGCCCCGGGTGTAGGCATCGGCGATGTCCTCGATCGTCGCGTCGCTCGGCAGGTTGACCGTCTTCGAGATCGCGCCCGAGATGAATGGCTGGACCGCGGCCATCATGTCGATGTGGCCGGTGTGGGAGATCGCCCGCTCACCGACAGCCACGTCGAACACCGGCAGGTGCTCCTGCTTCAGGCCAGGGGCCCCGACGATCGTGCTGTTCTCGTCGATGTGCGACTCGATCTGGGCGATCTCGGACTCGCCGTAGCCCAGGGTCCTGAGTGCCATCGGCACCGACTGGTTGACGATGGTCATCGAACCACCACCGACCAGCTCCTTGAACTTGACCAGCGAGAAGTCCGGCTCGATGCCGGTCGTGTCGCAGTCCATCAGGAAGCTGATCGTGCCGGTGGGCGCGAGCACGGTCGCCTGGGCGTTCCGGTAGCCCTCGTCCTCGCCGAGCGCCACGGCCCGATCCCACTCGTTTCGGGCGGCCTGGAGCAGGTCCTCGGGAACTCCTTCGGACTCGATCTCGTAAGCGGCGTCGCGATGCATCCTCATGACCGCGTTGTGGGGCTCGCGGTTGTCCTCGTAGGCCTCGTACGGACCCATCGCGCCGGCAATCTCGGCCGAGCGCCTGTAGGCGCGCCCGGTCATCACCGCGGTGATCGCCGCAGCCAGGTTTCGGCCCTCCTCGGAGTCGTAGGGCATTCCCTTGCTCATCAGGAGCGCCCCGAGGTTGGCGTAACCGAGGCCCAGCTGGCGGAACCGGTTCGCGTTCTCGTCGATCTCGGGGGTCGGGTAGCTGGAGAACCCGACCACGATCTCCTGGGCGAGGAAGACCGTGTCGACTACGGCCTCGAAGCCACGCACATCGAACGAGCCGTCGTCGTTTCGGAACTTCATCAGGTTGATCGAGGCGAGGTTGCAGGCCGAGTCGTCGACGTGCATGTACTCCGAGCACGGGTTCGAGGCATTGATCCTTCCCGAGTTCGGGCAGGTGTGCCACCGGTTGATCGTCGTGTCGTACTGAATCCCGGGATCGGCGCAACGCCAGGCGGCGTCGGCGATCTGGTTCATCAGGTCCCGGGCCCCGACCGTGCTCGTCACCGAGCCGTCGGTGCGGGCGACCAGGTCCCAGTCGGCGTCGTCGCGGCAGGCCTCCATGAATTCGTCGGACACCCGGACCGAGTTGTTCGCGTTCTGGTACTGGATCGAGGTGAAGCCGTCACCGTCGATCGACATGTCGAAGCCGGCGTCGCG
>JBMSXD010000012.1:0-21026 GCA_049425265.1 Solirubrobacterales bacterium
GGGGGCCCGGCCCGCTCCCGACCTTCGGTGACGTCTCTACCGCTGGGCCTTGGCGCCCTGCTTGCCCTGGCTGGAGCCCATTTCCTTGGCCCCGTACTCGCCATGGTCGTCCATCTCCTTGCCCTCTTCGCCGTGCTCGCGCTCGACGCCGGCGACCTTGAACGACTTGTCCAGGTAGACCTCGACTTCCGAGCCGTTCTTCTGCTGCATCTCGACCTCGTAACCCCCTCCGTAGTCCTCTTCGTACTCGACGTAGAGCACCCGGCCGTTCACCTCGGCGGTCGCTGCCTTCTCGGCCCTCGCGGTCTGGGCCGCGGTCAGGGTCTTCTCCTTCTCCTTGGCGCCGTCCGCAATCGCGTAGGCGCTCCCGCCGGCAACCACGGCCAGGACGGCCGCGCCACCGATCAGGATGTTCCTGGTTCTGTTCGTTTTCAAGTGTTTCTCCTTCGGGTTGTCTTGCCCGGCTTGTTCCGGGGATCGGGTGAAGATCCCGGGTCAGGAAAAGAGGGGGATAAGGGCGGGATCAGAAAGCTCTTACCTCCGGCTAGGACGGGCTCTCTCGTCCCCTAACCGAAAGGTCCCGATGTCGAAGACACCCCTGGTCCTCCTCTCCCTGATGGCCGCCGGAGCTCTTGCTCTCGGTGGATGCAGCTCCGATTCGGACTCCGACTCGGCGCCATCCGCCTCGTCCCTGGTCGGGTCCTGGTCGGCCTCCCAGATCGGCTACGGCAACGGGGTGCTCGAGGGTCCGTATCCCTCGACCTTCGTCATCAAGAAGGCCAACGACGAGAGCGGCTCGTTCACCGGGACCAGGGTCGTCTCCCCTGAGGACGCTAAGAAGTACGGCATCCCGGCACAGAAAGTGAAGATAGACGGGGTGATCACTTCCTGGGGTGAGATCTCGATCGTCCACTCGGACGGCACCTGGACGCTCGAGATGGACGGCGACGACGAGATGGTCGGGCGCTACCTCGAGAACGGCAGCGACCTGGCCGCCAAGTCACTCACTTTGAAGCGGGAGAAGTAGGACTCGGGGGCGCCGGGGGCGGGTCGCCCAGAGGGGCGATCTAGCCGGTCGGGGGTTCGGGCTTCGGCTCGGGCTTCGGCTTGACTACCCGGATTTCAGCCTCGCCACCGGTCGAGACCGAGCCGCCCGAGGCGTTTGAGGCCCTGACGGTTGCCCTCACCCCGAGTGCGCCTTCGGAGGTAGAAGAAGAGCGGACCGTTGCCCTGTAGGAGGCAGATTTTCCGGCGCCCAATGACGACCGTGTCCAACAGATCGACCGGCCGGTAGCCCTGGCACCTTTCGACCGGACGAGGAACAGGGTCTTTGGAAGGGTCAGGCAGGTCACCACATCCCTGGCTGGCCCCGTGCCGGTGTTCCTGACCAACATTCCCAGCTTGAAGGCCTCACCCGCACTTACCCGCTCAGCCCCTCCCATCGATACCCGGAGCTTGGGCTCCGTGCTGGGGGTAGGGGTGGGCGTCGGGGTCGGCGGATCAGCGGTGAAGGTCGCGGAGACGGTCCTCGCCTGGTCCATGGTCACGGTGCAGGCTCCGGTACCGGGGCAGGAGAAGCTCGGATCCGAACTCGACCACTCGGTAAAGCTGGAACCGGTGACGGCCGTAGCGGCCAGGGTGACCTGGGTATCTCGGTCGTAGATCTCGGTGCAGTCGCTGCCGCAGTCGACCCCTGAAGGAGAGGAGGTGACGGTGCCCGAGCCGGTCCCGGTCTTGCTGACCGAGAGTGCGAACTCACACGGCGTTGCGGTGTATTGGGCGCTCAGGAATGGGTAGGTAGATCCGTCGCAGATGCCCCAGAAGGTCGAGTCGGACCACCCGTTGGTGATGTCCCACATAGCGTTGTTGAAGGTGGAGTAGGCCTTCATCTCGGCGATCGTCTTCCCCGTTCCCTGGCCATCGGCGCTGGTGCTCTTTCCGGTCGTCTGGGTGTCCCAGAAGGATTCGGTCACCGTCAGTCCGAAGTAGGGCGTCCCGCCGGACTGCGGTCCGATCAAGCCGCCACTTGTGCCCGATCCGCCCGTGCCGCCAGTGACCAGCCCCGTCGCGTAGGAATTCAGCACTGAGAGTTCGTAGGGGGCTACGGCTGTGATCTCAGCACCTCCGATCAGGCCTGCAACTCCCACTGAATTCGAGGTGCTGGTGACTGGACCCGTGGCGTAGGAGTTGGAGACCCCCGAGCTGAGGTTGTTGTAAGCGCTTCGCGCCAGTCCGACGAGACCGCCGACATGATTGCTGGCACCGGTCACTGATCCGGTGGAAGATGAGCGGCTGATGGTCGACTCGGCAAGCCAGCCGACCAACCCGCCGATGCGCCCTTGCCCGGTCACATCGACGGACGAGTGGACGTTGATGATCGTGGTCGGGCGATCGGCGAGGCCGACGAGTGCTCCGATGCCGAACCCGCCTGGAACGCTAACCGTTCCAGCCAGTCGCATGTTCTTGATCAGGGCGTCCTCCGTGTACCCGAAGAAGCCCAAGTAGGCGCCACCACTCGAACTGACGTTGAGCCCGGTAATGCGCTTACCGTCCCCGTCGTATTCACCGACGAACCGGGTGCTGTAGCTGTCGCCGATCGGCGTCCAGGAGCCCGAAAGTTCTATGTCAGCCGTCTGCTTGAAGGCACAGGTGTAGTAGCTCGAGGATCGGATTGTCTCGAGCTGGGTCTGGTTCGATACGAGGTAGGGGTCGGCGGAAGTCCCGGCCCCTCCGGCGAAAGTACCCCCCGTTCCGGAGCAGCTGGAGACTGAGGCCGAGGCGGTCTGTGCAGTGAACCCGATTGCGATCAGGGCGACGGTGGCGGAGGCTGCAGCGAGCCAGCGGAGGAGGGACTTACTTAGAACCACTACCCGCTTGGTATCACGAATACCGGTAGAGAAGAGGCGCGGTGCGGGAGGAAGCCGTGCCCGGTCGACGGCTTCAGCAGGTCGAGGAATTCGATCGCCGAACTTGCGTCGGTCCGGTGGGGAGGGACCCGGGGGTCGAAGGGCACCAGAACCAATCGGGCCGGATCCTCACCCCAGTTATCGGAGGGTGCTGAGTCCGGTCTCTTCCCCGACCGGGGTGGGGCGGTATAGGTTTCCGCGATGCGCAGGTCCGTCCCTGCCCTGCTGCTCGTCGCTACCGCTCTCGTCCTTCCCGGGTGTGGTCCGTCCGGTGCCGGTGAGGGACGCCAGCTCGAGGACGCGCTGATCGAGGCGATCAACGACGAGCTGGCCAGGGAGGCGCCGATCATCCAGCTCCGCTCGGTCACCTGCCGAAGGCAACCGATCGGTCGCAAGTTCACCTGTGCCGCCTTCCTCGGGATCCAGAGCGATGTGTTCCGGGTCCGCTACGCGGCCCGGGTCGGTGAGGACGGCTGCTGGACCGCTCGGGCCAGCCAGGTAAGCGTCCTTCGGGCCGGACCGAACACCCGCCCACCGGAGACGATGAACCGCAAGAGCGACCTGAGCGGCTGCTTCGAATGAGCACCGCGACCGCATCCTTCGATCCGTTCGAGCGGACATTCCTGGGGCAACCCCGGGCCCTGATCACCCTGTTCATGACCGAGCTCTGGGAGCGCTTCTCCTACTACGGGATGCGGGCCCTCCTGGTCCTCTTCCTGATCGCCCCGGCATCGAACGGCGGGCTGGGGATGAGTGCCGCCGCCGCGGCCGGGATCTACGGGATCTACGTCGCCCTGGTCTACCTGACCCCTCTGCCGGGTGGCTGGCTGGGCGACCGCCTGCTCGGGCCCAGGCGGGCGGTGATCGTCGGCGGGATCGTGATCGCCGCCGGCCACATCGTCCTCGCCGGGCTCGGCGGAACGGGGTTGTTCCTCGCCCTGCTCCTGATCGTGGTCGGGACCGGACTCCTCAAACCCAACATGACCGCAATGGTCGGCGAGCTCTACGACGAGCACGACGAGCTCCGCGATGCCGGCTTCTCCTTCTATTACATGGGGATCAACCTGGGCGCCTTCCTCTCGCCGCTCGTCTGTGGGTACCTGGGGCAGGAGGTCTCCTGGGAGCTCGGCTTCGCGGTCGCGGCCTTCGGCATGTTCCTGGGGCTCGGCCAGTTCGTGATCGGGATGAGGGGGATGGGCAACCTCGGGGTCGCCCCCGACAACCCTATGGACGACGACGGCCGGCGGAGCTTCTACCGGAAGTGCGGGGTAGGGCTGGTGATCGTGGCGGCGATCGTCGCCTTCGACCTGCTGGTCTTGAAGGCATCGGCCGACGCGATCGAGCTCCTGATCACCGTGGTCATCCTGATCGTCCCGATCGTCTGGTTCGGGAGGACGCTCAAGCGGGAGCGGCCCAACCGGACCCAGTTCAACAAGGTGCTGGTGCTCCTTGCCCTGTTCGTGGCAGCTGCGGTCTTCTGGATGGTCTACGACCAGGCCGGTTCGACCCTCTCGATCTTCGCCGAGCAGGACACTCGGAACAGCTTCCTCGGGTTCGACTTCCCCTCGAGCTGGTTCCAGTCGGTCAACCCGATCGCGATCATCATCATGGCGCCGATCCTCGGAGGGGTCTGGACCTGGATGGCCGCCCGCGGGCGCCAGCCCTCGACCGCGATCAAGTTCTCGCTGGGGCTGTTCCTGGTCGCCGTCTCGATGGGGGTGATGGTGCTGGCGGCTGAGGCCTCGATCGACGGCAAGGTGGCGGCTATGTGGCTGTTCGCCGTCTACTCGATCCAGACCCTGGGCGAGCTACTGGTGAGTCCGATCGGGATGTCGGCGGCGACCCGCCTTGCCCCGCCCGATGCCGTCTCCCAGACCCTCGGTGTCTGGTTCCTGGCGACCAGCGTCGGCGATGCGATCGGCGGCCGCCTGGCCGGGCTCTACGACAGCCTCGGCCACGCCGATTACTTCGCCCTGCTCGGGGTGATCATCCTGATCGCCTCGATCGCGATGTTAGCCCTGGCCAAACCCCTGGGGCGCCTGGCCCCCGAATAGTCAGGCCCCCAGACCACCGGCCCGCGAGCGACCCGTCAGCGGCCCACAGTGAGCGCTATGGCCCGGGTTCGGCTCCGGCCGAAGGTGTCGGTCAGCTGGACCCGGACCCGGTAGGTGCCGGCCTGGCGGTATGTCCGGGAGAGCTCGCTGCCCCTGCCGTCGTCGAAGGCGCCGTCGCCGTCGAGGTCCCAGCGGTAATGCCCGAGCGGCCCGGCGGCCAGGAAGACCACGTTGGAACCACCCATCGAGGTGGTGATCCGGAAAGAGAGCGACGGCCTGGCGGAGGGCCGGGCGGCCACCCGGATCCGTTTTCTCCGGGTGGACACCCTTCCTCCGAGGGTGACCGATCGAAGGCCGACCAGGTAGCGCCCGGGCCGGTTCCAGGTCCTGGAGGCAACCGGGCCGCTCGCATCGTCGAAGCGGCCGTCGCCGTCCAGGTCCCAGCTGTTTCGGATCACCAGGGAGCCAGGGGCGGTGCTTCGGGCACGGAGGGTCGCCCTCCGCCCGGCCACTACCTTCTCGATCGGTTCGAACCGGGCTCTCGGTCGGCCCTCGGCCCCGGCCCGGCAGTCACCGAGTCCGACCGTGACCGAGCTGCCTCTTTCGACCGTGACCTTGCGGGAGACCGCCCTCCCGCCCGGTGCCCTACAGGTCAGGTTCCAGACCTCGCCGGCAACCAGCGGGCGGGAGGAAGGGTTGACCCGCCAGGAGAACTCGCCCGATGCCGGAACCACCATCTCGCTGGAGAGTCGTTCGGGAATGGCTGGGGTGGGGGAGATGCACTGGTCTGCTTCAGTGAAGCCCTGACAGACCGGGATCTCGAAACGCTTCGAGATGGCGAGGCGGGAGCCAGGTGGAGCCTCCCCGCTGATCAAGGAGCCTTCCCGGATCGAGGCCTCGGCCGCACGAAGGATCGCCTCCTTCATGCCCGGCCACTCGGCCCGGACCATCTGGTCGAAGAAGGAGTGGAAGTCCGGCCCGCGATCCTCACTGGTGAAGGCGAGGGCACCCTGGGCCAGGTAGTTCCAGTCATCGGTGGCTCCGGCGACCGGGTATAGCTCGAACGAGCGCCAGGAGAGCCAGCCGGTCGCGGTGGCCATCGATTCGCCGAGGGCGTTGAACTCGGCCTGATCGGGCGTGACGTCGCCGGGGAAGATCCCGGGATCGTTGAAGCCCGGCTGGCGGAGCCAGAGCCCCTGATCGGAGTAGGTGTGATGGGTCAAGACGACGGTCGGCTGGAGTCGCCTCGTGAAGAGGCGGACGTTCTCGCTCTCCGGCTCGGAGAAACCGGCCGGCCCCCGGTAGAGGCTGCTGGAGGGGATGTCGTCGGTACCGGTGCCGCCGAAGTAGTAGCCGTAGTTCCGGTTCAGGTCGACCCCGCCCTCCGGGTCGAGGGCACTACAGGGGCGCTGGGCCTCGCCGGGGAGGGGCCTGCAGTTCTTCCGCCGGTACTCGTTGCTTCCCGGGTCGAGCAGGGGGTTGGGCGAGGTCGGGGCCCCGACCGGACTGGGGCCGGCCCCCCGCGAGGCCTGGAAGCCGTCCACGTTTACCACCGGGAAGATGAAGTGGCGGGTCCTTCGGAGCAGGTCCGAATACCGGGCCTGCTTTCGCTTTCGGAGCAGCTCGATCGCGTACTCGATCCCCCACTCGCCCGAGGGCCACTCGCGGGCGTGGTGGAGTCCGTACTGGACGAAGGCCGGTCGGCCGTCCTCCCGCCAGACGTTCGAGGCGATCTCCAGCCCGAGCATCGGCTCGCCGAGCAGGGTCTTCCCCATCGAGCGGAGCCGGACGAGGTTCGGGTAGCGGCGAGCGAGCGCACGCATCTCGATCTCGTAGTCCTCCCAGACCCGATAGGTGGTCCGGCCACTCGGAAGGGTGGTCACGGCGGTCGCCCGGGGAGTGACCGGGTCGGCCAGGCGCCTCCATTGGAATCCGGCCCTGCGAAGGGCGCGGCGGTCCTCCCGGGACCAGAGGATCAGGTCGGACTCCGGAAGGTCGCCGCTTGCCACGTCCAATCCACTCTCGACCAGAGCTTCGACCGCCTGCGGGGTCGGGGTCTCGACCGCGACCCGGACCGGCTCTGCAGCCGCACCCTCGGTTACGAGGAAGAGCGAGGCAAGGGCCGCGGTGGCGAGGGTGACGATTTTTGGGGCCGGGCGGTTCATCGGTCTGGGTCGATAACCCCCGGATCTGCCTGCGGTTTCGACCGGCCCGGGAGTCGGGGGACCCGGGGGAGCGGGTCGGATCCGGTCGGACCGGTCCTCGCTCTTACCAGCCGGACTACTGACCGGACTCAGGGCAGCCGGCCGATCACGGTGCCGAGCGCGGAGATCGCAAACTTCCGCCACTTGGACTTCAGCCTCGCCTTGGAACGGGCTATCGGGTTCTCGTTCGCCAGCTGCGTCCGGACGATGTAGCGGCCGTCCTGGCGGTAGGCCGAGAAGCCGGTGACGAATAGTTTGAGGGCCTGACCTCCCTGGCCGGGGGCGATCACGCTGACCCGCTGGCTCACGCTGAAGCCGCAACTCTTTTCTCGTCCCTTGCGGAGCGGGCGTACCTTCTGGACGGCCTCGGCGTCGACCGTCTGGCCGGCGAGGTCCACCTTCTTGCCGGTCTTGCCGGCGCAGCGCGAGGTGGCCCGGACCAGCTTCCGCCAGGCCTTCTTCGCCTTCGATCGGGAGCCGTAGTCGTAGATGTCGCTGCTGATCACCCGTATCGCGTCGATCCCGCTCGGGGTCTGGGTCTGCTGGAGGGTGATCGAGGCGTTGGCCCGGGCCGAGGGGGCCTTCCCGAACACCTTTTCGCCCTGCTTGTCGACGCACATCTCGAAGGGATTGGTCGCCGGTGCTCTGGCGAAGGCGAACTCCCGGCTCGGGTCCTTGCTCAGGTAGCTGGGGATGTCGGAGAGCTGGATCGAGGACCGGTCGAGCCGCTGCTCGAGGCCCGACCCCCGGGCGAGGCCCGGCAGGAGAAGCATGCAACAGGTATAGACCAGAGCAGCCACTGCAGTCGTCGGCGTCAGGCGATTCAGAACCACCCGTCGAGGTTACAGCGACTCCTGGTCTCCCATCCCGGTGAGTCCTCCGAGCTGGCAAAGCGGTCTCGGGTAACTGAAACCAGTAGCCAGAGTTGGTATTTTCCAGCAAGCGGTCGTCAACCTCTCGCTTCTATTCAACTCTTCAGGGGGAGTCGCAATGTTCCGTCGCTTTGCCGTTGTTCTTCTGGTCCCGCTCGTCCTGCTGCTGGGCGCCTCAGCTGCACAGGCTGCCAACTCGCAGAACGGTGCCGACATGGTGGTCATCAACCCCGGGGGTGGACAGGCCCTTGATGGATCAGACGGGCTTCTCTCGGTCTTCAACGGGGAAAACAACTCCAACCCCAACTTCTTCGGTGGCACACGGAACTTTGCTGACAACCGTGGCTCCGACCAGCAGTTTTTTGCGAGCACCGTCCAGTGGTGCTGCGACGGAGCAGGCCCCATCCTCTACGCCGGTCTTCCTACTCCGGTGGGCGATCCGAACCCAAACTCAGTCTTCATAGGTGAGGCAGGAGCGGCCGCCACCAGAGGCGCCGATAGCTGGAGTGCCACGACGGGCACGGGGACTCCCAGTACAGGGGGAGTCGAGATCGTCTCGACGAGCGGAGCCGTGGTGAGAGTCCCGGCAGGGGGTGCGAGTAATGCCGCCAACTTCCCCGCCAATGCCCCTACCGGAAGCGGCACGGCGGTGATTCGCTACACCGGGATCGTGGACAACCGGGCTTACGTGATCGACCGGGCGATCTCCTACACCTACCCGAAGAACTTTTATACCGAGACCTACACCTTTACCGTTCCCTCGGGCAATGCCTACCCGGTCCAGTTCTATCTCGGGGGGGACGCTTCACCCGGGGATCAAGATTCGGGAACGCAAGGTGCGATGACGACCACCCCGAACCGGGTGCTTTACGAGATCAATCCGACCAGCCAGATCTACGTCGCCTACGGGGAAGTCGGCTCACCGGCCACGAACCCCTTCTCCAGCGGCTGGGCGGGCGATTACGATGGACCTTACGGCGCAATCGAGCGCGGCCAAACCCTCGTCGAAGGTAACCCGTGCCCCTCGGCCATCATCGATAGCAATTTCTGCGTTGACACATCCGGCCATGACGCGGGACTCGACATCCAGTGGACAATCCCCTCGACCCCGGGGAGCTACACCCGTCAGATGCGGACGATCGTCGGTTTTCAGGGGCAGTCGGTAGGGGCACGGTTCAACCCATCTTCGGTCGCTGCCGGCCAATCAGCGGCTCTCGAGATCGATCTCCTCAACACGACGTTCAGCCCCGTAAGTGGAATCGGGTTCTCCCTCGCCCTGCCGGCCGGCCTGTCGGTCAGTGGCTCGGCTACCAACAGCTGCGGTGGGACCCTCACAGCTGCCTCGGGTGCCACCTCGGTTTCCTTGAGTGGCGGCAGCCTGGCCGCAGGCGCCAACTGCCTGGTTTCTGTCCCGGTAGAGGGTGCGGTCGGGACCTACACGGTCAACGATCAGGACTTCCAGAACCTCGCGCCCGGGACCCTGAGCAAGGGTTTCGGCGCCTCGAGCCTCGAGGTTGTCGCCCCCTCGGAACAAGCCCTCACAGTTACGAAGTCAGGTGGGGGTTCGGGAACCGTTCAGTCAGATCCGACGGGGATCGACTGCGGCGAGACCTGCTCGGCGAACTTTCCCACTGGGTCGCCCGTCACTTTGACCGCAACCGCGGCTTCTGGCTCGACCTTCACCGGTTGGTCCGGGGCCGGCTGTTCGGGCACCGGGACTTGCGAGGTGACGATGAGTGAGGCGAAGTCGGTAGACGCGACCTTCACGGCTGATTCGCCAACCCCACCACCCGCGGACAAGCCTGACCTCAAGGTCTCCTTGACCGCGCCCAAACGGGTAACCGGGGGCAAGTCATTCGGGGTGAAGCTGAAGGTCACCAACCGGGCCGGTGGAGTCGCTACCTCCAGGGCTGTCTCACCGAGGGCAGGGGTCGAGGCTCGTTCGGTCAAGACCTGTCTGACCATTCCCTCCCCGTTGATCACGATCAAGGCCAAAGGGTCGAAGATCAACGGACGGACGGCCTGTTGGACCCGCTCGACGCTCGGAAGTGGAAAGTCGGTCACCTATTCGGCCACGGTCAAGGCCCCACGCTCGGCCAGTGGGAGCAAGTCGCTAAAGGCAACCGTCCAGGCATCGGATACGGCCGGGGACGTCGTGGACGTCACCGGGAGGGCGAAGGTCAAGGTCAAGAAGGCCGAGCCGCCCAAGCCCAAGCCGCCAACCGGCTGATCCGGCAGCGGTAGCCGTCCGGGCCGAACGGGGTAGGGCGCCCCGGCAGCCGGTCCCTCGGTGCGGACCCCTACCAGCCCCCGGTGCCCGGTTCGCCCTTGACCGGGCCGGTTACCTCGTCGGTCATCCAGCCGCCGTAGAAGCCCCCGGGCTGGCAAATTGGTTTCGGCCATCTAAAACAGTAGCCAGAGTTGGTATTTTCCAGCAAGAGGTCGTCAACCTCTCGCTTCTATTCAACTCTTCAGGGGGAGTCGCAATGTTCCGTCGCGTTGCCGTTGTTTTGATTCCGTTCGCCATGCTGCTGGGCGCCTCAGTTCCCAGTGCGCAGGCGATTTCGTGGAACTTGCCGGCGGAGCCCCTCACGACTGCCGGTCCCTATACCTACCCCCCCCAGGTGGCGGTGGCTCCGGACGGAGCGACGACCGTCGTCTGGAGCCGGGACAACGGAAGTGGTTTCATCGTTCAGGCTCGTACGCGGCCCGCGGGGTCGAGCACTTTCGGTGACGTCCAGAATCTCTCGGACCTCAGTAGCGATGACCTAGCTCCCCAGGTGGCGGTGGCTCCTGACGGGGCGACCACCGTTGTCTGGTACCGGGAGGATGTGGTCCAGGGTTACATTGTCGAGGCTAGTACCCGGCCCGCGGGGTCTAGCACCTTCGGTCTCCCTGAGCCTCTCTCGGACCTCCCCGGCAATGCCCGTCAGCCCCAAGTGGCGGTGGCTCCGGACGGGGCGACGACGGTCGTCTGGCGTCAGGATGGGAGCCCCAACCGTATTTTCGCTGCTACGCGACCGGCCGGGTCTGGCACCTTCGGTACCGCCGACCCTCTCTCGGGCCCCGCAGGTGACGATGCCTCCGACCCCCAGGTGGCAGTCGGTGCGGATGGGGCGACGACGGTCGTCTGGCGTCTGGATTTGCCGCTGGGAAGCTCCGGCCGCATTCAGGCCAGTACGCGGCCGGCCGGGTCTGGCACCTTCGGTAGCGCCGTTCCTATCTCGGGCGGCGGTGACAGCGACATCAACCCTGAGGTGGCGGTGGCTCCGGACGGGGCGACGACGGTCGTCTGGAGCCAATATGACGATTCCGCCCCCTTCTGCTGTTGGATCGTTCAGGCTAGTACGCGGCCGGCCGGGTCGAGCACTTTCGGCCCCGTTGAGCCTCTCTCGGAATCGGACGCGGAACCGGGTGATGGCGCCGAGGAACCCGAGGTGGCGGTGGCTCCGGACGGGGCGACGACCGTTGTCTGGAGTCGGAATAACGGAGGCAACTACATCGTTCAGGCTCGTACGCGGCCGGCCGGGTCCGGCACTTTCGGGGCCGTCCAGGACCTCTCGGCCCCGGCGATAAATCCGAGCCTGCCCCAACTGGCGATCGGTGGAGACGGGATGACGACCGTGGTCTGGAGTCGGGATGACGGAAGCAATGCCATCGTTCAGGCTCGTACGCGGCCGGCCGGGTCCGGCACTTTCGGCTCTGTTGAGCCTCTCTCGGCAGCGGGCGGATACGCGCGCAACGCCCAGGTGGCGGTGGCTCCGGATGGGGCGACGACCGTTGTCTGGAGGCGGGATGGTGGGAGCGGCGAAGTCGTCGAGTACGCCAGCAGCACCGCGACCAACTACACACTCACCTCACAGCTGACCGGAGATGGAACCGGGACGGTCTCTTCTACTCCGGCCGGCATCGACTGCGGCTCTACCTGTAGCGCCGGCTTCCCGTTGTCATCGAGCGTGACCTTGACCGCTGATCCCGCTGCGGGCTCGACGTTTGCGGGGTGGGGAGGGGACTGCTCGGGAAGCTCGACGACCTGCACGGTGACGATTCTCGGCGACCGCAACGTGACCGCGACCTTCACGGCTGACTCGCCAGCCCCACCACCCGCAGACAAGCCTGACCTCAAGGTCTCCTTGACCGCGCCCAAACGGGTAACCGGGGGCAAGTCATTCGGGGTGAAGCTGAAGGTCACCAACCGGGCCGGTGGAGTCGCTACCTCCAAATCACTCTCACCGAGGGCAGGTGTCGCGGCTCGTTCGGTCAAGACCTGTCTGACCGCTCCCTCCCCGTTGATTACGGTCAGGGCCAAAGGGGCGAAGATCAACGGACGGACGGCCTGCTGGACTCGCTCGACGCTCGGAAGCGGAAAGTCGGTTACCTATTCGGCCAAGATCAAGGCCCCACGCTCGGCCAGTGGCCGCAAGTCGCTAAAAGCAACGGTTCGGGCCTCGGATACGGCCGGTGACGTCGTGAAGGTCACCGGGAGGGCGAAGGTCAAGGTCAAGAAGGCCAAGCCGCCCAGGCCCGAGCCGCCGACCGGATAGTCCGTCGGCAAAGGAAGAAGCCGGGCCCGGGGGCTACCAGCCCTCTGAACCGGGCTCGCCCTTTATCGGGCCGGCGATCTCGTCGGTGATCCAGCCGCCGTAGAAGCCCCCGGGCTGGGGGCGGACTCGCTCGTCGTCCAGGGAGCACTCGACCAGGGCGGGATAGAAGGAGACCCAGCCGGCGATCGGCTGGAAGGAAGGAGTCGGGTCGGGGTAGGCCCAGGCGGCCTGGGGGATTCGCTCCCCACCCGCTACGACGTCGAAGTAAGTGGCCGACCCCTTCCACTCGCAGAAGGACCCGCCCCCGCCCGATGGCTCTAGCGCCCCGGGGGTGACGTCCTCCGGCGGCAGGTAGACGACCGGTCCCCCGGCCGTCTCGCAGACCTTGACCGCCCGGTCGCTCCGGGCGATCGTCTCGCCGTTCAGGGAGACAGTGACCTCCCTCGCTTCGGGTCGGATCTCGGGTGGGCGGGGGTAGTCCCAGACCGATTCCCAGGGCAGCCCGTTCGGGGAGAGGCCCTCCCTTCGCTCCGGCTCGGGTCGTGATCTGAATGGCGTCATGAAAAGTCAGGTTACGGGGGTGGGGCCAGGGGCCTCGTTGCGGGGCACCTTCCATCGGCCCAATACCCGGGACGGAGCGTGCCTCCTGTAATACCTTGGGCTTCGTGGCAAGGGATCGCGACAGGCCGCTGAACCTCACCCCGGCGACGGTGCTCGACTGGCGCGAGCGGGCCCGGCGGAAGCTGCCCCGCCAGATGTTCGACTACATCGACGGCGGCGCCTACGAGGAGCAGACGATGCAGGCCAACGTGGATGACCTGGGAGAGGTGCTCTTAAACCAGGTCGTTATGAGGGACGTCTCGGTCCGGGAGCAGTCCTGTCGGGTGCTCGGCCAGTCGCTCTCGATGCCGGTCATCCTGGGGCCGGTCGGTCTGGCCGGGATGTTCGCGACCAGGGCCGAGGTCCAGGCCGCGAAAGCGGCGGCCGGTGCCGGGGTCCCGGTCGTCGAATCGACGGTTTCGATCTGCGGGATCGAGGAGGTGGCCGAAGCGGCCGGGCCTCCCTGGTTCCAGCTCTACGTGATGCGCGACCGGGCCTACGCCGAGCAGCTGATCGGCCGGGCCCGGGAGGTGGGTTCCCCGGTGCTGGTCCTAACCGTAGACCTGGCGGTGGTAGGGGCGCGCCACCGCGATACCCGAAACGCGATGGTAGGCGAGGGCCACTCGGCCTGGGCCAGGATCCGCCGCGCTCTCGACATCCTCGGCCACCCCGGCTGGATCCGGCGGGTCGGGATAAAGGGAAAGCCACTTACCTTCGGGAACCTCGAAGAGGCTGTCCCTGGCGCGAGGAGTCCCGAGGACTTCAAGGACTGGGTCGATTCCCAGTTCGACCCTTCGGTCACCTGGGATGACGTCGCCTGGGTTCGCGAGCACTGGGAGGGGCCCCTGGTCATAAAGGGGATCCTCGACCCCGAGGACGCAAGGCGGGCGGCCGATGCCGGGGCTGACGGGGTGGTCGTCTCCAACCACGGTGGCCGCCAGCTCGACTCTGTCCCCTCGACCGCGCTCGCCCTGCCGGGGGTCGCCGAGGCGGTTGGCGACCGAATCGAGGTCCTCGCCGATGGCGGGGTGAGGACCGGGCTCGACGTGGTCAAGATGCTCTCCCTCGGGGCGAAGGCGGTGATGGTCGGTCGGGCCTGGGCCTGGGCGGTAGCCGGGGGCGGCCAGCAGGCCGTCTCCCGGATGTTGGAGGGCTTCCGTTCCGACATCGATGTCGCCCTCGCCCTGACCGGCAGGCACTCGGTCGGGGAACTCGACGAGTCGGCCCTCTACCGCAGGGAAGGCCAGCCAGAGGGGGAGGTTCTTAGTTGAGCGCTTCACCCGGTATCGCGACCGTCGGCGAGGTGACCGGCCCCGATGCTTTCGAGCGGCCGGTCCCCGGAAACCCGAGCGGGGGCTGGCAGCTCTACCAGGCGATCCGTCTGATCCTCCGGTGGCTTAGGTGGTGGGTCAGGCTGGAGGTCCGGGGCCTCGATGCCGTTCCGGCGACCGGCCCGATCCTGGTCGTCTCCAACCACGACACCTGGCTCGACCCCTTGGCCCTGATCGAATCCCTGATGTGGAAAGGGAGGCAGGTCCGCTTCCTCGCCAAGTCGACCCTCTGGAAGTCCAGGGTCCTGGCCTGGGTCCTGAACCGGGCGGGCCAGATCCCGGTCCGGAGGGGCGAGGGCGACCAGGCAGCGGTTGCGGCCGCTGTCACCGCACTCGACTCGGGCGAGGCGATCGGGATCTTCCCCGAGGGGACGATCTCCCGCGGCCAGTACCTGAGGGCGAGGACCGGGGTGGCGAGGTTGGCCCGGGCCTGCCCCGGAGTTCCGGTGGTCCTCGCAGCGATCCATGGATCGACCGACCTGGCCCGGTTCCCCAGGCGACCAAGGGTGGTGGTCGAGTACTTCCGACCGGATGGCGGGGGATTGGCTCCGGGGGAAGACCTGGCCGCCTTCTCCGCCCGCCTGCTGGCCGAGATCCGGGAGAAGGCTCCGCCGACGAGCCACCGCTCGGCCCGGGAAGGCATCACCGGCCCGGCTTAGGATTCCGTTCGAGGGGGTTGGTGTTCGACCGGCCCCCTATGCCACACCCAAAACGAACGGAGGATCACCTTGCCCTACCGAAAGACCGTGGCACTCGGCCTCGCCCTGGTGCTCGCGCCGCTTGCGATCGCTGCCTGCAGTTCCGAAGAGAGCGATCTGACCGGCACCTGGAAGGGCTCGCTCAACGGCTACACGGTGGTCGGGAAGCAGGCGATCAACGAAGGGCAGGGCTCGAAGATCACGATCGAGGTCGGCAAGATCGACAAGCAGGCCTTTACCGCGACGATCAGTTTCCCGGTTACGGGCGCGAAGGGCACGGTCAAGACCAAGGTCCCCGGGGTGGTAAGTGCCGAAGGGGATGAGGTCTGGATGGCCGGCGCGAACGGCTACTACCTGGGCCAGTTCGAGGACGACGGGCTGGAACTCACCTACCTGAAGTCGTTCACGGTCGACCCTTCGAATACGAGCGGTGACGGAATCGAGAACGTCGCCCAGGTCGGTCAGTTCGAGCGGGTGAAGTAGGGGTGGGCGTCCCGGAGTGGGACCGGTAAGGTCCCACCCTCAGGTTGCTACGAAGGCAAACGAGAGAAGGGGGTCGGTCGATAGTGGGGTTTCTGAACCGAAAGCGGAGCCTGGTAGCTGCCACACCACTGCTAGTTGCCGGACTACTCCTCGCCGGATGCGACGGTGACTCGGTCGAGGCTACCCAGACCGATTACAACGAACAGACCGGCGCGGTATGCGAGAAGTACCAGAAGGTGATCGAGGCCGACCAGAAGAAGGTCCAGACCCTTGGCAGCAAGATCCAAGAGGATCCCCAGCCCTTCATCAAGGTCGTCAAGCAGTTCAGGGGCGACTGGAGCGAGTTCGTTTCAAAGATCAAGGCGATCGATCCGCCCCCGGCGGACCGCAAGCAGATCGACAGGTTCACCGCGGCGCTCACCGAGTCCGAGGTCCAGCTCGACGACCTCGCGACGATCGTCGATCAGCTCCCCGGCCTGCTCGAGGACGTCAAGTCCCTCGCGCAGTCGCCGAACACGGCCGACGCCCAGGCACTGATCAAGAAGGCGAACAAGGTCCAGACCGACATCCAGAAGGCGGAGTCCGGTTTCCAGAACGCCGCCAACCGGGCGAACAAGGTGATCGACACTTACCCCGGTCTGGCCAACTGCCGATAGGCGGGGCGCCCGGACCGGGGCAGGTACCGAACGGTACCTAGGAAGGCTTAAGCCGCCGGGTGTCGGTCCCCGGGGGTGACCCTTCCGCTCACCAGGGGTCGACGAACCGACCGGAGCGGGGCGGCTCGCCGGCCGCGGCGAGGGTCGAGCAGATCACCCGGCGGGTCTCGGCCGGGTCGATCACGTCGTCGATCTCGAACAGGGTCGCCGCGTTTATCGCCCGGGCATTCAGCTCGGCGGCGGCGGTCAGCTCCCGGACCCGCTCCTCGCGCTCCTGATCGTCCTCGATCGCGGCCAGCTCATCGCGAAGGGCGAGCCGGACGGCCCCCTCCAGGCCCATCGGACCGAGGTGGGCACCCGGCCAGGCGACGGTCAGGAGCGGCTCGTGGGTTCCACCGCCCATCATCGCCTGGGCACCGAGGCCGTAGGAGCGCCTCAAGACCACGCTGACCAGCGGGACGCCGAGCGAGGCGCCGGCGACCAGCAGGCGGGAGGTGTGTCGGACCAGACCGGTCCGCTCGTGCTCGGGGCCGACCATCATCCCGGGGGTATCGACCAGGGAGACGACCGGGATCCCGAAGGAGTCGGCCAGCTGGAGGTGTCGTGCGGCCTTGTCGGCCCCGTCGGAGGTGATCGCCCCGGCCATGTGGCGGGAGTCGTTGGCGATCAGGGCGACCGGCCTGCCCTCAAGTCGACCGAAGGCGCACACCATTTCGGGTGCGAACGATTCCCGGAGGACGACCACCGAGTCGCGGTCGCAGATCGTCTCGATCACCGGCACCGGGTCGAAGGCCCGGCGGGCCTCGTCCGGGATCGCCCCCCGAAGCGCCTCCTGGTCGGCTGCCTCGCCCGGAGCCGTTCGGCCCTGGAAGAAGGAGAGGAGCCGTCGGGTCAGCTCGACCGCCTCGGCCTCGTCGGCCACCAGACAGTCGATCACTCCGTTCCCGGACTGCATTTCAGATGGTCCGACCTCGTCCGGTGCCACCTCACCCAGGCCGCCGCCGGCGATCATCGCCGGGCCACCCATCCCGATCGAGGAGGCCTCGGTAGCGACGATCAGGTCCGAGCAGCCGGCGATCACAGCGTTGCCGGCGAAGCAGCGGCCGTGGACCACGGCGATCCGCGGCACCTTGCCCGAGAGCGATGCCCAGAGGGCGAAGGCCGGAACTTCGAGGGCCGAGACCACGGGGACGTCGGTGTCGCCCGGCCGGCCGCCTCCGCCTTCGGCGAAGAAGACGGTCGGCAGGCCCATCCGCTCGATCAGGTCGAACAGCCGGTCCTTCTTGCGGTGGCCGATGTGGCCCTGGGTCCCGGCGAGGACCGTGTAGTCGTAGGAGAGGACTGCACAGGCCGAGGCCTCCTCGCCGAACAGCTCACCGTTCACCCGGGCGGTGCCACCGACCAGGCCATCGGCCGGGGTCTTCTCGATCAGCTCCTCGACGCTTCGGCGGGAGCGCTGCGAAGCGATCGCGAACCGTCCGTACTCGACGAAGGAGTTCGGGTCGACCAGGTCCTCGAGGTTCTCCCTTGCCGTCCTGCCCCCCTGCGCGTGGCGCTTTTCGACCGCCTCGGCTCGCGCCCCGTCCAGGGTCAGCTCGATGCGCTTCCTCAACTGGTCGAGTTCGCTCTCCCCACCCATCGGAGGGAGTTTCCCACCACCAGCCCGGCGCCGGTGGCCAGGGTCAGGGGTCAGTCGTGGTCGTCGTCCGGGGTCTCGGAGGAGTACTCGTGGTCGGCCTCGCCGTAGGTGGCGTCGGGGTTCTCCTTCTCGACCGGGGTTGCGTCCCTGGCCGGAACGTGGCCCGCGTCGAAGTTCTCGGCCGCCTCGCGAAGCGCTTCCTCGGACTGCTCGAAGCCCTCGGCTTCGCCGCCGCCCGCTTCGTTCACGGCCCGCTCGGCCTCCCGCTTCATCTCTTCCCGATCATGTTTTTCGACCATGTCGGGCAGGTTAGCGACGACGACCGGTCGGCGGGTGGAGTTTCTTCCCGGCTTCCTGCCTGAGCGAGTGCAGTTCACGGCCGGTCGCAGCCTGTCGCGGGGCATTCTGAGCGCTACCGTGACTGGAATGGCCTTTGGAGCCGGAAAAGGACGCACTTATATAGAGGGGCCCGATCGTGCCTGAGGCCGGCTCAGGGCTGCTCCGTGCCAGACGCTGGGACGGGATGGACGAAGACGCCAGGGAGGCCCTCCTGGGTCGGGGCCTGGACCGGATCTTCGACCGTGCCCTGCTGGAGCAGGTCGGGCGACTGGCCGAGGACGTAGCCGAGCGTGGTGACGCCGCGGTCGCCGAGGCGCTGGCCGAGTACGACGGGGTCGAGATCGCCCCCGATTCGCTCGCGGTCGCCCCGGAGGAGATCGAGTCGGCCCCGGGCCGGATCCCGGAGGAGCTGCTGGGGGCCATCAGGGCGGCAATCGAAGGCTCGAGGGCCTTCAATCGGGAGCTGGTGAAGGAGCGGGGATGGCGGGCCGAGGTCAGCCCCGGGGTCGAGGTCGGCGAGAAGCTGACCCCGGTTTCGAGCGCCGGCCTGTTCGTTCCGAGCGGCAAGGGGTCCTTCCCCTCGGTCCTGATCCAGCTAGGGACCCCGGCGACGGTGGCAGGGGTGCCCGAACGGGCGGTGGTGGTGCCACCGATGGCCGGTGGCGGGGGTGAGGTCGACCCGGCCGTGCTGGCGGTTGCAGCCGAGCTGGGGGTCGACCGGGTGTTCAGGGCGAACGGCCCGGCCGGTGTCGCGGCACTTGCGATCGGCACCGAGTCGGTTCCGAGGGTCCGGATGGTGGTCGGCCCCGGCAGCCCGGCCGTCCAGGCGGCCCAGGTGGTCTGCCAGCTGAAGGGCTGCCACACCCGGATGGTCATGGGTCCGACCGAGAGCATGGTGATCGCCGACGGCTCGGCCGATCCGGTGCTGCTCGCCGCCGACCTGCTGATCGAGGCCGAGCACGGAGAGGACTCGACCGTCCTTCTGGTCACCCCTGAGGAAGAGCTGGTCGAGGCGGTCGAGGATGCGCTCGGCGGCATGCTCGATGCCCTTCCGGAAGAGCGGCAGCGGTACGCGACGGCGGCCCTCTCGAAGAACGGTGGCGCAATCCTCGTCGCCGACCTGGACCGGGCGGTCGAGGTGGCGAACGAATTCGCACCCGAGCACCTCCAGCTCGCAACCGCCGATCCCGAGGCGTTGCTCGAGGGGATCGAGCACTCCGGGGAGGTCCTGCTCGGCCAGGCGACGCCGTTCTCGTTTGCGAACTACCTGCTCGGGGTGCCGGCGGCGCTTCCGACGAGCGGCTTTGCCCGGGTGACCGGCGGGGTCACCGCCCAGACCTTCCTCAAGGCGATCTCGGTCGGCAAGGCTTCGCCCGGGGCCGTCGCGGAAGCGGCAGACGACCTGGTCACCCTCGCCGACCACGAGGGGTTCCCGGCCCACGCCGAGGCGATCCGGGTCCGGCGGCAGGTAGGCTTCGGAGAGTGAGGAGCTGGCTGGGACTTATCGCCGTCTGCCTGGTGGTCGGCATCGTCATCGGGTTGATCACCGGGCTTGCCGGGGTGGAGATGCCCTGGTGGTCCTGGGTGATCGTCGGAGTGGTGATCGCAACCGTGACCAGCATCTGGGAAGCCTACGGGCGACGAAAGAATGCCCCAGGTGAAACGGTGGTCGAGGAAGAAGTCGAGGAAGAGGTCCGCGAGTCCGAGGATTGACGAGGCGATCCGGATCCCTGACAGCTCCCGAAACCTCTGATACGGTCGCCGGCATGGACGAGAACCAGGCACAGAAAGCCGCCCAGGAGCGGCTCCAACAGCAGGCGGGCTTCAAGAAGATGGTCGGGGGATTCCTGATCCTGATCGTCATCGCGATAGTGATCTGGGCGCTCACCGGACAGGGAGACTTCTGGCCGGTCTGGTTGATCCTGGGGCTGGGGATCGCAACTGCCTTCAGTGGCTGGTCGGCATACGGACCGAGGGAGAAGGCCCCGAGTCAAGCCGAGATCGACGAAGAGGCCCGCAAGTTCGAGGAGTGACGATCGCGTCGAGGGGCGCGGTCGAGGGAGAAAGCTGAACTCCTTGGGGAAATGGAGGGTCGGGCCGCCGTCGCCGGCGATGGTCGTGGCCCTGATCGCGCTCATGGTGGCGCTAGGCGGTTCGGCCTGGGCGGTGACCAAGGTCGGGACCAAGCAGATCCGGAACGGGGCGGTCACCGCGCCGAAGCTCCGCAGCGGGGCCGTGACCTCGGCCAAGCTCGGACCCGGGTCGGTCACCGGGCCGAAGGTCGCTGCCGGGGCGATTTCCGAGCCGGACCTGCTCGACGGTTCGGTGACCGGCGACAAGATTGCCCAGACGACGGTCAGGGCGGCCAACCTGAGGAACTCCTCCGTTCCGGGAAGGGCGATCCAGGACGGGGCCGTCCTGAACGACCAGGTCGGGGCCGGGTCCCTTGCGGCCGACCGGCTGAGTGCCTCGGCCCAGCTCTCGCTGAAGGGGGCCTTGGCTTATGGGTTGGTTAGTCGAACGACGCCGAGTTTGATCACGAAAGCAACGAATGGCTTTAGCGCGATCTCCCGTGGATCCACTGGCGTTTACTGCCTCACACCGACACCGGAGGTGGCGACTCTCGCTTTCGGCTCTGACGGCAATCCGGTCAGGCCCCTACTGGCCAACGTTGAGATGACCCTCACTTCCTCAGCAGCT
>JBMSXD010000013.1:0-20680 GCA_049425265.1 Solirubrobacterales bacterium
CTCGCCGATGATCGTCACCTCCTCGAGTTCGTGGCGGCGGCCGATCTCGAAGTCGTTGGCGTCGTGTCCCGGGGTGATCTTCAGTGCCCCCGTACCGAACTCGGGGTCGACGTGCTCGTCGGCGATGATCGGGATCCGTCGTCCCACCAGGGGAAGGATGCAGTGGCCGCCGATCAGGTCGGAGTAGCGCTCGTCGGTCGGGTTCACCGCCACCGCGGTATCGGCCATCATCGTCTCGGGCCGGACCGTCGCCACGGTCAGGGAGCGATCGGAGCCCTCGATCGGATAACGGATCGAGAACAGGGTGTCTTCCTGATCGCGATTTTCGACCTCGAGGTCGGAGATCGCCGACCTCGACCCGGGATCCCAGTTGACCATGTATTCATCGCGGTAGATCAGGCCCTTCTCGTAGAGCTCGACGAAGACCCGGCGGACCGCCCTCGCGTAGCCGTCGTCGAGAGTGAACCGTTCCCGGTCGTAGTCGCATGAAGCTCCGAGGCGCTGGTACTGGTCACGGATCCTCGCCGCGTACTCCTCCTTCCAGGCCCAGACCCGCTCGGTGAAGGCCTCCCTGCCCAGCTCGTGGCGATCGGTCCCCTCCTCCCGGAGGCGCTTCTCGACCACCGCCTGGGTTGCGATCCCGGCGTGGTCGGTGCCGAGGATCCAGAGGGTGTTTCGGCCCTCCATCCGGGCCCGTCGTACGAGTACGTCCTGGACGGATCCGTTCAGGGCATGCCCCATGTGGAGCGCCCCGGTCACGTTGGGCGGCGGGATCGCGATCGAATAGTTCTCCTCGGGGGTCCCCGTGGCCTCGGGGTGGAAGTAGCCACCCTCGAGCCACCGGCGAAAGATCGCCGGCTCGGCCTCCTGTGGCTCCCAGCGGGTCGTCCGCTCGAGCTTTTCCCGTGCCTCCGCGTCCAAGGGAGGCGATCTTATTGGCAGGCCCCGTGGCGCCGGGCGCCAGGGGTGACGGCTCAGGCCGTCTGCTCGCCGGCTTCCGGATCGATGCCGATCGCTCCGTCCGGCCCATCGAGCGAAGCGTCGGTGACCAGCATCGGCGGGTTGCCGTGGTCGATCGAATCCCTCGTGACGACGCACTTGGTCACATCGGACCTGGAAGGAAGCTCGAACTGGACGTCGAGCAGGGCCTCCTCGATGATCGAGCGAAGGCCCCTGGCGCCGGTCTCCCGCTCGAGCGCACGATCGGCAATCGCGTCGAGCGAGTCATCGGCAAATACGAGTTCGACCCCGTCGAACTCGAAGAAGCGCTGGAACTGGCGGGTGAGGGCGTGCCGCGGCTCGGTCAGGACCCGGACGAGGTCACCCCGGTCGAGCTGGTGGAGTGCAGCGACGACCGGGAGCCTGCCGATGAACTCGGGGATCATGCCGTACTCGATCAGGTCCTCTGGCAGGACCTGCTCGAAGAGCTCGCCCGGGTCCTCCCCGCGCCCGTGCTCCATCGCAGCCCCGAATCCGATTCCGCGTTGGTCGACCCTGCGCTCGATCACCCGGTCCAGCTCGGCGAACGAGCCGCCGCAGATGAACAGGATGTTGGTCGTGTCGATCGTCAGGAACTCCTGGTGGGGGTGCTTGCGACCGCCCTGAGGGGGGACTGAGGCAGTCGTTCCCTCGAGGATCTTGAGCAGCGCCTGCTGGACCCCCTCGCCGGAGACGTCCCGGGTGAGCGAGGGGTTCTCGGCCTTGCGGGTGATCTTGTCGATCTCGTCGATGTAGATGATTCCCGTCTCGGCCCTGGCCACGTCGTAGTCGGCGGCCTGGATCAGCTTGAGGAGGATGTTCTCGACGTCCTCGCCGACGTATCCGGCCTCGGTCAGCGCCGTCGCGTCGGCGATCGCGAAGGGGACGTTGAGGATCCGGGCGAGGGTCTGGGCGAGCAGGGTCTTGCCGCACCCGGTCGGGCCGAGCAGCATGATGTTCGACTTCTGGAGCTCGACCTCCGGGTCCTCGGAGTCCGACATCCGGACCCGCTTGTAGTGGTTGTAGACGGCAACCGAGAGCGACTTCTTGGCCGAGGACTGGCCGATCACGTAGTCGTCGAGGACGGAGTTGATCTCCTCGGGGCGGGGAAGTCGTTCGAGGTCGAGGCCGGGAACCGAGGCAGCCGGCTCAATCATCTCCTCGTCGATGATCTCGTTGCAGAGGTCGATGCACTCGTCGCAGATGTAGACGCCGGGCCCGGCGATCAGCTTCTTGACCTGCTTCTGCGACTTGCCGCAGAAGCTGCAGAGGAGCTGCTCGTTCGAATCGTTGCCTCTGGCCACCGGCCCAACCCCTCTCTTTCTGCTTCCCGTATTCCCGATTTCGTGATTGAGAAAGGCCGGGATCCAATCTAACAGCGGAGACTGCCCGGCCCGAACGCTTTCTTTGCCACGGGCGCCCCCCTCCCTCCCGCCGGGAAGGAACTTTCTCGGAGGCCAACCGGGCTGTACAGTCGGGAACGTGGCCGTTCGAGTGGAGAGGATCGACGGCGGGTCGCTCGGCCTGGTCGAGCCCCTGTTCGGCGATTACCAGCGCTTCTACGAGGTCGAGGAGATCGACCCGACCCGAAACCGGACCTTTCTCGAGCGGTTCGTGGACAGCGATGAAGAGGGCTGGCTGTTCGGGGCCTTCGAGGACGACCGAATCCTCGGCTTCACCTGCCTCCACCGTTCGAAGAGTTCGCTGAGGGCCGCCGACACGGTTCTTCTCTACGACCTCTTCGTCCTGCCGGAGGCTCGGGGCAAGGGTGTCGGGCGGGCCCTCATCGAGAAGGGCCTGGAAGTCGCAAGGGAGGCCGGGGCGGCCTGCCTGGAGTGGTCGACCGCACCGGACAACGAGACCGCCCAGCGGCTCTACGACTCGATCCCCGGTGCGGAGAAGTCCTCCTGGCTGGTCTACGAGGTCGAGACCTGAGTCACCGGCTTCCCCGCCGACTCTCCCGGATTCCCGAGGCTTTCCGACAACGAGAACGGGCCGCCACCCGAAGGTGACGACCCGCCCCTGAATGCCTTGCCGGGGTGTTGCCCCGGTCCTGGGACCTTCCCTACTGCCGGTCTTCCGGACCGCCCGGTCCCTGATCGACCTCTTCGACGATCTCGACCTGCTCGACCTGGCCAGGCTGCTCGATGCCTGCGGTCGGACCGCCGCCGGTCACCACGCGGCCGCCCTTCACCTCGACGAGGTTGAAGTAGAGCACCGAGGCGATCATCGCCAGGTAGGGATACGCGGCGATCACCAGGGCTATACCCGCGATGATGCCCAGGATCGGGCTGATCGCGGCGAGGAGGGAGATCACCAGAAAGATCACGATGTAGGCGACGATCAGCAGGAGGCCGACCCCGAGGACCCGCATCCGGTTGCCCTTGGTCAGCTCGGAGCTCCTCGACATCGAATCGAACACGCCCTTGTCCTCGACCATCATCGCCGGGGTCGAGACGATCCACATCAGGGTCAAGATGATTCCCGGGATGATCAGCAGGATCAGTCCGAGCGTGACCAGGACGCCGACCACGATTCCCAGCAGGATCAGCGAGACGAGCCTGGGCCAGACCAGCCCGAGCAACTCACCTACCGAGGCGTCGACTACTCCGTCCGCCTCGACGTCCTCGACAACCTTGACCATAGTTCCGGCGAACCAGACACCGGCGATCAGCTGGATCACACCGACGATCAGGCCGAGTAACCAGCCGCTATCGCCAAAGAGCGCATTGAGGATGATTACGGGGACGAACAGGATCAAGGCAACGACCCAGACCGTCCCGAAAGCCTGCTTGTAGATATCTCCAGTGCGGCTGAAGACCCCCCCGATATCGAGGCGACCCTCAGCGGTAACCGTTTCGTTCACGTCTTTCTCCTCCGTTCACGTTTTGCGGCGAAATGTGCTCCGCCGCTCCCCGTTTCGGACCGGCTCCCCCAGATCCTTCCCGGGAACGGCTCATCGCAGGGCATTACGAAACTAGCGCCAGGCGCGGGCGGAAGTGTGAATGGGCCGCTAAATCAACGGAAATAGCGAAAAACCGGACCGCGTTCCGCCCGACGGGGCTAGGCCTGGTCTTCAGGTCGTTCCTGCTGGAGCTGTTGGGTAGCCCCGGGATCGGCCACGCCTCCCTGACCGAGCGATCCGGGCTCCGCTGCCTGCTCGAGGCCCGCGCCGGGGCCTCCGCCGGCCACAATCGCCTGGCCATGAAGGGCGGCAAGGTCGAAGTAGAGGACTGCGTAGACCATCGCGATGTATGGATAGATCGCGATCAGCCCGGCTACCGCCCCGATTATCCCGAGGATCGGTGTGATCTCGCTGAGGGCGAAGATGACCAGGATGAAGACCAGCAAAGCCAGGTAGATCAGGACGATTACCCCGAGGATCTTCCAGAGGTTCCCCCTGGTCAGCTCGGCGCTCCTCGCCATCGTCGCGAAGACCCTCTTCTCCTCCACGAAGAGGGCCGGTACGGCGACGGTCAGCTTTAGCGCGACGAGGATCCCGGGGATCAACAGGAAGATCGTGCCTACGTAGATCAGGGCGTAAGTGGAGACGGCGAGCAGGACCAGCGATGGGATCCGCGGAGTCACCAGCCCGATCAATTCCCTGACCGAGGAGTCGAAGGTCCCATCGGCCTCGACGTCCTCGACGATCTTGACCACGATCCCGACGAACCAGAGAGCGGCAAGGAAGAAGAGGACGTAGGCGATGAAGATGATCACCGGCCCCTCGACCAGGATCCCGATGCCGGCGAGGATCGCGATCGGCACGAACAGCGAGAGCAGGACGAGCCAGAAGGCCCCGAAGGCCGGTCTGTATATCTCCCCGACCCGCCTGAACAGCTCGCCGATGTTGAGTTGCGGAACGTAGGTGATCGGTGAATTCACTTCTCGTACCTCCCCTAATTGCGGGAGTCGGTTGGTCGATCAGGGACGAGCGACTCCCTCAAGGATTCTCTGCACGGCCGAACCTAGTCGACCCGGCAGGAGTCTTGTGTGAATCGCCGCTTGGATTCCCGCTACCAGCGAAAAAGCGTCGGGGGCGACGGAGCCCCATCCGGATCAGTGGTGCTCGATGACCCGGTCTACGATCCCGTAGTCCTTGGCTTCCTCGGCGCTCATGAAGTAGTCGCGCTCGGTGTCCTTGGTGACCTTCTCGAGGTCCTGCTTGGTGTGCTCGGCGAGTATCTTGTCGAGACGGCCCCGGGTATCGATGATCTCGTTGGCGTGGATCTCGATGTCGGTCGCCTGCCCCTGGAAGCCCGAGGAGACCTGGTGGATCAGGATCTTCGAGTTGGGAAGGGCCATCCGCTTGCCGTCGGCACCCCCGGCCAGGAGGAGAGCTCCCATGCTCATCGCGATCCCGACGCAGATCGTCTGGACGTCGGGCTTGATGAACTGCATCGTGTCGTAGATCGCCAGCCCGGCATAGACCGATCCACCCGGGGAGTTGACGTAGAGGCTGATGTCCTTCTCGGGGTCATCGGACTCGAGGTGGAGGAGCTGGGCGACGATCAGGTTTGCGACCTCGTCGTCGACTGCGCTGCCAAGGAAGATGATCCGCTCATTGAGGAGCCGGGAATAGATGTCGAAGGATCGCTCGCCGCGCGAGGTCTGCTCGACCACCATCGGAACAAGGGGACTCATGGCCTCGAGTCTATATCGGCGACCGGGCGGGCGACCGCTCAGCGGGGGTCACCGGGCGTCCAGAGCTTCCCACCCGGGTCGGGCTTGCCGGGGCCCTGCTCCTCCTCTTCCCCATCGTCCTCGGTCCCGAGCGAAACCGGGACGGGAACGGGAGTGGCCGACTCCACCAGGCGATCGATCGCCTTGCGGACACGGATGTCCTCCCTGATCGCTCCGTCACGCCCGTCGCGGGAGAGTCGTTCGAGCAGCTTTTCGGGCGTCGTCCTCTCCTTCTCGGCAACCGGTCCGAGCTCCTCGAGCAGTTCGGCGTCGTCGACCTCGATTCCCTCGGCATCGGCGACTGCGACGACCGCGGCTTCACGGCGGATCTCCCGCTCGGCGTCTGGGAGCGATTCGGCGATCACCTCTTCCCTGGTCTTCCCCTGCATCTGGAGCCATGAGTCGGGGTTCATCCCGCTGCCGGCGATCTGGCGCTCGACCCGCTCCCAACGTTCGGTGGCCCGGGCCTCGGCGAGCGCCTCCGGAACGTCGACTGTGGCTCGGTCGGCAACGGCATCGACCACGTTGACCCGAAAGTCCTGGTCGGCCCTCTCGGACAGCGCCTCGGCCAGGCGCTCGGCGATGTCGTCGCGAAGTTCACCGATCGTCTCGAATTCGGAGACCGAGACCGCCAGCTCGTCGTCAGCCTCGGGAAGCCGCTTCTCCCTCACCTCGGCGACCGAGACTGCGAAGGCCGCATCTTTGCCAGCCAGGTGCTCCGCCCCGTAGTCCTCTGGGAAGGTGACCTCGACCTCGACCTCTCCACCTCCCACCGCCCCCACTAGCTGCTCCTCGAAGCCAGGGATCAGCCGTCCCGATCCGATCTCGATCACTTCCCCGGTCGCACTCCCCCCCTCGAACTCCTCCCCGTCCAGTCGGCCTGTGAAATCGACAAGCAAGTGATCCCCCTCAGCCGCGGGGCGATCGACGGGCTCGAGACGGGCCATCGACTCCCTGAGGCGATCGAGTTCGCGATCGACCATCTCGTCGGGCACCTCGGCCTCCGGGCGCTCGACCTCGAGCCCGAGGTAATCGCCCAGCGCGGCCTCGGGCCTGACCCCGATCTCGAATGCGAAGGAAAGCGGTTCCCCCTGCTCGGTCGGTGACTCGGTCACCTCGACCTCGGGGTCGCCGATCGGTGCGATGCCCGACTCGTAGACCGCGCGCATGTACCACTCGGGGAGGGCTTCCCGAATCGCGTCTTCGAGGACGGGCCCGAACCCGACCCGCTGGATCACCAGAGCCGGTGGCGCCTTCCCCTTCCGAAACCCGGGCAGGCGCATGTCGCGGGCGATCGAGCGGGCTGCCCGCCCAATCGCCTGATCCACCTCGGCGGGCGGGACCGTCACTCCTACCCTCACCCGGGAACCTGCCTGTTCATCTACGGTCGTCTGCAAGGCCGACTGACCCTAGCGACCATCAGGTCCGGGGGAGGCCGCCCGGCGGAGGCGCCTCGTCACCGACCGCCCGAGTTCGGAAGCGAGGTCGAGAAGGAACCCGACCAGCCGCCCCACCGGACCGGTGACCAGCCACGCCCCGAACCTCCTCCTCGGGACCGGACCGGAGGGCGATCCCGGGCTCAAACCCCGGCACCCCTTCGGATCTCGCCCGAGCGGATCCTTCGCTCGAGCAGGTCCCCGTGGCCCGCCTTGACGGCCCGGTCCGCCCGTTCGGGATCGAGTTCGATCCCTTCCTCGAAGGCCAGGTCGAGCAACTCCTGCTTACGGGTGCTCTGGCGAGCCGACTCGAAGAAAGTCCAGGCGAGGACCCCGAAGATCAGGAAGGTCCCCTCGATCATCATGATCACCCCGGCGATGCTCTGGTCTGCCACCGCGGTGAGGCCCCACTTTGCCTGACCGACGGCATAGCTCTCGTAGAGGGTCACCTGGCTCCACATCAGGATGTTCCCGAGGATCGCCGCAGTGAACCGCACGACCACGACATAGACAACCTTCAAGCCGGGTCCGAACCAGGTCGGCGTCGGAAGCGGGCCGAATACCGGCATCCACATCAGGACCCCGAAACCGAGGAACATGGCGTGTTCGAGACCGTGGGTGAGGCTGCTTCCCCAGGCTGCGTCGTATAAGGCGGGGATGTGCCAGATGAAGAGGTTCGCGGCCCAGAGCGGAAAGGCGACGAGCGGGTTGACCAGCACCTGGAGACGGCCGATCAGGGGCAGCGCCAGGATCGGCTGGAGGATCGACCGGGTCAGGCCCAGAACGATCAGCAGGCTGGCGATATCGCCTATGAACAGGTGCTCGACCATGTGGGCGATCACCAGTTCGTCCGCCAGGTAGCCGACCGGGTTGAACATGACGAAGGCAGCGAGGAAGAGTCCCGTCCCGAAACAGGCCTGTCTCCAGGCCGGGACCGGCCGGTCGTCCCAGGCCAGATTCATCGCCCTCTTCCAGTAGAAGACGACGGCGGCGGTCAGCGGGACCAGCTCGATCAGTGCGAGGACTGTGGGATTCATCTGGTTGCGGTTTCGGGGCGGGTAGCTCCCCGAACTCTGGGTCAGGGTATCGCCGGGGCGCCACCGGCCCAGGTAACCGGAACCCGGCTGCCCGGGACGACGCCCACTGCTAGGTTCAGGTCGGGTCGGACCGAACGGCCGTCCCGGCAAGCGAACGACAAGGAGATTCGGAGCAGATGGGTGAAGGGATCCTCGGCGAGGCAGCATCGGCCAAGCGGGAAGAGATCGTCGGAATGCTGACCAAGGCCTACTGGATGGAGATCGAGACCGTGATGAACTACATCGCCAACTCGGTAAACCCGGACGGAGTAAGGGCGCAGGAGGTCGTCGCCTCGCTCCAGACGGACATCCAGGAGGAGCTCGGGCACGCCCAGCTCTACGCCAAGCGGATCAAGGAGCTCTATGGGGTAGTGCCCGGGTCGATGGAGTTCCGACCCGACCAGACCTACCTCCAACCGGCCAAGGATCCCAGGGACATCGTCCACGTGATCAAGGGAGTGATCGAGGCCGAAGCCGGTGCGATCTCCTACTACTCCGACCTGATCCAGGCCACCGACGGGGTCGATCCCGTTACCCAGGACATGGTGATCACGATCCTCGCCGACGAGGAGGGACACATGCGCCTGTTCGAGGGTTACCTGAAGGAGTACGAGGCCGAGGGCCTCGCCTGAGGTTTCGGGGCCCGGCATTGGGGTCGGATCCCGAAGGGAGAGTGCCGGCCGAAGAGGCCGAGCTGATCCGGACCCGACTCGCGGAAGTCGAGGGGAGGATCGCCCGGGCAACCCTCGATGCCGGCCGGGAGCCGGGCCAGGTCAGGCTGCTCCTCGCGACCAAGACCGTCGGCCCGGAGCGGATCAGGGTGGCGATCGAAGCCGGGGCCGACCTGGTCGGCGAGAACCGGGTCCAGGAGGTTCGACCCAAGTACGAGGCCCTGACCGACCTGGAGTACGAGCGCCACTTCATCGGCCACCTCCAGTCGAACAAGGTCAACGCGCTGGTGCCCTATGTGTCCTGCATCGAGTCGCTCGACCGAACCTCCCTCGCCGACCGACTCCAGGGCCGGCTCGAGCGGGAAGGCGAGACGATGGAGGTCCTGATCCAGGTCAACACCACGGGCGAGGAGAGCAAGTTCGGGATCGAACCCGACGAGGCCGTCGAGTTCGCCCGCGAGATAGCCAGGAGGGATGCCCTGCGGGTCCGAGGGCTGATGACGATCGGCCTGTTCTCCGAGGATCCCGAGGTCACCCGACCGAGTCTCTCGGCCCTGAGGGAGACCGCAGACCGCGTCCGGGATGCAGCGATCGAGGGAGTCGAGATGCGGGAACTATCGATGGGGATGAGTGGGGACCTCGAGGTGGCGATCGCCGAGGGGGCGACGATCGTCAGGGTCGGTTCGGCCGTATTCGGTGACCGTCCGGCCCCCTGAGGGTCGGGTCGACCCCTACCGTCGTACCTTCCGAGTCGCGTCCCTCACCTCGCCGATCAGCTCCTCGAGGACGTCCTCCAGGGTGACCACACCCACCGTTCCGCCCCGGTCATCGACCACCCGGGCAAGGTGGGAGTCGGCCGTAATCATCTCCTCCAGGACCGACCGGAGCCGGCGACGGGATCGAACGGTCGGCAGCGGCCGAATCAGTTGGTCGTCGATCGGCCGATCCCGTCCGGCGTCGCCACCCTCGAGTGCGTCCTTTAGGTGCAGGTAACCGATCATTTCGCCATCGCGGGTGGCCGGAAAACGGGAGAAGCCGGTCCTCGCCGATGCCTCTTCCACCTCGGCTGCCGTGGCAGTCACCGGAAGTGACTCGATCTCGTCGATCGGAAGCAGGACCGAGCGGGCGTCCTCCTCTTCCAGCTCGAGGGCGCCGGCCAGGAGCTGCTCCTCCTGCAGGTCGAGGACGCCCTCGCGATGGGAGTGCTCCACGAACCCGGCGACCTCATCCCGGGTGAATGCGCTGGTCACTTCATCCCTCGGCTGGACCCCGACCGCCCTGAGGATCAGGTTGGCCGTGACGTTCATCAGGCCGATCACGGGGTAGAGCGGGATCGAGATAGCCCGCAGGGTTCCGGCCAGGGCGAGGGCCGAACGATCGGGCTTGGCGAGCGCGATGTTCTTCGGGACCATCTCACCGATCACCACGTGGAGGGCGGCGACTATCGAGAGTGCCAGCACGACCGAGACCGGGTAGGCGACGGAGTCCGGGATCGAAGCGAGGCCGAACAGGTCCTCGAGGATCGTCCCGACGGCAGGCTTGGCGAGTGCACCGAGCCCGAGGGTGCAGAGGGTGATGCCGAGCTGGGCCGTGGCCATCATCAGGGAGACGTTCTCCATCGCCTTGAGGGTCATCCCGGCAACCCTGCTTCCGGCCTCTGCCCGCGGCTCGATCTCGGCCCGGCGGGCTGAGATCAGAGCGAACTCGGCCCCGACGAAGAAGGCGTTCAGCCCGAGCAGGCCGACCGAAATGACCAGTGCCAGGGTGACCGTCACGGCAGGGCCATTTCCCCGGTCTCCTCGCCTTCACCGAGTACCTCCATCTTGACCCGGTCCACCCGAAGCCCGTCCATCCGTACGACCGAGAGCCTGACCCGAACGGGCGCACCGTCGTTCGCGCGATCCCTGGCGTCGACCCCGATGTAGTCGCCCTGACCGGGAACCCGGTCGATCTCGAAGGCGATCAGGCCGGCAACCGTCTCGTACTCCTCGTCCTCGGGCAGCTCGATTCCGGTCCGGTCCTCAATCTCGTCGGGCCTCAGCAGGCCCGAGACCCTCCACGAACGTGGACCCAGCTCGACCACCGGGTCCTCCTTGGGGTCGTGTTCATCACGGACCTCGCCGACGATCTCCTCGATCAGGTCTTCGAGCGTCACGATGCCGTCGAAGCTCCCGAACTCGTCGACCACGACCGCGATCTGGAGCCCAACCTTCTTCAACTCGGTCAAGAGGTGATCGAGCTCGAGACTGCTCGGCACGAGCACCGGCGGGGCCATGACCTCCCTGACCGGCACCGAGTCCCGGTCCTCGAACGGGATCGTCACCGCATGCTTTACGTGGACGATTCCCTCGACCTCTTCCTCGCCGTCGCCGATCACCGGAAAGCGGGAGCGACCGGTCGTACGGGCGGCCTCGATCACCGCGGAGACCGGGTCGCCCGGCTGGACGGTCTCGACCCGAACCCGGGGCGTCATCACGTCATCGGCCCGGTGCTCTCCGAACTCGACCGACCGCTCCATCAGCTCGGCCGTCTTCTCCTCGAGCAGGCCCTGCTCGGCCGAGCGCCGGACGAGGGAGGCGAGTTCCTCGGCCGAACGGGAGGCGGCCAGCTCCTCCTGTGGCTCGATGCCGAGCCGCAGGAGGATCCGGTTCGCCGAGCCGTTTGCCACCCGGATCACCGGACCGAACAGAAAGGTGAAGGAGCGCTGGAATGTCTGAACGCGGCGAGCGGTCCCCATCGGCCGGGCGATCGCGAGGTTCTTCGGGACCAGCTCGCCGAAGATCACGGTGACGATGTTGGCCAGGACGAAGCCGACCGCAACGGCAACTCCGGTCACCGCATCGCCCGACACTCCGAGGGCTCCGAGCGGTCCCTCGAGCAGCTGAGCCAGGGCCGGCTCGGCGAGGAAGCCTATTCCGAGGTTGGTGACCGTTATCCCGACCTGGGCGGTCGAGAGCTGGGTCGAGAGGCTCTCGAGGGCCCGCTCGAGACCTGCCGCCGTTCGGTCTCCGGCCTCGGCTTCTCGCTCGACCGCGACCCGGTCGACCGTGACGAAGGAGAATTCGGCGGCGACGAAGAGGCCGCAGAGGACGACCAGAACCACCCCGGCGAGGAGCAGGAGGACTTCGATCACGATTTGAGCGCCTTCCCCCGCGTGGACGTGACGGGAAGGCGCCCCTTACTAGACGACGGGTCGTCGTCCATCTACGCCTTTTTCAGACTCCATCCTCCCCGAAACTCTACCTGCGCTCGATGCGGCCACCCGATCGGTGGGAGAATCGAGCGATGGGTGATCAAGTCGACGTTCAGGACGACGAGCAGGTGCTTGCCTGGCTCGAGGAGTACCGGGACCTCTCTCTCGCCGTGATCGAGGCGAACTCCGACGATCCCGAAGGAGCCGTCAGGGGGCTGGTCGACCTCCATGTCGGGTGGACCGAGGAAGAGCCCGAGAGGGCCCGTGCGGTCGCCGCCGGCAGGGCCGCCCTCGCGGCCGGACCGCTCGGCCCGAGGCTGGCGGAATCGAACCGGATCCTTTTCCGGGCGCTATCGGGATGGGTCAGGCAGGCGAGCAACGCGGGAGCCATCGGGACGGACTCGGTTGCGCTGCTCCATGCGCTGGTCTTCGCGCCAACCCAGGAACTCGCCCGACTCCACCTCGCGGGTCTGCTCGATCGGCCACTCGGCGAGTACCGCGAGGATCTCGGTCGGGCGGCCTGGGATGCGGTGGGACCCGGTTCGGACCGGGCGTAGGGGTCATCGGCGGTCGGCAGTCAGGTGCAGTTGGCGCGGTCGAGGTTCCGGGTCGCCGTTCTCGCGGTCAGGCCGTGGACGATGATCGAGACCCCGACACAGGCGATGATCGTCCAGTAGATCGTGTTCGACTCGGCGAGCGTGAGGGCACCGGAACTGATCGCTACCGCCGCGTAGTAGAACGAACCGACCCCCCGAATCCCGAACCAGCCGATGAAGATCCTCTGCCGCATCGGTACCGGCGACCGGACGAAGGACCCGAGGACGGCTAGCGGCCGAATCGCGAGCAACAGGGCGGGAACGAGCAGCCAGCCCCAGAGACCCGGGGTTTCCAATCCGACGATGGTGATGGTGCTCCCCAACAGGAGGATCATCGCCAGCTCGGTGATGTTCTCGACCAGGTCGGCGCCCGTGTGCACCCGGTGGTGGGCTTCGTGATCCCACTCGTAGCGGCGAAAGGCAAGTCCACCGGCGAAGGCGGCGAGGAATCCGTAAGCGCCGATCACCTCGGTGACCCCGTAGATCACGAGGACAGCCGCGAGCGCCACCCAACCGTCGAACTCCTCGCTGAGGAGTCCCTTACCCCTTAGCCAGTCGGCTCCGTAACCGATCCCGAAGCCACTGGCCGCCCCGACCGCGAGACCGACCGGGATCGCATAGAGCACGTCGGGGAGCGCCCACTCTCCGAGCCAGTTCGCCCCGCCCCCGGAGGCGATCAGGATCCCGAGGAAGACGAAGGGGAAGGCGAGACCATCGTTCAGGCCTGCCTCGGAGGTGAGGGCGAAGTGGCTCTCGGTCTTGTCCCCCTCTCCCGGGGGCCCGACCTGGAGCTGCCTCGCGAGGACTGGGTCGGTCGGGGCAAGCGCCGCACCCAGGGTGAGCGCCGCACCGATCGAAAGTCCCATCAGTGTGTTGGCGAAGATCGTGATTGCCCCGATCGTGATCGGCATGACAAGCCCGATCAGGAGAATCGTGGAGCGCCATCTCTTCCAGCCGAGCCGCCGATCGATCCGCAACCCGGCCGCGAAAAGGGCGATGATCACCGACACCTCGGCAAGACGCTCGATCACGTCCGGGTCCTGGATCGGGTCGAGGACCTCGATCCCGGAAAGGTGGAGGCCAACAGCGGCGGCGCCCCCCAGCAGCAGGTAGACGACCGCCGGTGTAACCGTCCGTTGTCCCTGGGATGAGAGTGCCCAGATCGCCGCGAAAAGGGCGAGGCCCCCGAACAGGGTCCCCAGCGCATAGGTGTCGGCGAACGAGAATCCTGGCGAGGCTCCGAACCAGGTCAGGTAGTCGAGCAGTTCGGAGGCCATCGCCCCCATTGTTTCAGGCGTCTGCTGGAGGAGGGCCGTATTCGGGCCGCTTGGCGGCTCGGCCGTCGCCGGAGGAGCGACCGGTCAACCGACGGCCGACCCACGGCAGGAGGTAACGGACCACCCACTCGGCCTCGTCCATTGCCCGCCCTCCGGCCGACTCTGGCAACGGAGGCGGCAGCGGTTCCTCCCAGGCCGGGTCGGCGAGCTGTGGGCTGACGAGCGAAAGCATCCCCTGAGCCATCCGCCAATGCCCGTCCGGGTTGAGGTGGAGTCGATCGGGGCGCCAGATTCTCGTGTCCGAAGTGGCCTTGATCGGTTCGAGGTCGAGCAGCAGGGTTCCGTTGGCTGTGGTGGTCTCGCGAATTCCCTGGTTGAACTCTCGGACCCGGTCTTCGACCATCTTCCCTATCGGACCGAGGCCATCGGGATCGGGGTAGGTGATCGTCATGACGGTTGCCCCCAAGTCCACGAAGGCCCGCTCCATCTCGTCCATCATCTCCACAGTGCGGTCGACGTCGAAACCGGGCCTGATCAGGTCGTTCATGCCGGCGATCACGCTGACCAGATCGGGCTCCATCGCCCGGGCCGGCTCGAACTGCTCGTCGAGGACCTGTTCGGTCTTTCGACCGCGGATTGCGAGGTTCGCGTAGAGGAGCTCCGGGTGCTCCCGGGCCAGCGTCGAGGCGAACCGGTCGGCCCAGCCTCGGTCGGTTCCGTCGGCGTTCGGCAGATCGCCCACCCCCTCGGTCTGGCTGTCCCCGATTGCCACGAACCGCTCGAAGCGCCGGCCGGTCGCTCCATCGGGCTCGGTGCCCAGCGGTCCTGTCTCGCCGGCCAGATCTTCCATCAGGCGGGGAGCGGACTCCCGCATTCTGCTGCGGTCCGGTCGAGTGCCAGGGCCATCCGCTCCCTGAGCGGCTCGTCGCGGGGGTCCCGAACGCGCCCGGTGGCGACGTCGACCAGATTGTCGATCTGGTTCGGGTCGCGGATGAGGTCGTAGAGCTCGTACTCCCGGTTCGACGGGTCGTCCGGATCGAAGTAGACGGCGTACATCGAATCCCTGGCCCTCACCGCCCGAATCCTGTTAGGCCTCGGGGTGACGTCCGTGTACGCAGTGCCGCACTGGTGGTCGTCGAAGGCGAAGAGCACGGCCCGGTCCTCGGGTGGATCCTGGCCCTTCCCTTCGAGCGGGCCGAAGTCGACACCGGAGGCCGCAAGACCCTTCCGATTCGGGGAAGTTGCGGCCGCCATCCAGGGAGAGAGGTCCCGCCCGCGAAGTCCGTCCTCCCCCGTCTCTACCCCTGCGACCGAGGCGAGCGTAGGGACGACGTCGCATAGCGAGACCGGGACTTCGAGCTCCACCGAATCGGGGAAGACAAGCGGGTTGGAAAAGACGAGCGGGACCCGGATCGTCTCCTCGTAGGCATTGAACATCTTCTGCCGCAGGCCGCCATGCGACATGCCCATGTCGCCGTGGTCGGAGGTCTTGACGATCAGGGTCCTCGACCGGAGCGACTGGGGATCGTTCTTGTCACCTAGGGCATCGACCACCGAGCCGATGTGGCGGTCGGCGAGCCGCTGGAGGTGGGCGTAGAAGCGACAGTAGTCGAGGCGCTGTTCGTCATTGGCCAGACCTCCGATGAAGCTGGCCTGGCCGAACTTCTGGAAGACGTGGGTCGAAGGTTTGTTGAGGAGAGCCTCGTCGACGGTCGGGGGTAGCCCGATCTCCTCGAGGTCCTCCCAGTCGGATGGGCTGTATCCCCCTTCCGAGAAGGAGTCCGGATAGGCGAGCACGTCGTGGGGGTTGACCAGGGAGAAAACGAGGGCCCATGGCTCGGGGGGCGGGTCGGCAAGGAAGGCCTCGACCTGGCGACGGAAGTCTTCATCGAAACCCTGCTTCGAGCGACCGGCAATCTTGCCCCCACCGAAATGCTCGGGCTCGATGTTCTCCCCGGCGTCCGGCGGCTCCCACCCCTCGAGGCTGAACTCCTCGGCCAGCCGTTCCGCATCGCGCACCGACCACTCCTCCCCGTCGACTGGCTGGGTCAGGTGCCACTTGCCCTTGATGAAGGTCCGGTAGCCGGCCCGGGCAAGGATCGTCGCCAGGTTCGGGGTTTCCGGGTCGAGCTCACGCTCACCCTTACCGCCGTCGGCCGGTCGGGTCGCCGAGCGGACCATCATCTTCACGGCGCGCCCCAGGTCGATCTCGCCCCCGGCGACCGCCCGTGCAGCTCCGGCGGCTGCCGCCGGGGCGTTTTCGGGCTTGATCTTCGCCCCGCCCTGGGTCAGGGTCAGCTCGACCCCGTGCTCGGCGGGCCACCGGCCGGTCAGCAGCGATGCCCGGCTCGGCGAGCACATGCAGCTGGCAACGCAGGCGTTCTCGAAGGCGGCACCCGTGCGGCGGAGCTCGGCGTCAGCGGGAAGGAGCTCCTCGACCCACTCCGGCTGGTCCGGCCAGTGCATCGGGGGGCGCTGCTGGTCGGTGATGATCAGCAGGAGGTTGGGAGGGCGTCCACCCTCCCCCGCCGCCTCGCGGCTCGACCCATCCGGACCTATTTCTTCGGACAACCGCGCTTCTCGAAGGACTTCTTGGTTGTGTAGGTGCCCTTCGGGTAGTAGGGCCCCATGGTTCGAATTGCATCGGCCGGAAACGGAGTGGGAACACCCCAGCTCGACCGTCTGTAGTTCTCGGCCGGTAGGACGTTCCTCGTCAGGAGCTGGCCGACGTCGGTCCTGCCCCCGCCATCACCGTCGGGGTCGGGAGCCATCCACCAAACGCCGCACCTCGTCCGGGCGTTCTTCGGCCGATTAGCCCGTTGCGAGATAACGATCGTGTACTCGCGCTTCTTCCCTCCTCTAAGAGGGAGCTGCTCGTCGAACACGCAGTTCCAAGTCTTTGTGGTGACGAGCGCCTGGATGATGCACATGTCCCAGGCGACCAGTTGGCCGGTGGTCATCTTCTTCTGCCCATTGAGCGTCCTGGGAGTGGTCGGCAGCTTTCCCTTCAGCACGATTACCTTGCCGAAGCGAAAGCTGAAGCCGCTAGTCATGTACCGGGCGTCCCGGTTGTCGTACTGAGTGCCGGCGTAGTTGGGGAATAGACGCCAAGCTTCCCGCTGCTCCGCCGGAGTCTTGTACCGAGCGACCACGTTCTGGAGGTTCCAGTACCTCGAGAACTCCATCGGGTTGACCGCCGGGTTGGTCAGCGGATCTCGACCCGGCCAGTTGACCAGGGTCTGGTAGGTCTGGGGGTCCATCGTGGTCGAGGCGAAGTAATGGATCGAGTTCATCTGGTTGCAGAGATCGGACCCTTCCAGCACCTGTCCGCCAGCCAGGCGAAGCGAGGGAACGGGGACCCCGGTCCCACCTGCCAGGTCGCGTCCACGATCCGGGATGTAGACCCGGTAGATGATCGTCTGGTACCCATCGGCGACGGGGGCCGCGTAGAGGGTGTTGCCTGCCGGGGTTGCGGGCGGCGCTTCGCCGCGGACCTCGACCGTGTAGCTACGGTTGGTTGCAGTCCGGTTGGCTCCCGGGAGTCCCGGGTTGATCGACCCGGGGTCCGGGGTGATGTCGCGATCGGGGAGCGAGGTCTGCGACGCCCCAAGATTGTCGTAGGAATTCAATGAGGAGTACCGAGCGTGGGGAAAGGCGCCCCTCAGCGTGAGGGTCGATCCCGGTGGGGTCCGGAACTTGGCCCCCCAGTAGGTAATCTCGGTTCCGGGAACGGCGACGTTGGTCTTGGGGTTCTTCCGGGTGAATGGCCCGGTCCAGAAACACCCCGCCTCAGTGGGCAGTCCATCCGGGTTGTAACCGGTCTCGTAGGTGACTGCGGAGGCCGGCTTTGCCCAGAACAGGGCTGCAACCAGGCAGAGAAGCGCCAGCCCAATTGCAAAGACCCCTCTGGTCCCGATTCTTTCTCCGAATTCTCCGATCACCATCTCCTCCCCTGAAACCGTTCTCCCGACTTCGCTTCCTCTCCCAAAAGACACGCGTTGAACCAGAAAGCTTCGAAGGACAGGAAAGATATCGGAGGAAGCCGTGGGTCACTGCCGGTCAAGGGCCCCGCAAGGAGCACCTCTCAGAAGACGATCACGGTTACGACAGCGAAATAGACCAGGATCGAAAAGAGATCCTGGATCAGGGTCGCAAGCGGTCCCGAACCAAACGCCGGATCTGCGCCCAGACGGGCGAAGACCGTGGGCAGGACCATGGCTACAAGGGTTGAGGCGAGCGAACTTGCAAAGAGTGCGATGGAGACCGCCAGGGCTACCCGGAAATCTCCCCAACCGACAAACGCAAAGGCGAGGAAAAGCCCTCCCACGACAAGACCGATCAGAAGGCCGGTCACTAGCTCCCTCAGGAAGATTTCCCGAGTTCTGACACCGACCGCGAAGGCCCGGATCAGCACTGTCTGGGTCTGTACTCCTACCGCACCCGCCATGTAGACGATTGCCGGTACGAAAAGGGCGAGCAGGACGTTCGCATCGAGCTCCGACTCGAAAGCACTCATGATCACGGCCGAGAGCATCGCCCCCAGCAGTCCAACGATCAGCCAGGGAAGCCGATGCCAGAGTCTGGGAAGAAGCCCCTCCCTCGCGGCGTGACGCGCCTGGCGGGACGAAGTCAGGTAACCGCCGATCCGGGCCATGTCCTCGTCGTGCTCGGCCAGCAGGACATCGAGCATCTGCTCGGGGAAGACCAGCCCGACCAGCCCGCCGCCCGGGCCGACCACGACCAGGCAGCCGGCCCCGGCATCGGCCATGTCGTGGGCAGCGAGCTCCTCGTCGGTGTCGAAGGTGACGATCGGTGGCTCTCCCTCCATCACCGAGCCGAGGGTCTCCTCCCCAGCCGCGGAATAGAGGCGTTCGATCGGGACGAGGCCCACCGGCCGCTGGCCCTCGACCACGACCACCATCCGGACTACCGCGAGATCTCCTGCGGCGAGCCGATCGAGGGTCGTGGCGACGGTCTGGTCGGGAGGGGCGGTAGGGACATCGACCACGGCGTGGCCGACCGTCGCGCCAAGGGTCCGGGCACCGTCCTGGATCGTGGACCCGGTCGATTCCTGATCTTTCGTCGATGGATTCATCGATCGGCCATCGCCAGGGCAAGCATCGCCACGACCACGGCTCCGTGGGCGCTCCAGAGGAGGGTCCTCGGCCAGGAGAGTCGAATCAGGCGGGTGAGGCTCCCGACCGAGGGCCCCTCGCGCCCGATCCGTCCGTGGTGAGGGGCGAGCAGGGTCAGGGTCGAGACCCAGATCGCGACCGCCAGCAGTGCGCCGGCGATCGCCAGCCATCTCAACCCCCCGGGGGGCTCGGCAACCAGCACCAGAGAGGTTAGGAGCTCGAGGAGCATCGGCAGTGCGACCACGTAACCGGTTCGTCTCGAGTGGAAATCGTGGAAAGCGGCGAAGCGCTCCTCCCCGACCATCTCGAAGAGCGGGTAGTGGACGGCCTGCACGAACCAGGTCACCCCGACCATGAACAGCGTCGACGCGGCACAGACCAGCAGCACCCCGCTCATTTCACCGTGATCTCCCTCGACTTCGGGTCGTACCGAATCTCCCGCCTGCCCTCGGAAATCGCCTCGACAATCTGGCCGATAAGGGCATCCACGTCCTCTCCCTCGGGCATCGAGGGGGGCTCCCCGGCGAGCGCCCGGTCGGCGAACCCCGTCTCCATGTGGCCTGGGCTGACCTCGAGGATGTCGACCTCCCTTCGCATCTCCCGTCGGGTAGCGGCCAGGAAGGCCGCGAGGGCCGCCTTCGACGCGGAGTAGGCGGCCATCCCGGCGGTCGGGAACTCGGCGACCACGGCGGTGATGGCGACCACGGAGCCGCCCGGTTCGATCCGTCGCAGGGCCTCGGTAATCAGGTGGATCGGACCCGCGGCGTTCGCCTCGATCAGGCCGGAAAGGATCTCGGGATCCAGTTCCCGTGCTTCGCCAAAGGCGACCGCCCCGGTCGCTACTACCAGGCAGTCGAGTCCCCCGAGTTCATCGCAGGCCCAATCGACCGCCCCGGACACCGAGTCCGGGTCGGAATAGTCGAACACCACGGTCTGGCAGTCGAGCTCCTCTCCGAGTTCGGCCAGCTTCGCGGAGTCCCGCCCGGCAAGGACGAGTTTCGCACCCCTCCCGCTCAGTTCCCGGGCGAGCCGTCCGCCCAGTGCTCCGGTCGCCCCGGCGACCAAGACCCTGCTTCCCTCTATGTCCACTCCCGAACCTCCTATCGCCCCGTTGCTGATTCGAAGGTAGAGGTTCTCAGACCGTCGCGCTCAGCTTCGGGATGTCTTTCGGACCGCCACCCGGGCCGCCCAGGTCAGTGTGATGCCGGCGAAGAGCGTCCCGGCAATCAGGGCCTTGATCAAAGGCCAGGCGATCCAGCCATCGATCATCAGGGACCTCATGCCCTCGAGCATGTAGGTGGTCGGATTGACCCGGGCAACGACCTGGATCCAGGGCGCCAGTTGGTCGAACGGGAGGAAGACCGGCGCGAGGAAGAGCAGTGGGAAGAAGATGAAGGTGGCCGACTGTGCGGCCCTTGCATTCCCGGTCAAGAGGCCGGTGGCAACTGAGTACCCGGCGAACCCGAGGCCCCACAGCAGCGAGAAGAGGAGGACCGCGAGAAGCCCCGGGACTCCCGTGACCGGATCGGCTCCGAGGATCAGGCCGACCCCGATGATCAGGATCGCCTCGACCGTTACCTGAAGGGCACCCAGCAGCATCGCCGAAAGCACGATCGCCGTCCGAGAGAGCGGCAT